>VXMN01000316.1 GCA_009841055.1 Acidobacteriota bacterium
GTCCTGTACTTACTCGAGCGTTATCTCATGGTGGAGGAATTGCTCCACCTCCCGAGTGTCGAGTGGCACAGTCCGCGTGAGGCTCCCTACCCGGTCATGCGTGACGTTTCCGAGGCCGACCGGGCCGCCCAAAGCCTTCGGGATCATTGGGATCTTGGCAACGACCCGATCCCGAACCTCGTAGAGTTACTTGAAGAGCAGGGGATCAAGGTTCTTGCCCTCGATCTGGCGAATATCGACGGCCTGTCGGCTCGGGTACGTCGCGCCGGTAAAGGCGCGGTACCCGTCATTGTGGTTAACAGCACGCACTGGGGGGAGCGTCAGCGCTTCACGCTAGCCCATGAGCTTGGACACCTGGTCATGGACGTGACCCCAAAGTTGGACGAGGAGCAGGCCGCGTATCGATTCGCCGGCGCCTTCCTTATGCCCGCCGATACCCTCTGGGCGGAAATCGGAAAACACCGCAAGTCGATCGGCTGGGGCGAGCTTTTTGAGTTGAAGCAACTTTTCGGCGTGAGCGTTCAGGCGATCACGTATCGTTGCAGAGAACTCGGCATTTTCACCGAACCCTTGTTCCGGCGGCTATTCAGCGACTTTGATCGCTTCGGGTGGCGCAAGCCGCCGTACCAGGAGCCGTACGCCAGAAAAGGCGAAGAGCCCAAGCGGTTCTCGCGGCTGACGTTTCGTGCCCTTTCCGAGGGGGGCATTTCCGAATCCAAGGCAGCCGAATTACTTGGTGTGTCGGTGCGCGAATTGAACCGTCGGATGGAGGAACCGCCGACTTCCCCCACGAGGCGGATGGAGACTGAATCCCTTGCAAGTACTGGTCTCGGACACCTCCGTTCTGGTTGATCTGGAACGCGGGTCCCTTCTGGAGGCCAGTTTCCGCCTTCCGCACCGATTCGCAGTCCCCGATTTGCTGTACGAACGTGAGTTGAAGGACTGGGGTGGGTCGGAGTTGATACGGCTTGGCCTCTCCGTAGAGGGGTTAGACGGTAACGGGGTCAAACGCGCCATTGCCTACCGGAGGCGAGAACCTGCTCTTTCCCTCGCTGATTGTTTCGCTCTCACGCTCGCAAAAACCCGGGCCTGGGTACTTCTGAGCGGTGACAGAACGCTTCGTCAACTTGCGGCTGAGGAAACGGTCGAGTGCCACGGTGTGCTCTGGCTTCTTGACCAGATGTACAACGCTTCCGTAGTGAGCATCCCGCAATTGCACGCGGGTTTGACCGCCATTTCGAAACATCCGCGATGCCGTCTTCCCAAGGCAGAGATCCGACGCCGGCTGGCCCAATACGCCGACCGATTGCGTTAACAGCCCATAATTCCCAAGAGCAGCGCGACGACTGCCGGAGCGGCTACAACAATCACGACCGGTCTCGTTCTTCCCGGATCATTTGGGCCGGCGGCACAGTCGGGCGAACCGGGGTTCGAGCCCGGAGCCGGCGGCGTAACTCTTCGATGGTCGGGTACTCGGCGTGACGCTGAATCTCCGCGATCAGATATTTGGATAGAGATTTCCCTTCCAACGCAGCTCTCGACTTGAGAACCCTGTGAAGGTCATCGGGGACATTCCTCAACTGGATTGTTTTCGACATTAAGCAAGTCCCCTCAAATGTCAGCCACCTGTCCCACCGTGAATTCCTGACCCCTATTTTCGCGGCAACTGGCGTTGACAAGCCCGTTGGTCAGAAGCCGGTTGCCGTCGTCGTCTGTCAGTCCGCGCTACTTCTCGTCGCGAAAACGTCTTGTTTCCTCAACCGCCAGCGCCATCGCCTCGTCAGCTCTCAACCCGGATTTCGCTCGCACCTTGGCAACAATCTTCCTTGCAGTGTCGTTGGGTCGGGGATCTCGCAACCCCAGGCTCTCCTCAATGATGGAACCCATGGAACGATTCTGTCGGAAGGCGGCTTCCTTCAAAGCGCGGTAGGTCCGGTCAGACAAACGGATGGTCACGCGTGGCATGGCATGGGCTCCGATTCAGCGACTTCCAAAACATTGCAACGACAACACGATTTCCTCTGGCACAGCGCCGGGTGGTACCGATGGCTCGTCCCCGAGCACCCATGCCAGGGAGGCCGGAGCTACCCAGCGCTGGAAACCTTCATCGTCGCCCTTGGCCGCGCATCTGAAGAATCTCTTCGGTTGTTGCCCACCCGATGCGTTTGCGCAGGTCGCGGAGGGTCGTGGCCGCGGCAATAGCGCTTCGACGGTCAGGGACTTCCAGCGGTGTCAACCAAGCCACCGGGCGCCCGCGCCTGGTGATGATGATGGTCTCTCCGCGGGCGACTTCATCGAGAAGCGCGGAAAAGCGGGTCTTGGCCTCTGAGGTGCCGACTTTTCTCATAATCCTCTTCTCCAATTGGGGACTTCGTGGGGATGCTCAACCTCGATCAGCAGCCCGCAACCTCCCACGGGCCAGCGAGGCCAGGATGCCGGCCATGCAGAGCAGGCCGGAAACCAGGAAGGCCACCTGGGTGCTTTTCAGGAACAGCGGATACTGCTCGGGCGTGATCTGCACTCTGCCGATATAAACGGCGAAAATCAGGGTGGCGATGCCCATGCTCAGCATCTGCCCGGTCAATCGCATGGTCCCCAGGGTGCCGGAGGCCACTCCGAAATACTTCTTGTCCACCGAGCTCATGACGGCATTGGTGTTGGGCGAGGAAAACAGGGCGAACCCGATTCCGAGAAGGACCAGGTTGGCAATGACCATCCCGACGCCGGTCCGGTCGTCGAGCAGGACCAGCAGAAACAGTCCCAGTGCCGTCAAGGCCATTCCGATGGAGGCAACCATCCTGGGCTCGATGCGGTCGGAGAGCTTACCGGCATAAGGCGAGAAGACAGCCATCACGATCGGTTGGGCGATCAGGATGATGCCGGCGTTCTGGGCCCCGTAGCCTGGTATGTACTGCAGGTAGAGGCTCAGAAGGAATCCCACCGAAAAGGTGGCGCTGTAATGAATCAGGGCGGCCAGGTTGGAGTAGGCAAAGACGGTGCTGGTCCGGAACAGCTTGATGTTCATCAGGGGACTGTCGGCCTTCAGCTCCCATCGCACGAACAGGATCAGCCCGGCGGCTCCGGCCAGAGCCAGCCAGCCTCCCAGCGCCTGGGGCAGCAGGGAGAGCCCGTAGACCACCCCCATGAGTGAAACGGTGTAGATCAGAGAGCCCAGCCAGTCGAAACTTTCCCCCCGGGCGTCGGCCCACTCACCCTTGAGCTTTACCGCGATCAGGGAAACGATCAGCAGTCCAATGGGAACGTGCACCAGGAATACCGACCGCCAGCCGAACTGCTCGGTCAGAAACCCGCCGATGGAGGGACCGAAGCTCAGCCCCAGGTAGACGGCTCCCACACTGAATCCCAACACCTTGCCCCTTTCCTCCTGCGGGTAGACCGAGGTCAGGATGGCGATCCCGGTGCTGAAGATCATGGCGCCTCCCAGCCCCTGGAGCCCTCGAAACAGGATCAACGCCAATCCCGAAGGCGCAACGGCCGAAAGGAAGGAAGCCAGGGTGTAGATGGCGATACCCCAGGCAAAGACGCGTTTGCGGCCGTGGATGTCCGCCAGCCTCCCGAAGGGCAGAAGAAACATGGCGGCCGCCAGCAGAAACGAGGTGGCCACCCAGCTCAGCGAGACGGCGTCCATGCCGAAATGCTCGCCGATGGTGGGTATGGCGATATTCACCGAGGATCCCATGAAGGGAATGAAGAAGGCGGCCAGGGTGGCGATGATCAGGGCGACTTTTTGATCGGGAGTCTTGTTCAAGATGTCTCTGAGGGGGCGGGCCCGGTTGGGAAGGCTGACGGCTTACTGCTGCAGACTGGGCGGCCAGTGGCCTGTGGCATCCGACTCTCATTCTAAAGGGAACTTCGGATTGCTGCCGGGGAAATTGCAGGCGAGACCAACCCCGCCAATGCCGTGCGGGCGGACCTTTCGAGAGAAGAAGCAGTTGAAGGTCATCGTATTGAAATGAAGACGGTCCATGAATGAACTCCAATGGACACGAAGAACGAAGGACCTGCTTCAATGACCAACGGCGCCTGTATGTGTCAATGGGCATCGAAAATGGCAGGGGCCGACCGCCGCCCCGGGGAGGGAGCAGAGCGACCGGACTGGGGCACCCCACCCGGGAGCGCCATCGCAGGGAAACTGAGCGGAGCGCGACGGAACAGCATGCGGGCGAGACGCCCGCGCTCCCGGGGGGCGTCAGGACCCTGCTTCGGCCGGGCCCGTGCCGTTCCCGCCGGCAAGGTGGCCGGGTGCCCCATCGCAGGGGAACTGAGCGGAACGTGACGGCAGTGCATGCGGGCGGGACGCCCGCGCTCCCGGGGGGCGCCAGGACTCTGCTTCGGCCGGGCCCATGGCGTTCCCGCCGGCAGGGTGGCCGGGTGCCTCATCGCGGGGAAACTGAGCGGCACGCGACGGCAGTGCATGCGGGCGGGACGCCCGCGCTCCCGGGGGGCGCCTCTTCCTATCATTCTTGCTTCTCGAACAGGCACGCGACGGATTGCCGAGCCGCAGCCCTGCCGATGCGGCGGATCCGTCACGCTGTACGGGTCGCCCCTGCGCCCTGGCAGCCCATGGACGGCGGGTGTTGTCCGGGACCTGTGCTAGACTGTGGTTCCATGACCGTTGCCGATGCAGTCGCCCGCATTCTGATTTCCGAGGGCGTGGATGTCCTTTTCGCCTACCCGCTGAACTTCCTCATCGAATCGGCCTCCAAGGCCGGCATTCGGCCCGTTATCGTGCGCCAGGAACGAACCGGCCTGCACATGGCCGACGCCTTCAGCCGGATGCACAGCGGGGAACGGATCGGCGTCTTCTGCATGCAGAACGGGCCCGGAGCCGAAAACGCCTTTGGCGGCGTGGCCCAGGCCTACTCGGAGTCGGCCCCCATCATGGTCCTGCCCATGGGCCATCCCCGGGAATGGGCCCAGGTGCAACCCAACTTCAACTCCTCCCTCAATTACCGGCAGGTGACCAAGTCGTGCGAGCAGGTCACGCTTCCGGCTCACCTGTCGGCGACGCTTCGCCGCGCCTTCACCCAGGTCAGGAACGGGCGCCCTCGTCCGGTCCTGGTGGAGTTCCCCTCCGACCTGCTGTCCGAGGAAGTCCCGGAGTCGTTCTCCTACCAGCCGGCGCCACGAGTCCGATACGGTCCCGACGGACCGTCGGTGACGCGGGCGGCCGAGATGCTGCTCCGGGCCGAACGACCGGTCATCTACGCCGGGCAGGGGATCCACTACGCCAAGGCCTGGCAGGCCTTGCGGGAATTTGCGGAGTTGCTGGAAGCGCCGGTGACGACCAGCCTGGGCGGAAAGAGCGCCTTTCCGGAAAACCACCCGCTCTCCCTCGGTTCCGGCGGACGTTCCACCACCCGGATGGTGCATGAGTTCCTCAACCGGGCCGACCTGGTTTTCGGGGTGGGATGCAGCTTTACCACCACGCCTTTCGGGTTGTCGATGCCGAGCAGCGCCAGGTTCCTGCACGCCACGCTGGACCCTGCCGACATCAACAAGGACGTTGCCGTGGAGCACGGGCTGGTCGGCGACGCCCGCCTGACGCTGGAAGCCCTGATCGAAGAAATCAGACCCCGACTGAGTCCGGAGGGGCGAGGACGGGCCGAGGGCATCGCTCAACGGATTCAGGCGATCAGGAAGGAATGGATGGCTGCCTGGATGCCGAAATTGACGGCTTCCCATCAGCCCCTCTCCCCCTATCGGGTGATCCGGGACCTGATGCGGACGGTGGACGTCGCCAACACCATCATCACCCACGACTCCGGCAGTCCCAGGGACCAGCTCTCTCCTTTCTGGGAATGCGTCAGCCCCCTGTCCTACATCGGCTGGGGAAAGTCGACCCAACTGGGCTACGGGCTGGGCCTGGCCATGGGAGCCAAGATGGCCCAGCCGGACAAACTGTGCATCAACCTTTGGGGAGACGCCGCCATCGGGTTTACGGGAACCGACCTGGAGACTGCGGTTCGAGAAGAGATCCCCATCCTCTCCATCCTGTTCAACAATTTTTGCATGGCTGCCGAGTTGCAGTTCTATCCCACCGCCAGCGTGAAGCACCGAATTACCGATATTTCAGGAAATTACGCCGAGATGGCCCGATCCCTGGGTTGCTATTCCGAGCGGGTGGAAGAGATCGAGTCCATTGTTCCCGCCCTCGAGCGAGGAATCCGACAACCCCGGGAAGGCGTGCCGGTGTTGCTGGTGTTCATGACCACCCGGGAAACGGAGATGTCGGTCTTCCC
>VXMN01000279.1:0-1959 GCA_009841055.1 Acidobacteriota bacterium
CGGGAGCGCGGGCGTCGCGCCCGGACTGGTCTTTGTATAATTTCGGCCATCTCCTCGACCCGGCTCGACCGGCAGAGACGCCGGGGCCCTGCTTCGGTCGGACCCATGCGGTTCTCGCCGGCGGCGTGGCCGGCGCCCCATCCAGGGAAACTGAGCGGCACGTTACGGAAGCGCATGCGGGCGGGACGCCCGCGCTCCCGGGTGGGGTGCCTCCTCCCATCGCTCTTGCTCCTCGAGGGGGCACGCGCCGGCCTGCCGGGTCGCAGCCCTGACGGTGCGGCAGAGCCGTACATTTGATTTAATGTCCGGAAAGATCCATGGTACGGCAAGGTAAGAAGACCCCTATCGACATACCACGAGAAGAGATCGCCGCCTTTTGCAAACGCTGGCAGGTCACGGAACTGGCGTTGTTCGGTTCCGTGCTGCGTGACGACTTTGGACCCGAAAGCGATGTGGATGTGCTGGTAGGTTTCGGAGAAGCGGCCAGGCACACGCTCTTCGATCTCGACGATATGGAGCTGGAATTGGAGGAAATCTTCGGGCGCGAGGTCGATCTTGTCAGTCGGCGTGGGGTCGAGGCGAGCCCCAACTATCTGCGCAGAAACAGCATCCTGGAATCCGCCCAAGTAATCTATGGATCGTGACGCTCCACATATGGAAGAAGCCCGCCCCGTCCGGCCGGAGGAACTGGGCCAGGTCCTGGCCCTGGTGAACAAGGTCTTCAGGACCGGCGTCGACCAGGACATGTCCACCGACTACCCCCTGGTTTTCGCCCCCGGCAACCTGGACAACCTTCGGGTGGTGTCGGAGGGCGGCAGCATCTTCAGCCATGCGGCCATGGCGCGGCGGGAGCTGCGGGAGCACGGCTGCGCGCTTCCCGTCAGCATGATCTGCGCGGTGGCTACCGATCCGGAACGCCGGCGGCGCGGGGCCGCCAGCAGGATCATGGAGGACACCGTCGAGGCCATGGCCGCCCGGGGCGACGCCTTCGGGCTGCTGTGGACCGGACCCGCCAGGGACTTCTACCGGCGCCTGGGCTGGGAGGTGGTGGGGTCCAACGGCTGGGCCTACCAGGTGGAACCCCAACTGGCCGGGCGGTTCGAGCAACCTCTGCCCGTTCGCCCATTTCAAGCCGGGACAGACCTGGAAAGGATCATCGAGATTCACGAGGCTCAACCCCGCCGGCTGACCCGGACCGAGGCTGAATACCGGACGCTGCTCGGCCTTCCCAAGTCGGAGGTCTGGGTGGCGGAGGAGAAAGGACGGGTGGAAGGCTACCTGGTGGTTGCCCGGGCCTACAACAAGTCGGGCGTGGTGGAGTGGGGCGGGACCCCGGAGGCCCTGTCTTCGCTGCTGGCCCGGGCGCTGCCCGAGCCGGCAGGCGAACGGATGCAGGTGTTCGTGCCCCTGCCCGACAATCCCATGACTGAGCTGTTGACCGGCCGGGGCTGCCGGACACGCATCCCCATGGAGACGGCCGACGGCTGTGGCCTGAAAATGGTAAGGATTCTTTCGCTGGGGAATCTGCTGCGGCAGCTCTCCACTTGTCTGAAGAATCGCCTGACTGGAGGCTCCGGCCAGGTGAGCCTGTGGGTCCGTGAAACCGGGGAGCGCGTGGACCTGAGGTGGGATGGGGGCGATCTGGAGGTCGTCGGCGGCAGGGCTTCCGGACCTCAGGAGGGCGCGCAGGAGCTTTCTCTTCGACAGGCGGCCCGGCTGGTCTTCGGACCCGAAAAGCCGTCGCAGATCCTCGACCCATCGCAGGAAGACGCCCAGGACCTGGACCGGGCCTTCCCCTTCGTCTTCCACATCTGGATGCTGGACTACGTGTGAACGGCGGCGCCAGCCGCCGGGGCGTGCCCACCCGGGAGCGGGGGGGGGGGCGGGCGGCGCGCCCCGGAGGGGGGGTTGGGGGGTGGAGAATATGGTGAGGAGGGGGGGGCGCGGCCGACGCAGAGC
>VXMN01000279.1:1969-6233 GCA_009841055.1 Acidobacteriota bacterium
TCTTTTTTTCAACTCCACCCCCCCCCCCCCCGCCGCGCCAGCCCCCCCCGCCCCCCCCCCGGGCTCCCCCCCCCCGGCGCCCCCCCCCCCCCCCCCCCCCCGGGGCGTGCCCACCCGGGAGCGCGGGCGTCCCGCCCGCATCCTTATTTCTTTGGTCGTCGCTGTGCGTCAGTGGGATGCTGCAGGCAGCCGCCGAACAATTTCGGCCAGATTGAGGCAGAGCCATCGCGGTGTTCCCGCTTGACCCAGGTGACAGTTAGCCATGGTTGCGCCAGGCTTTGTGCGGGCGGGACGCCCGCGCTCCCGGGTGGGCCGGAATACAGACCACCAGCCGACTCAAGCGGCTATCCCGGCCTGACCGCGGCGACCCTGTCCAGGTAGGCGCGACCGGCCTCCTCCAGCCAGGCGTTGTAGTTGGTCAGAAAGAACCGCACTCCCAGATCGTGGTAGTGCTGCAGCTTGTCCTCGTACCCCAGCGCGCCGGGCGTCCTCCCCGCGGCGACGATCTGTCGAATCGCCCCCTCGACCACCGCTTCCACCTCGGGGTCTCGGTGCCTGCCGACCATGCCCATGGTCTGGGCCAGGTCCCCGGGGGCCACGAAAAAGACGTCGATGTGATCGACCGACAGGATTTTCTCCAGGTTCTCCACCGCCTGCATCTCCTCGATCAGGACGATGACCAGGGTCTCCGCGTTGGCCCGCTCATGAAAGTCGGAGGCGCCGTAGGATCTCCTGCCCGAGAAGATGCCCCGCCTTCCCGCCGGCGCAAAGAAGGCCGACTCCACCACCTGCTCCGCCGCGACCCTGGTGCTGACGTGGGGGACCACGATGCCGTTGACGCCCAGGTCCAGAATGCGCGTGATCACTCCGGGATCGTTCTGGTGCAGGCGGGCCACCGAGGCCATTCCCCACAGGTCGCAGGCCCTGGAGAGATCGCCGATTTCCCCCCAGCTCACCGAACCGTGCTCCCCCTCCAGCCAGATTCCGTCAAAGCCCAGCGGGCCCAGAAAGTCGATGGTGTCGCTGGTATTGCCGTGTCCTCCGACGGCAACGGCCACCTCACCCCGGTTGAGCTTCTCCTTGACTCGATTCCCTCGCATACTCTTCTCGCCTCCTTCGGGTGAACATACCCCAAGACTGCACCTCCGGCAACAAAACGTTTTCCCCGGTCCGAAACGAAGCCGGAGCGACGGGCGACACCCTCGAGACATCGACCCGCGACCGGCTCCCGCGGATCGGAGTTTGACCCTTGACCCGCCTGGAGCTTTGTCATAGGCTCCTGTCCCGGACATTCCCTGAACAGGCCGCGTCTTCATACCGATTCGCGCCGGTAAGTGGGACCTCGAAGTTCGGAGGCCGGCGGGCTCTTCCCGCCTGACAGCTTCAAGCAGGAGGAACTTGCAGCATGAACATCGACCGCAGGAAATTTCTGGGTCAGTCACTGGCAGCTTCCGCCGGCCTGGCCGCACTGCCCTCCCTGGCCGCCGGCCGCCCTTCCAAGGAGAAATATCGTGTCGGCATCATCGGTTGCGGTCGCATGGGACAGTACTTCGCCGAGGTCTATCGAGCACTGCCCGACACCGAGCTGGTCGCCATTGCCGAGTGGAATCCGGAACGGCGCAAGGTCGTGGGAGATCGCTTCGGAGTCAAGGCGCTCTTCAAGGATGTCAACTCCATGCTGAAGGAAGTGGTTCCCGACCTGGCGGCGGTCATCACGCCCAGCAAGTATATGAAGGAAGCCGTTATCGCCTGTGCCGAAGCCGGCGTCAAAGGTGTTTCCACCGACAAACCCATGGCCGCCAGGCTGGCTGACGCCGACGCCATGGTGGAAGCCTGTCGCAAACGGGGAGTCGTTTTTGCAGGCGGCAATCTGCAGCGTGCCATGCCCGAAATTCAGGAAGCCGGCCAACGCCTGAACGCGGGTCGATACGGCCGGACTCTGGGAATGGCCGTGCACGGATTCGGCGGCGAGATCTCCGGCGGCGGTTGCCAGCACATTTCCGTGCTGCGCCTGTTTGCCGGCGCCGAGGTCGAGGAGGTCATGGCGTGGGCAGGCCCCCCGGAGGCCCTCAAGCAGAAGGATGACAAGGGGCTCAACGTCAATGCCCTGTTCCGAATGAGCCGCGGGCCCGATTGCCAGGTCTTCGGCCTCACCCAACCCTACGGGACCCGGCAGCTCAGCGGGGTGGACGTGTGGAGCGAGGACACCCTGGTCCGTTGGAAGTGGGCGAAACCCGAAATCTATCAAGGGACCGAGAGCGGCGGTTCACGGCGTCTCATCGATCCCGGCTATCGCCCCTTTGCCTGGCGCCGCATCCTGGACCAGGTTCCGGGTCTGCGAAAGGGTGACGACTACCTGGTGGCCTCCATTCGCTCCTTCGTGGATGCCGTCAGAAGCGGAAGCGAACTGTGGATCTCGGGCCATGACCTGAGGCAGGCTCTCGAGGTGGCCATTGCCTGCAAGCTATCGGCCCTGCAGGGCAATCGTCCCGTCAAGCTCCCTCTGCAGGACCGGTCCCTGGCGCTGTATCCGAGGCCCTACCGCTGGCTGGGAGGAGACGCCACCGAGAACCCGCAATCGACTGAGGACGCGGCAGGAGGGATCCTGTGAAACCTGCTCTGAATCGCCGGCAATTCCTGGGCGGAGCCGCCCTGGCGGCACCGGGCCTGCTGGCCCCCGGCGGCGCCGCTTCGGCGGCGGGGCCGCGGTCCAAGCCGGATCCGGCGTCCAGGCCGCGGCGCACCATGTACTTCAACGACGCCCGCCACTACTACCTCTACGCCTTCGAGCCGCCCATGACCATGGAGGACGCCTGGCGTCCGGTGGACGAGCTGGTGGAGACCTCGGTGGATACCCTGATCTACGGGGTGGAAACCGGAGGCGGGCTGTTCAGCGACACCAAGGTGGGCCGGCGGGCCATGTCGCAGCCGCTCCCCTTCGAGAGCTCCTACTACTGGCGGGCCTGGTACAACATGCAGAGCCTGATCGACCGGGGGCTGGACCCCTTGCAGGTGCTGATCGATCGAGCGCACGAGCGCCATCTGGACTTCATCGTCAGCATGCGCATGGGCGGAGCGCCCAGGGACCCTCGCTACGTCATCGGCACTTCCGGACCGGCTGCCGGAGGCGGAGGCCGCCTGGAGAACAACATGGACTTCGCCCATGCCTGGGTCAGGGACACCCAGTTCTCCTGGATGGAGGAACTGGCAAGCTACCCCGCCGAAGGCATCGAGTACGACTTCGCCTTCACTCCCTACTATTTCAAGCCGAGCGAGGTCGAACGCCACACGCCCCTGATGACCGCCTACGTGCGGCGGCTCTCGGAGATGATTCGAAGCAAGGGAGAGAACCGGATCGTGGGGGCCAGGGTCTTTCCCACCGAGGCGATGAATCTTTCGCTGGGCCTGGATGTAAGGTCCTGGGTGGAGGAGAAGCTGGTCGACTACCTGGCGCCCCTCTACTACGGCTACTTCCTGCTGGATCCCAATCTGCCCTTCGAGTCGCTGGTCGAACTGGCCCGGCCGGCCGGAGCCGAGGTCTACCCTGTCCTGCAGCCCTACTTCATGCAGCACGAAAAGCATGCCAGTCCGGCCATGCTGCGGGCGGCCATCGCCAACTACTGGGCCAAGGGGGCGGACGGCCTGATCGTGGCTCCCTGGTTCCCCTGGCCCTTCCGGGAGGAGGAGCGGGCGCTGCTGACCGACATCGGCGACCCCGAGGCCGTCAAGGAGCGGAGCAAGCACTACTTCGTCTCCCCGCGCATCGAGGATGCCGCCGCCCTGGGCTACGACCACCCGCTCCCGTTGCAGTTGGAGGGGAACAGCTCCAAGAGCTCATCCGTACCCTTCCACGTCGCCGACGACTGCCGGTCGGACCGGGTGGGTCGAACCCGGCTGCTGCTGAGAGTGCGCAACCTGGTGGCCGCCGACACCCTGGAGTTGAGCCTCAACGGGAGCTCGCTGGAGGGAGAGTCCATGCGGCGCACCAGCCACCGCTACGACTTCCAGTGGCTGGAGTACACCCTGAGCAAGGCGCTGCCCCGCCCCGGGGAGAACGTGCTGTCGGCCCGGCTGGCCTCCCGTCCGGAGGGTCTGGGCGGAGGGGTCACCATCGACCGGATGGAGATCCTGGTCGAATACGAGGGTCCCCGGTCCATATCCGGCAGGCCCGACATGCTTTAGACAAGTTCCGCCCCGCCCCCGACGACTGGGCGGATCATTCGAGGGTGAAACTGCCGATCTCTTTTGAAGACGAACCACGAAT
>VXMN01000275.1 GCA_009841055.1 Acidobacteriota bacterium
TGGAATTAAAGCTGTTACACTAAGGTCGTGAAAGCTTAACCGGACAGTACTGAAACGGATTGATGAGTTGTTGGTTCCAGGGGTGTGACTACGAATATTGAAGGGATAATCTATGAAGGAAACCAGGAAATACCAATGGAACAAAATCGCAGGAGCCCTTGGGTGCCTTTTTTCGTTGGAGTAGGCCCACCTGTCTTCGTGTTTATTCGTGTCTATTCGTGTTCATTCGTGGTTCGTCTTTATTGAAGATTGGGCGTTTCTCCTCAAATGATCCCCGCGCCAGGGCGGGGGCTGGCCGATCGCTTGAATTGCCCCAACCACAACTCTCAGGCCATCCAGATGTCGCGGCTGATGATCGACTCCGGGGTCAGAATCTCATGCCCGGTTTCCGTCACCAGCACCACGTCCTCCAGTCCGTACTTGTTGCTCACCTCCCAGAGGGGATACCCGCCCCGGTGGTAGAAGAAGGGCTCGATGCACAACACCATGCCGGGTTCGATCCGGGTCCGGCTGCCGATGGAAATTCCCGGCATCTCGTGGATGTCCAGTCCCAGGCTGTGCCCGATACCGGACCAGCCCACGGACTGGCACCAGTCCACGAAGTCGGGGTAGCCCGCATCCCGAATGACCTGTTGGGATGCCTCATAGACTTCCCCCAGGTTGGCGCCCGGCTTGACTGCCTCGATGGCCGCCTCTTCGCTGGCCTTGGCGATCTCGAAGCCGCGGCGCTGATCGGCGGTCGGCTCTCCCAGGCAGGCAAACCGCTTGAAATCGGCGAAATAGCCGTCGTAGGTGCAGCCGCCGTCAAACTGCAGCAAGCTTCCCTGACCGAGCACCATTTCCCGCCGAGGGGTCGAATCGGCCCACAGGGCCCTGTCAGGTCCCGCGTAGAGAGCCAGAAAGTGGATCTGGCTGCCGCCCTCGGCGTGCATCCGGGCCGACATGACGTTGGCGATGTCCCGTTCGGTCATACCCTCGCTCATGGCCTCGAAACCGGCCCTCACTCCCAGGCAGGAGATGCGGCAGGCCTCCCGCAGCCGCCGCACCTCTTCCGGAGACTTGATACGGCGCACGGCCCACATGATTTCCCCGCAATCGACCCAACCAACCCCGGGCAAGGCTGCCCGAATGCCATCGAAGCATTCCACCGACAGCCCCATGCGGAAGTGAGCGCTGAGCTCGGTGGCGACACGGGCCCGGCTCAGGCCCAGCTTCCGCAACCAGGACGCCGCCGCCTGCACCAGGCTGTCGCCGACGCTGCCGGTATAGAAACCCACCGGAAAGTCCCATCGGATCACGGTCTCCACCCAGGCGGCCTCAGCCTGAATCTGGCATCCCTCGGGGCAGAAAACGGCTGGAGGAAGGTCTTCCTTTCCCGGGATGAAGGCCATGTAGAAGTAGGCGGGCACGATCCAGCCCACTTCATAAAATCCGGTGGCGTAGCGCACGTTGGTCTGCTGGGTCAGCAGCAGTCCGTCGACCCCGGACCGCTCCATCTCCTCCCGGAGCCGTCCCAGGCGCCGCTCGAACTCCTGCCGGCTGCAGTCGGCAAAAAATCCGCTTTGCTTCTGGCGGGTGACCTTCAGGTTATAGGGCATGGATCCTCCCGGGAGACAGGATGCAGGGGAGGGCGCTGGAAGGATTGGACCGCCAGAAGCGATCTCGATCTCAAGTCATGTTCCGGGTTACCAGCAGGGCGACCGGCCCCGAAAGACGATGGGCCTTTTCAACCCAGGCATTGACCTTGGGAACGTCCTGCTCTTCGTGGAGGTAGTCGAAGGGCAGGCCCCAGGCGTGCAAGGTGGGCTCGGTGAGCAGCGCCGCCGAATCCACGTCGGGACGGCTCAACAGATGCGGGTCGAGCTTGTCGGGTCGCGGCCCGACGCGTTCCAGCCTGGCATAACCCCGGAAGGTGATCAGGCAGAGAAGCGGGACCCTCATCCTCTGAACCGTGCCGCGAAAGCTGTCGCCGCTCTCCAGCAAGCCGGTGTTCTGAATCAGGACGGCCGGGGCTCGCCCTCCCATCCAGAGCCCGGCCGCCATGGCGAAAGCCTCCCCTTCACGGGTGACCAGGCGGATAACGGGTTCTCCACCTTCCTTCAGAAGGGCGAACATGGCCGCCGAGCTGTTGTCGGGCAGCCCCACCAGGTCGGTGATTCCCGCCTTGCAAAGCGCCTTGACAATGGACCGGGCCTTGGCCATGGCGCTATCTCAAAGCCAGGTCGAAGCAGGCCATTTCCTCGGAATTTCGGACCAGCAGCAGTCCTTCGGAGATGGCAGGGTGATTCCAGGTCCGGCCCCGAATCGCGGAGAAGCGGGCCAGCTCCTGCTGCCGCTCGGGATCGGCCTTGACCAGAACCAGTTCGCCCGACTCGGTCAGGACGATCAGGTGGTCCCCGGCCAGCAGAAGCTGTCCATGCCCGTAGCGCCCCCCTTTCCACCTGAGCTCGCCGGTCTCGGCCCGAATACAGGCCAGGATGCCTTCGTCCAGACCGTAGACAAACCCGTCCTTCAGCACCGAGCAGGTGAACTTGTTCTTCATGCGGCGATTCTGCCACAGGGCGCCGGCCGCAAAACCCGTGGAAGTCCGTTCTACCTGCACCGCAGCCGCGCCATGGCCGTAGCCCGCCGAGATGAAGACCCGGTCCTGCCCCAACAGGATTGGCTGGGCGACGTTGACGTCGTAGTCGGTGATCCAGGGAAAGTCCCAAAGCAGTGATCCATCCTCGCCAGAGAGCCCCATCATTCGCTTGGCGCTCACGATCAGAAGCTGGGGTTGTCCGGCCAGGGTCACCCACATGGGGGAAGTGTAGGCCTGCTTGTCGCTCAACGACTTCCACAAGGCATTCCCCGTATCCTTGTGGTAGGCCGCCACCGATCTGCCGCGCGAACCTCCCGGCAGGACAATGACCTTCTCTTCCACGATCAGGGGCGAGGCCGACATGCCCCAGGTCAGATTCCTGGCCCGGCTGTCCTGGAGAATGTTCCGAGACCAGATCAATCGCCCCTCGGAGGCATCCAGGCAATGCAGCTCTCCGGTGGCTCCCAGCGCATAGATACGGCCCTGGTGCCAGGTGGGAGTGGCTCGGGGGCCGTCCCCGCCCAGGGATTCGTCGAAGAAGGCCTCCCAGGAATGGGTCCAGATCTCATCTCCCGTCCGTATGTCGTAAGCCGCCACCACTTCCCGGGCGCCGCGCTGCTCGATGGTGAAGGCCCGCCCCTCGGCCAGCGCCAGGGAGGCGTATCCGCCTCCGACGGTCCGACGCCAGAGGGGTTTCAACCCCTGCCCGGGCCAACGCGTGAGGATGGGAGCTCCCCGATAGTGGCCGTCACGCCTCGGCCCCCTGAAATCGGTCCATTCCTCGGCTATTGACGGGGCCGCCGATGCGGTCCCTGCAATGCCGGCAATAGAGGGAGTCAAAGCAGCCCCGGATGGCCTGGTTGAACTCCCGTCCCAAAACGGAAGCACTGCCAAAGGAGCCAGCGCCCCGCAGGCCAGACCCCGCATCAGGCTCGAACGCATCCAGGATTTCAGGATCATGGTGCCTCCTCGACTCACAGCCGCCGGATCAGGTTGCCCTGAAGATATCCCAGAGTGTCCGTCAGGCCAACCGGAAGTTGTAATAAACTGGCTGGACCCCATCCGGATCGAAAAGAAAGGCCCGATCATGAACCCGGCACCTCGGAAGTCTCCTCTCTTCTGGATCCTGCTGCTGACCCTGGGAGGGATGGCCCCCACAGGCTGCTCCCGCTCCCCTGCCCCTCCGGACACAGCTCGGCAAGCAACACCCCGGACCGGCGGCACCTATTCCGCCGCCCGGCACGGAGGCGGCTACATGCACAACTATTACCTCCCACCGGCGCCTTCGGCCACGCCCTGGGCTCCCGCCTGGTCTCCGGACGGCAAGCAGATCGCCGTCGGGCTTCAGGGCTCCATCTGGCGAATCGACCTGGCCAGCCGGGAAGCCTTCGAACTGACCTACGACGGGCACTATCACTCCTCCCCCGACTGGTCCCCTGACGGAAGGTGGATCGTCTACACCGCCGACCACGGGGGACGCACCATTCAGCTTCAGATCCTGGACCTGGAAACGGGACAGTCCCACGCCCTGACCGACGACTCCCACCTCTACGCCGATCCCGTCTTTTCCCCCGACGGCAACCGGTTGGCCTACGTCTCCACCGAGCCCGGCGGGTACTTCAACATCTACGTGCGTCCCCTCCGGGAGGGACGCTGGGACGGACCGGCCACCGCCCTCACCCGGGACCACTCCTACGGCAAGAACCGCCTCTACTTCGGGGAATGGGACATGCACATTCAACCCGCCTGGACCCCGGACGGGAAAGGGCTGCTCTTTCTTTCCAACCGGGGCGTCCCCCTGGGATCGGGACACGTCTGGCGCATGCCGGCCCAGGGACCGGGCATGGCCAGGGCCGAGCCCATCCTCGAGGAGCAGAGCCTCTACCGGACCCGTCCCCACGTCTCGCACGACGGAAAGCGCTTCATCTATTCTTCCACCGCGGGCGCGGCCGACCAGTTCAGCCACCTTTACGTGCTCCCCATAGACGGCGGGGCACCTTACAAGTTGACCTTCGGAGGCTACGACCACTTCCATCCCCGCTGGTCGCCGGACGGAGAGCGGATCGCCTATATCTCAAACGAGCCTCCGCATCCGTCCGGTCCCGGTCTGCCCCGGTTGTGGCTGATGGAGACCTATGGAGGCCGCAAGGAGAGGGTACAGCCCCGCGAATACCACTGGAAGCGTCCCATGGGCATCCTCCGGGCGGAGGTGCGAGACAGCAGCACCGGCCGCAAGACAGGTGCCCGGATCTATGGGAGAGCAGCCGACGGGAAACACTACCCACCGGGAGACAGCTACGCTCGGGTCAGCATCCTGGGAGAGCCTTTGTTCCATACCGGCGGAGAATTCGAAATGACTCTGCCCCCGGGGAAAATGACTCTCGAGGCAGTCAAGGGACTGGAGTACCGGCCCGCCCGCCAGGAGGTGGAGATCCGTGCCGGCCAGGTCTCCCGGGTCAGCCTGGTGCTGTCGCCGATGGTCGATATGGCCGCGCGGGGATGGTACAGCGGATCCACCCACGTGCACATGAACTACGGCGGAAACCTGCGCAATACGCTGCAGAACCTGATGTTCCTGGCCAGAGCCGAGGACCAGGACGTGGTCTGCGAGCTGATCGCCAACAAGGACAACCGCATCCTGGACTGGGACGCCTTCGTACCCAACAGCATCGAACACCCGGTTTCCGTGTCCGATCCCGACCGGGTGGTGATCGTGGGGGAGGAGTACCGCCCCCCCTTTCACGGCCACGTCTCCCTGCTGGGACTTCGAGACCATCTCATCTCACCCTTCACCACCGGCTACGAGGGCACCGCCATCGAGAGCCTCTATCCCAGCAACACCGACATGTTCCGCAAGGCCAGGGCTCAAGGGGCGCTGGTCGGATATGTTCACGCCTATTCCGGGGAAACCGATCCCCTGGACAGGGGCCTGACCCATGCCAGGACTTTTCCGGTGGATGCCGCCCTGGGCACGGTCGACACCCTGGAGTGGTCCTCGCCCAACTCGGCCACCCTGCTTGTCTGGCATCACACCCTGAACAACGACCTGGGCATCACGCCGGTGGGGGGCGAGGACGCCATTACCGACCTGCACCGGTCCACCCTGCCCGGGGCATTCAGGACCTACGCCCACCTGAAAGGCAGGCTGTCGGCGGAGTCCTGGATCGAGTCGATCCGGCAGGGGAAAACCTTCATCAGCAGCGGTCCGCTGCTGGACCTTCGCATCGATGACCGGATTCCCGGGGGTAAACTGGAACTGCCCGAGGAAGGCGGAACCGTCCGCCTGGAGGCCACGGTCCGGTCTATCGCCCCCCTGGAGAAGGTCGCGCTTTATCACAACGGCGAGGTGCTGAAGGAATTCGCTCTTACTGAAGGACAATCGGCGGTCTCCATCAGGGAGGAGCTCGAGGTCGGCAAAAGCGGATGGTTCAGCCTGACGGCCACCGGGCCCCGCCGTTCCCCTCCCCTGGAGACCGGCTACCCCATGGCCGCGACCAATGCCATACGGGTCTACGTCGGTGACGGGAAAATTCGCAGCCGGCGCTCGGCCGAGTATTTCATGCGATGGATCGACCGCCTCAAGCAGCAGGCCGAGGAGTGGCCGGATTGGAGATCATTCGAAGAGACAGCCCACGTTCTGGGGC
>VXMN01000199.1 GCA_009841055.1 Acidobacteriota bacterium
CGGGGTCGCTCGGCCCGCCGGCTTCGGCCGTGTAGGTGAAGTTGAGCATGGCCGCATCCGAACCCCGGTTGGTCAGAGCCAGCTCCGAGGTGAAGTGGGAGTTGTTCCTCCCACTCGAGTCCAGCACCACCGGGACGAAGGTCGTCATCACATCCATCCCGACCGGAGCGTCTCCCGGATTGAAACCGGCGCTCATGACCAGTTCCTGACCTGCGATAGCTCCTGCGTTCTCCGGCGCTACCACAAGTTGGGCATAGCTGATTCTGCTCATACCTGCCTCTTCATGCTCGAGAAAGCCTCCGTCGGGCGCATTCTCGACTGCCACAGCAGCCAGATCTTTCATGGCCTTCTTCACATTGGCGTCCTGGAGCGTCCCGACGAACCTGGAATCACGGTCCTCATTGGCTGCGTCGAAAAATATCAATACGAAATCGTCACTTTGACGGTTGTTCACCAGCACGACGAAGTAGGTGGACCCGTGCTTCCAGGGACCAGGTTCCATCCTGAATGCCTCCTTCAGGGCGTCAATGTTTATAGCCTCCCCACTCTCGAATTGCGCCCCCAACCATGCAATCGCTCCCTGGACGAAGGCTTTCAGGGTATCCCGGTCCACCACATCCCGGGCCGTAACCTCGGGCGCTTCCTGGGCCAGGGCGGGACCGACATGGGACAGCAGGCCCGCCATGACCAACGCACATCCCAAAAGAACCACCCGAGTCGTGGATTTCATGGCAATCGCTCCTTGATCTTTGTTGAACCGCTCCGGCGAAAATCAGGTAGTGAGTGCCAGTTAATCTATACAATGCGGTAGATTCGTCAAGTAAATAAACCGCACGATGCTCCTCATCCTGAAAGGGAAGGGGGTGAGACTGCCCTTGGAGCCCGTGAGTAACTCGGGCCCCAAGCGCTACTGCCGCGCCGGGAGGTAGGAGCCGTCGCCACTACGTTGCCCGGGAGCCCCGCCGTCGTTCACCACCCCGTAGGCCAGGAAGGGATTGTTGCCGGAAATCCGGCGGACTCGAACGTAGCCCTGGGTGGTTCCCTGGGCGTACTTGCTAAGGATGCCGTTGATCTGATGCCAGCGCCTGGCCGGAAGCCTGATGCCCTTGGCGTCTTCGGGCCTGACATTGTCTGTGGTGACCGTCCTGACCCGCATGCCGGTCTCTCCGTCGTAGATGTCGATCTCGAAGAGGCTGGGGCTGTCGTCGACCTCTCCGGTGTTGACCAGGGCCAGGTTGCTGCGGTTCTCTTCGTTCTGTTGCAGGGCGTCGATCCAGGCGCTGCCGCCAAAGGCCGCCCCGTCGGGCACGGCGTTGTAGAAGACCCCGTACTGCCCGCCGCGGCCGTCGGAGGAACTGGTGCGGGCCCCGATCACGATCCCGTTCATGTCGCCGCTCTTCACGGTGGCGAACAGGGCTCCGGCGAGCCCTCCCTTCCCCGCGGGCACCCCTTCCACGCCCTTGCGGCGCATTTCGGTATGGATGACGTCGGGAACGATCCGCTGCCGGCCGGGTTCCAGCCTCAGGCTGAAGCGGGCCGTGTCGTCCGGCGTGGTGAGCCCCTCGGCCACGAAGCTGAAGTCGAGGGTCTTGGTCTCTTGGGAGAAGTTGGTCACCGTCAATTCGCTGGAGAACTCGTTGACCTCGACGATCACCGGCAGGGTGTGGCGCAGGCTGCCCTCCAGCGAGCCGGCCGCGACCGGGAAGACGAAGGAGCCGTCGGAGTTGGTCTGGTCGTTGATGACTCCGTAGGCATAGAAAGGGGCCTTGCCGTCGACCGGTTCCACCCGGACGTAGCCGTTGGACACGCTCCCCAGCACCGGCGAAAACTGGTGAAACTCTCCGGGGCCAAGCTCCATGGTCCCCAGGTCCCTGACGGTGTCGTCGCCCGGATCGCCGGAAAACACGGTGGTTTTCAAGGTGATGGTTCCGTCGGCGGTGGTCCCCATGTTCTGGAAAGCCAGGTTGGAGCGGTCCCGGGCGTTCTGGCGCAAGCCGCACAGGTAGACGGCTTCACGGAATCCCCTGTCGCCCTCGATGCCTGGATAGGCCAGACCGGCCCGGCCCTCGGGTACCTCCGTGGCTGTTCGCACAAGCACGCCGATCTTCGAAGAAGAGTCCGGGAGCCGGACCTCCAGAGTCCCGATGCGGTTTCCGGTCGGGGGAACGGATAGCCCCTGCCGGAGGAGATAGTCGAGGGCGTCGGGCAGGATCATCTGCCGGCCGGGGGGGATCACGTCGGAGGCCAGCCCGCTTCCCCCTCCCCGGTGGGCCTGGTAGATGAATTCGAGTCGGGTCTCCTGAGCTCCCCGGTTGGTCAGGGTCAGCTCCGAGGTGAAGAAGGAATTCCTGAGCCCGGCTGCGCTTAGGACCACCGGGACGAACGACCGGGCGCCAGGAGGGGGAGCAGAGACTTCGAGCGGTCCTCCGTCGCCCGCCCTGACATTGTTGGTCTCGCTGCTCTCGGCCACCTGGTCCAGGTCGTCCACAATGGCTCCCAGGAAGTAACGGCCGGCGCTCACCCGGGGGGGCAGCGGGAACAACCGGTTGCAGGTCCCCGATTCTCCCGCCGGCAGGCCCGAGTCGAAGGAACAGGCGGCAAACCAGGTGTCGTCGGTGGTGACGGTGTCGTCTACCGACAGATAGAATCCGATCCGGAAGGGACCGGCGTCCACCGGGCCCGGATTGCTGACAGCCGCGTAAATCGAGACCGGGCGGCCGGTTTCGGCGATGGGAGGAGCCACCAGCGAGGTGGGGATCAGGTCCGGGTGGGCTGCTGTGGTCGGTTCGAAGAGGGCAACCACCTGCCTGGTCGAGTCCATCTCGACCACGCAGCGGTTCCCGGAGGGGGAATCGCACCCCTGCCAGCTCCGGAAGCGGAAGCCGGGATTGGGCCGGCCGGTCAGTGTCAAGCGGGTGCCGGTGGAATAGGGGAGTTCCCTGACGATCTTGTCGAGGGCGGCGTCCACCTGGATTCGAGGCTTGATGAGCTGGTTCCGGGGATCGAGAACGGGGACCCCGGTGCTCTTCAAGGCGGAAAGCAGGTCCGGAACCGAAGCGTTGGGGGCTTTCGACTTGAGGACCGCCCAGGCGCCGGCGACATGAGGAACGGAAAACGAGGTTCCATTGAAACGACCGAAACCCTCGCCGGGCACCGAGGTGGCGATCCCCCGGCCGGGCGCCAGCAGGTCCAGCAAGGGAGAGCTGTTGGAGAAGACGGAGACCTCATCGGCGGTCGTTTCGTCGGCGCCGGTGTCGGTGGACCCCACGCTGATAACGCTGGAGATACAGGACGGGAAGTTGATTCCGGTGGAGGAGCGGTTGTTCCCGGAAGCGGCAATAGGCGCGATGCCGAAGGCTCGCAAATTGTCAATGGCAGCCGTCACCGCGGGGAAAACGGTGTCACATTCTTCGGAAGAGAGCCCCCTGCCGAAGCTCATGTTGACGGCCGCGATGTCGTAGCCGCCGCTCAGCTCCAGGACCCGCTCCAGGCCGGCGAGCCAGTCGCTGTTATTTGATGTCAGGCAATCGACGGGGCCCGAACACTGGGAAAACACTTTTACGGCAATGATACCGGACTCGGGGGCGACTCCCGAGAACGTTGTTCCTCGTCCGGCGGCGACTCCGGCCACGGCCGTGCCGTGGAAACAGTCGCTCTCCGCGAAACAGGGCTCTCCCGACCGTATGCCGATCGACTCTCTGACTCCCCCGGGGCAAAGCGGCGTCAGTCCCTCGTCGCCGCCGGAATAGCAGGCCTCCGAAACCACCTTGTCCTTCAGAAAGGGGTGTTCCCCGTCCACCCCGGTATCCAGGACGGCCACGGCCTGACCCGCTCCGGAATAGCCCTGACTCCAGGCATTGGGCGCACCGACCAGGGGAGTGCTCGTCTCCAGCGAAAGCTCGACCCTTATGTCCTCCTCCAGGGAGACCACCTCCGGGTCGGAGGCCAGGGCCTCCAGGGCGGCCCCGTCCACCTCCATGGCCAGGTGGGGCATGTACTTGAACCGGCGAACCGATGAGAGGTTGAAGCTGCCCATGCGGGTCAGCAGCGATTGCTGGGCTCGGGAAATCAGCGGGGAGCGGGCCTGGGCCTCGTTCAGGCTGCTGACTGACGCGGACACCGACTGACCTTCGGTCCTCAATCCCACGATCACCCTGGCCTTGCCTTCGGCCTGAATTCTGGCCCTCAGCGCCTCAAAGGCTCTGTCCCGCCGGGCCCGAAGCACCGGTTCGCCTCCCGTTCCCAGTTCCTGGTTGGATTCCCGGTCGTCGACACCAGGGCTTCTAATGCCGAGGGTGGCGCTGCCGCAGTTGGGCTCTCGGCTGGGGGCGACGGTCCCGGCGCCTCGGGGCGAGACCCGGGTGGTCAGCGGAAAGCAGGCGCCGCTGACGAAAAAGGTCCTGGTGTACTGGTTGTCGGACTCTTCCCTCTCCGCAACCGCTTCTCCTCCGTCGACCACCACTCGAAGCGTGTGGGTGCCGCTGCTCAATCTGCCGAGGGGGTAGTCCTCGCGAAATCGATAGACCTGAGGCGCCAGAGGAGGAGACACTTCGAAAGTCTCTCGCAAGCGGCCGTTCAGAAAGAGCTCGATCCGAAAAGGCGCGGCGACCGGGGAGCCGCCGCTGTTGATGACGGCAAAGTCCACAAAGAGGCGGTCGTAGGCCATCAGTCGGAGGGTGTCGGTGTGTGTCTCTTGCCGGTTGGACACCACCAGGCTGTCCGACCAGCCCTCGGGGCGAACGGGTCTCAGATTGGGCAGGCCGTCCTGGGAGCCGGCCGAGCCCGGGAAGGCCAGCAGAAGCAGGGGCGCGCACAGTCTCAGCCCGATCCGGGCGCCGATTCTTCCTCTTGCGGTGTGCTCACGCTGGACCATGGAATCAATCCCTCATGGGTTCGGGCCGCCGCCGTCCGGCCCGGCGTCATCGGGAATGCTCACGGTGGAAAATTGCACCTTGGAGCCGCCGGCCGTGGTGCCCATGGCATCGATGGCCAGTTGAAAGTCACTGGCGCCGGGAACGTCCAGGCACATCTGGATGGTTGCGGGCCGATTGAGCGACCAGGGCGATATGGCCTGGTGTTGCCCGGAGATCTCCAGGCTGTCGAGACTGCCGATAAAGTTCCCCTTCAGATCGAATTCCGCGAAGCGGAGGCGGGTGCCGGGCGGAGCCGATTGTTCCGGCCGGGCGGTTACCCAGGACAGACCCACGTCGCGGCCATTCCCGAACAGCGCGGTCAGCCTGCGGCAGTCTCCGTCCCCCAGCCAGTCGCTTTCCGATTGGCCGGCTATGGAGAAGAGTTCCACCGTATCTCCATCGGATGGGCCTTCCAGCAGGTGGCGCGCCTGAACCTGAAGGGAGTCGGCCTGGCAGGGAGAGCGGGCAAAGACGTAGAGAGCTCCGGATGTCAGTTGTCCGGCATCCGGAGCCGTAAGCGTCACCAACTCGGCCCCTCCCCTGGGAAGGGTGGTGCGGACGAGGTTCCCGTCCGGGAATCGGCCGCCGAACGACACGGCCGGAGCCGGGGAATTCCCGCGGTGAAAGAGGAGCGCCGCCTCGCACTCGGCCGCCTCGGGGTCCCTGTGGGTGACGGCCACTTCAGTAGTGGCTGTATGCTCGCCCATGGGGCCCATGAAAAAATGAGGCAGGATGGCCACGGTGGAGCAGGGCGAGCCCTGCCACAGCGAGAGGCAGAAGGGGGCCTGCTCTGGCGGATCGACGCCGGAAACGGTCACGGTGTGGACGGCACGGTCCTCGGACCGAAGGACAAGACTTTCGCTCCTCAGGTAGGGAGCGTCGGGGGGCTGGCCTTCGGAGCGGCGCAGCCGGATCTCGGTGGGCTTGCCTAGGGTCAGCACGAGGCTTCTCTCTCCCTGAGCGGCGGCGTCCTGCGTCAAAGTGAGGGAAATTTCGCGTTGGGTCTCTCCGGCCCGGAAGAGGAGCCCGCTGTCGGGTGCAGGGGAGAGGTTGGTGTACCCGGCTGATGACCCGCCGAAGCCCACCGAATAGGGCACCCGAACCGCCACCGGAAGCTTTCGGCTCAGGGTGACCGGGACTCTTACGACCGTGTCTTCGAGCGCTCTCTGCGTAGGTGAAGCAAAGGCGAGTTCCGCTTTCAGGTGAGCGGACACGGTCAGTTCTCCCCTAAGGAACCTCTGATCAATCACCGATTTCAACCGGAGACAGACAGGGGAAGGG
>VXMN01000278.1 GCA_009841055.1 Acidobacteriota bacterium
CTTTAAAAGAGATCGGTAGTTTTTCCTCGATTGATCTGCCCGGCAGGGCAGGGGCGGCACTTGCCTGCAACTCTCATTTTTTTCTGAAGGTGATGCCCGGCTTGATCATCTCGGCCGCGGTCATCCCCACCAGCCCCGAGACGGGCTCATCCACCAATATCCCGAATGACTGTGCGTGAACCGGATTCAGCCAGAGCTTCCAGGGCGGATTGAGGGTGGGCGGGATGGATTCATCCGAATCGGCGCTCAGGTAGAACCAGGCCAGCAGGGTGGCGACACTGGTGGTGACCCTTTTCTCGGGCCCTTCGCCCCACAATCCCTGCTCGCTTCGAATTCTCAGCAGCCAGCGGATAGTGAGATCCAGTTCCACCAGCATCCAACCGTTCAGGTCCTTGTCGCCCAGGAGGTAGTATGCGGCTTGAACCGCCTCGGCCCAATAGGGGATGACGCCCAGGGAGCCCTGCAAGGAGATGTTTCCATCGACGATGGAGGGAATCTGTCCGTTGGGCCTTCGGCTCCGGACCAGCCAGCGCACCCCGTCCGCCGCCAGGCGCCGATATTCCGGGTTCCCGGTCAGCGCGTAGAGCTGAGAAAAAAACAGGCTGCCGGCCGCAGTGGAAGCCGTGGAGGGTCCGACCGAAACCTGGCCGTCGAGAGTTCCCATGGCGATGGCGCCTTCATCCTCGCCTCCAGTGATGGCCCAGCCACTTGAACCGTCCCAACCCTTCCGCGCCCCATCCGCCCGGTAGCCCTCCACCAATACCCGGGCGTACCGTTCCAGCGCCTGGCGCCAGGCTCGCTGCCGGGCTTTGTTCGCATAGACATGGCTCCGGGCCAGGGCAGCCGCCGCCACAGAGGAATCGGCCGTGTTCAAGGGCAGGCCGTCCTCCCGGCCGGCCCACAATGCTCCGGGGTTGCCGGCTGTAGTCCGCACCGGCTGCTGCCGCGCAATGAGTCGATCACCCCACCCCAAGGCTGCATTCAGGAAACGTTTCTGCCTTCCCGCCAAATCGTAGCCGGCCAGCAGGGCGCGAATCGACGCGGCTGACGTCCACGCGGCGGATTCGGACTCCCCCGTGTCCCGGGTCTCGATCCAATCGCAAATCTCCACCAGGGTGTGCTTCAACTGCTTCTTGGCGGCTTTTCGGAAGAGCTTCTTGGCTTGAAGCTGTGCCGGCATGGCTACGGCCAGCAACAGGACAAGCAGAAACAGCCTCCTTGCGGAGAAACGTTTCATGGGAATTTTCGACTTCCCGCCATGTCTTTCGGGCGGAGGCTGGCGGGGCGACAGGTGGGACCGATGTAACGCAGTGGTTGGCTATTAGCGGTTAGCCGGGCCGGGCGCAGGCCACTGACTCGCGACCTGCGTGGCAGCGGGGGTGATGGGTGCAATGCCCCCGGGCTCACGCCCGGGGTTGGAGGTGCAATGCCAATCCAGCCATAAGCCACCGGAGAACTACGGAGCCGTCGGCTGTCCCGTTCGGATTACTTCTCCAAAACGAACTTGGTCATCAGGTACTTGTATCGACCCTGCTCCTCCGGTCCGATCTCCTTGTCCACCATCCGGGCCGTGGCCACATCCCCCCGGACGACCACCTGTTCCTTGCGATAGACGTCCGAAGTGACGGAATTTCCTTCCAGCACATATCCCAGGTCGCCAAAACCGCTCTTGGTGATGTGCTCGACGGTGATTCCCGAGGACGCCTTGGTGTCGATACTGATCTGCCGATTCCAGTAGTCCTTGTTGTTAAGGGACCAGTTGTAATAGGTAACGACCACCTCCACATCCTGGTTGACCTGGTCGATCTCCAACTGATCCTTGAAGCTGGCCGTCTGCAGATTGGCCTCGTCCATCTTCTGGTAGACCTGAACGGTAAAGTCATTGTCGGGCGGCTTGGGCACTTTGGCCTGCTCCACCGCCGGCTCGGGCGCAACCTCTTCCACGGGCTTTCCCCTTTTCTTGCCCTTCTTCTTGGACTTCTTCTGGCTCGCGGAAAGTGGTGAGTGAGGACCCTCCACCAGGCTGGCCACCACCAGACACAGACCGACCGCCAAAGTCAGGCGGCCGCAGAAGCGACAGAGGCCCGAGAGTAAACGTCTCATGGCTTCCTCCTCAAAAAACCCGGCGCGGGTTCGCACCGAATCGGTCAGGATTCCTTTGGGAAACGTCCTCCATTATAGTCCCGGCGCCAGCCAGCGCAAGAAAATCAGGCTACATCTTGTATTTGCCCAGGTCCTCGTCATTCAGGTTCTCCAGCCAGCGCTTCAGTTCCTCGTCGCCCGACTTTTCCTTGTCGGCCGAGGCTGCCTTGGAGGTCTGGATCACCTCTTCCTCCACGAAAATCGGCGAATCCGTGCGCAACGCCAGAGCCAGGGCATCGCTGGGACGGGAGTCGATCGAGATCAGGCGGCCTTCCCGTTCCAGCCAGATGACGGCGTAAAACGTATCGTCCTTGAGCTGGTTCACTACCACCTTCATCACCGAACAGCTCAAACCGTTCAGGATGTTTCTGAGCAGATCGTGGGTCATGGGGCGCGGGCTTGAGATTTTTTCGATCTCCAGGGCAATGGCATTGGCCTCGTATACGCCAACCCAAATGGGCAGCAGGGCGTTGCCCTCAGCTCCCTTCAAGATCACGATGGGCACATTGGTGACCGGATCCATCATCAAGCCGCGAATCTTCATTTCAATCTGCATTCTCGAACTCCTCGGTCCCCGGGGTTCCACTGCACCCAACGGCTGCAGTCTAGCACCCAACCAATTCTCCCCGCAAACTGTTGGGGGCATAGTCGGTCACTCTCACCGGCACGAACCGGCCCAGCAATTCGGGAGGACCGCTGAAGTTGACGATCTTGTTTTGAGTCGTTCGTCCCGCCAGCATCCGGCTGTCCCTTCGGCTGCTGCCATCGACCAGGACTTCGAATTCCTTTCCCACCAGGCGGGCGTGTCTTTCGAGCTGTATCTTGCGTTGAAATTGCTGGAGAACCTGGAGCCGGCGGCTCTTCTCCGCCTCGGGAATCACATCCTGAAACGCGAAGGCCTCGGTCCCCGGACGGGGAGAGAACTTGAAGGAAAACATGGAGTCGTATCCGACTGTCTCCACCATGGAAAGCGTCTCTTCAAACTGCTGCTGGGTCTCTCCAGGGAAACCCACGATGATGTCGGTGGAGAGGGCGATTTCCCTCCTGGACCGCTTCAGAAAGGCGACCTTTTCCAGGTATTGCTCGCGGGTGTAGTCGCGCTTCATTCGCTGCAGGACGGGAGTGGAACCCGACTGCAAGGGCAAATGAATCTGGTTGCAGACCTCGGGGACCGTTTCGATCACGTTGACGATGTCGGGCTGAAAGTCGCTCGGATGGGGGGAGGTGAAGCGTATACGCCGGATTCCTTCAATCCTCGCCACACGACGCAGCAGGTCGGTGAATGAGGAGATCTCGCCCAGAGGATCCTGCCAGGAATTGACCGTCTGCCCGAGCAGGGTGACTTCCCGAAATCCCCGGGAGGACAAGCCATCCACTTCGGACAGAACGTGCCGGCCGGGACGGCTGCGCTCGGGGCCCCGGGTGTAGGGAACGACACAGAAGGAGCAGAAGCGGTTGCACCCTTCCATTATGGTGACGAAGGCCTTGTAGGGGCTCTCCCTGGCGCCGGCCTCGGTTTCGAACAGGCGGTCGCTGTCCTGGGAAACATCGATCACCTGCCGCTCACCCTGCTCCAGCCTGGAAACCAACCCCGGCAGGAAGGAGTAACTGCTGGATCCGACCACCAGGTCTACCTTGGGAGCCTTTTTGAAAATGGCGGCACCCTCCATCTGGGCCATGCAACCAAGCAGGCCAATCTTGGCGGTGGGCTTGGCCCCATAGGTCTGACGCACGGCTCCCAGACGGGAAAACACCTTCTGGTTGGCTTTCTCCCGGATATTGCAGGTGTTGAGCAGCAGCAGGTCGGCCTCGGCGACATCGGAAGTGGGCGCGTATCCCATCTTCACAAGGGTGCCGGCCACCTTTTCGGAGTCGTGATGATTCATCTGACAACCGAAAGTCTCGATAAAGAATTTCTTGCCTTGGGCCATTGTCGACAGTGTCGTCATGAAGGCCGTTCATGCCGGCCGGATCGGGGAAGCCGATGGGAACGCAACCGGTCGGTTCACGCCCGAGGTTCGCCTGAACCGTCATTAAGAATGCAGGAACGTGCCCCCAAAGTCGAGCCTTAACCTGCTTTCGTGCCCGATGGCAGGGAACGTCTATTCTCTAAAAGAGTTATCCACGAAGGGACACGAAGGAAGACGAAGGGCCACCAAGGGGTTGGAGAGGGTTCAAGAGAAATTCGCCAAGGGTCGGGCAGGAGGAAAGAATCTCGACCAAGGGTGCCAGGGTATCTGTCCGTCTTCTCAGTTCGCAGCGCTGTTGAGAAGTTCGGCGGCATGCTTCAGGACGTTCTCGGTCACCCGTTCCCCGCTGATCATGCGGGCGATTTCGCGAACACGGCTCTCCCGGTCCAACCGGACGACCCGGGTCACTGTCCGGTCTTTCTCCACCCTTTTCTCGATATGAAAATGGTTGTCGGCATAGGAGGCGATCTGCGGGAGGTGGGTCACGCACAACACCTGGTTGACCCTGGAAAGAACCTTGAGTTTCCGCCCGACCACGTCGGCTGCCCGACCCCCGATGCCGCTGTCGACCTCGTCAAAGATCAGGGCTTTTCCCCCGTCATCGATGGAACGAATGGTCTTCAGGGCCAACATGATCCTCGACACCTCTCCCCCGGAGGCGATCTTGGCCAGAGCCTTCGGATCTTCACCCGGATTGGGGCTGATCAGGAAGTCGATCACGTCGGTTCCGGTGGCGGTGCCCGGCACCCGGGGTCCGGACGAAGCCTGTCCACCGCGGCCGGGAGCGGAAGAGAAGGCCACCCGGAACCGGGTTTTCTCCATGGCAAGCTGCCCCAACTCCCTGCCCATGGAGCACTCGAGTTTCTCGGCGGCCTTTCTTCGCCGGAGGCTGAGAGACCTTGCCCGACTCAGATAGTCGCTCTCCAGAGCCTGCAACTCCTTCTCGATCGACTCGACTTTGCGGTCAGCCTCCTGCAACTCCTCCAACTCTCCTTCGATCCGCCGGCCATAGGTCATGACCGCCTCAACCGATTCCCCGTACTTTCGCTTGAGACGGTCGACTTCGACCAGGCGTTCCTCGATCCGATCCAGCCGCGACGGGTTCACTTCGATCCTGGAGGCATATTCCCGCAACGCGAGCGAAACATCCTCGATGCTGATGCAGGCCGATTGAAACTGCTCCTGAAGGTCCCGGCAGCGGGGGTCCAGAGATCCCAACTCCTCCAGCAGCCGCCCCGTCTGCCTGAGACGGGCTCCAATCGAGTCCTCCGATTCGTAGAGGTGGGCATGGGCCTGATGAGCGGCCTGGAAAAGACGGTCCGCGTTGGCAAGCAGGCGGCGCTCTTCCAGGAGTTGAGATTCCTCATCAGGGGAGGACAAGCCCGCCTTGCGGATCTCATCGACCTGAAACGAAAGCAGGTCGATAGCCCGCAGCCTTTCCTGCTCGCTCAATTGCAATCGCCGGACCTGCTCCCAGCCTCGCACCGCCTTGGCGTAGAGGCCTTCGATCTCAGCCAGGGGGGCCTGGTGGCCGCCGTAGAGATCGAGCCACCGCAACTGGGAATCGCGACTGAAAAGCGACTGTTGGTCGCTCTGCCCGTGAATGTCGACGCAGTGGGTCCCCAGCTTCCTCAGGAAGGCAACCGGGACCATCTGGTTGTTGACGAAAGCCCGTCCCCTGCCATCCGGAACGACTTCTCTCCGGACGATCACTCCCTCCGGATCGAACTCCAGCCCGCTCGCTTCCAGCGGGGCGCGCAATCGCTCCACTCCCTCGAAGCAGCCCGACACCGTGGCTTTGCCCGACCCGGTACGAACCATTTCGGCCCGCGCCTTGGCCCCTGCCAGCAAGCCCAGGGCATCGACGATGATCGACTTTCCCGATCCGGTTTCACCCGTCAACAGGTTCAATCCCTCCCGGAACTCCAGGGAAAGGTGGTCGATCAGGGCGAAATCGCGTATTTCCAGGAACTTCAGCATAGAGTGGACGGAAGCCGGTCCGAAATCGTGGGATCTGCTTCAGGAAGAGGGCTGAGTGTACCATAGGAAGAAGAAGGGGGACGGTTGAAGGG
>VXMN01000208.1 GCA_009841055.1 Acidobacteriota bacterium
CCCCCGCCGCCTTCGCGTCGCAATTCTAACCCGACGCTTCCCATCTGAACCCCGCGTTGCGACAGCCGCGAAGCGGCGAATCAGTAACATTCTTCGGGAAAACACGGCCTCTCCAAGCCCACGCCAATACCGCCCCCCACCCCCCAAGAATGTGGACACCGTCGGCCGGTTACGCTAAATTGGAACTCACACTTGGAGGTACGCGATGGGTGCTGTTTATCGTACCCGCGGGAGTGCCGGTGGTGTCATGGCGCCGGCCTTTCTGGGGGCTTTCCTCTGTCTGGCCGTGGCGGTGTCCAGTGTTCCGCTTTGGGCCGCCGACCAACAGGCCGAGTCCTTCGAGGCGCTCGGACTCCGGTACAACCGCGACGTACGGCCGCTGATCGGGGAGTACTGCCAAAACTGCCACTCCACCGCGTTGCGCACGGGGGAGCTGGACCTGGAGCGGTTCACCGGCATGGCCGAGGTGCGGCGGGATGCCGGGGCCTGGGTCAAGGTGGTCGACATGCTGGAGCGGGGGGAAATGCCTCCCGAGGAATCGGACCAGCCGCTGCCGGAGCAGCGGGAAGCTTTGCTGGAGTGGGTGAAGGGGTATCTGCGGGCGGAGTCCTTGGCCAACGCCGGGGACCCGGGGCCGGTGGTGCTCAGACGGCTCAACAACGCCGAGTACACCTACACCGTTCAGGATCTGACGGGGGTCGCACTGGATCCGACCCGGGAGTTTCCCACCGATAGCGCGGCCGGGGAGGGATTCACCAACGCCGGCAACGCCCTGGTGATGTCTCCCGGCCTGCTGCAGAAATATCTCGACGCCGGCAAGGCCATTGCCCAACACGCCGTGCTGTTGCCGGACGGGTTTCGTTTTTCCCTTGAGAAGACCCGCCGCGACTGGACCGACGAGATACTGGCCGAGATCCGCCGGTTCTACGGCCGGTACACGGAGGTGCGGAAGCTGGGGGTGGGTTCGGAGGTGGGAAACGTCAACGTCCACGGCAACTCCCGCATCGGGCTGTCCGGAGTCCTGCCGCTGCAGAAATACTTTGCAGCCACCCTGGTCGAGCGGCAGTCGCTGCGCTCCGGCCGCAAGACCATCCCGGCCGTGGCTGATCAATACGGGCTGAATGCCAGGTACCTCGGCAGGCTGTGGAACAGTCTCAACGGAGTCGCCCCCTCTCCCCTGATGGATGACCTGCGCGCCCGCTGGCGCGGCGCCGGGCCTTCGGACGCCGAGGCGTTGACCTCGGCGGTGGCCGCCTGGCAGCGGGCGCTCTGGACCTTTGGGCCGGTCGGCTTGATCGGCAGGACCGGAGGACCCAAGCGGTGGATGGAGCCGGTCGATCCCCTCGTCTTTCAGCAGTACCTGTGTGCCTCCATCCCCCCCAGGCCTCCGGACCGGCGAGACGGGGAAGTGCTGGTGTCGCTGGTGGTGACCGATGCCGGGGACGGGAGCGAGGACGACCTGGTGGTGTTGGAGCGGCCGCGCCTGGTGCGTGTCGGCCAACCGGACGTGCTGCTGCGGGAGGTGCGTGGCCTCGGCCGGGGAATGAGCGCTTCAGACTCCGGCCAATCCGCTCCGGATGAAGCCGAGTGGGGCCTGGACCCGGCCATGTTCGGCAGGCATCCCAACGGCAAGGCCATCAATGCGGATTCGCTGGTCGTGCGGGCGCCGGCGGTGATTCCCATTCGCCTGCCCGCTTCCCTGGCGTCCGGACGCGACCTGGTCGCCCGGGCCGTGATGGACCCGGAAACCGGCGGCGAGGGCAGCGTGCAGGTGGAACTGGTGCTGGGAGAGCCGGCGGAGACATCCGGCCTGCTGGTCAGCCGGACCAGCGTCCTCTATTCCAGCGTGAGCCAGGTATTTTCGGACCGCAGGGACCTCTCCATCTCCCGGCCCATCCTGGTGGCCGAAGCCGGCACCGCCCGTCGGCGGATGCAGGCGGCCCTGGACGACTATCGCAGCCTTTTTCCGGCCGCGCTCTGCTTCACCCAGATCGTGCCGGTCGACGAGATCCTCACCCTGCAGCTTTTCTATCGCGAGGATGACCATCTGGCCCGGCTGATGCTGGACAGCCGTCAGCGGGCCCGGCTCGACCGGCTCTGGGAAGAACTTCGATTCGTCAGCCAGAGTCCCTTCGATCGGGTGACGGCCCTGGACCTGCTTATGGAAGCCATGCAGGGCAACGGGCGCAGGGACCGTTCCCAGTACCTTGCCCTGCTGCCTCTGCAGCCACCCATCATGCGGGGGGCGGATGCCTTTCGCCGGGAATTGGTCGAAGCCGAACCCGGACAGTTGGCGGCCCTGATCGATTTTGCCGACCGGGCTTACCGCCGCCCCCTGACCGGGCGGGAGGTGGAGGAGCTGCACGGGCTGTACCGTCGGCTGCGGGAGCAGGAGCTCTCCCACGACGAGGCCTTTCGGTTGACGCTGGCCCGGGTCTTTGTGGCCTCCCCCTTCCTTTATCGGCTGGAGAAGGCGCCGCCCCGGGCCACGGCCGAGGTCTCCGACTGGGAGCTGGCCAGCCGTCTGAGCTACTTCCTCTGGTCTTCCCAACCGGACCGGGAGCTGCGCTCGCTGGCCACTCAAGGCAGGCTGGGTGCTCCCGAAGTGCTGGTCTGGCAGGCCAGGCGCATGCTGGCCGATGCAAGGGTGAGGCGGCTGGCCACCGAGTTCGCCTGCCAGTGGCTGCACATCTACGACTTCGACCAGACCGAGGAAAAAAGCGAGAAGTACTTCCCCGAGTTTGCCGAAATACGCGGGGAGATGTACGAGGAGTCCATCCGGTACTTTACCGATCTGTTTCAACGGGACGGTTCCCTGCTGAGCCTGTTCAACGCCGATCACACCTTCGTTAACCGGAGGCTGGCCGAGTTTTACGGGATCGAGGGCGTTCAGGGCGAGGACTGGCAGCGCGTCCAGGTGAAGGAGCAGGGGCGCGGCGGCATTCTGGCGCTGGGCACCACCCTGACCAAGCAGTCGGGCGCCTCCCGGACCAGTCCCATCCTGCGCGGCAATTGGATCAGCGAAGTGCTCCTGGGAGAGAAACTGCCGCGGCCGCCACCGGACGTGCCCGAGCTTCCTCCGGATGAGACCGCGACCGAGGGGCTGACTCTGCGCCAACTGGTGGCCCTCCATACCAGCGAGCCTGGTTGCGCCTCCTGTCATCGCAGGATCGATCCCTTCGGCTTCGCCCTGGAAGGCTTTGACGCCATCGGCCGGCGCCGCGACCGGGACATGGCCGGACGGCCCCTGGATACCCGGACCACGCTTCCTGACGGAAGCGAGGTGGAGGGACTGGCCGGTTTGCGGGACTACCTGTTGGAGCACCGGCGAGAGGAAGTGCTGCGGCAGTTCTGCCGCAAGCTGCTGGGGTACGCCATTGGCCGGGAGCTGAAACTCTCCGACCAGCCGCTGGTCACCGAGATGCTGGAGCGCCTGGCCCGGAACAAATACCGCTTCTCGGTGGCCATCGAGACGATCGTTCGAAGCCGTCAGTTCCGGGAGATCCGGGGCCGGGATTTGCAGCTTGCCCGGGGCGCCGGCCCCTGATCTTTGCGGGAAGGGTTCCGGCGGGACCGTTCCCCATCCGTACTCTTAACCGGGGCATCGAGGTTCATGGTGCGTTCGGAAGCCATTTAGAGGTAGAATAGCCGCGCAATCCCTCTCTCCTTTGCCGTGAGGCCGATCATGATCAACCCTCAATTTTCTCGACGAAAATTCCTGCGGGGGCTGGGCGTCACCATGGCGCTGCCCTGGATGGAGTCGCTGCCGGTTTGGGATGCCGTGGCTGCACCGGGCGCGCCTGCCTCCAATGAGGCCCCGGTCCGCCTGGGAGTGCTGTTTGCGGGCAACGGGTTTCACAGCAAGGAGTGGTGGGCCAAGGGAGCGGGGAATCAGATGGAGCTCGGCCGGGTGCTGGAGCCCCTGACCGATTATCGCGAGCGCATGGTCTTCATCCGCGGGCTCTACAATGCCGAGGCGCTCAAGGGCAACATCCACAGTTCCCAGACCGGCAACATGCTTTCCGGAGCGCCCCTGGCCAACGGCGGCGAGATTCGTTCCGGAACCAGCTTCGACCAGGTGGTGGCCCAGAACTACGGGCGCTCCACCAAGGTACCCAGCCTGGTGGTCGGTTGCGAGAGGTCCAACCCGGGGATTCACAAGAACTACTCCATGCTCTACAGCTCGCATATCTCCTGGAGCTCTCCCACGGCTCCCACCCCGCTGGAGGTCTATCCCGCCTTGGCTTTCGACCGGTTGTTCAAGGACAGCGTCCAGCGTGGAGACCAGAGCGTGCTGGATGCGGTGCTGGACGAAGCCCATCGCCTGCGCCGGGACATAGGCTCCAACGATCAGCACAAGCTGGACGAGTATCTGAACTCGGTGCGAGAGGTGGAGCGGCGCATCGAGCAGGCCGGCAATCGGGGCGAGGTGCAGGGCTGGCGCCCCACCCTGGACAAGCCCGACATTCCCCGCCCGCCTGACGGCATGCCACAGGACATTCCCGAGCACATGCGGCTCATGAGCGACATCCTGGTGCTGGGCTTCCAGACCGACACCACCCGGGTCTGCACGCTGAAGCTCAACAACGATCACAGCTACCTGCTGTTCCGCCACCTGGGAGTTACGGTCGGCCACCACGAGCTCTCCCACCAGGACAACGAAGCCTGGCTTCGCGTGAACCAGTTCTTCGTGGAGCAGTTGGCCTATATCGCCCGCAAGCTGGACGCCGTCCAGGAAGGCGAGCGGACCGCCCTGGACAACTCCATGCTGATGATCTGCTCCAGCATGCTGACCGGCCGCCACAACGCCAAGCAACTGCCGGTGGTCCTGCTGGGCGGCGCCGGGGGGCAGTTGAAGGGCGGCCGGATCCTGAACTACCTCGACAAGCCCAACCGCAAGATGTGCAGCCTGTTCCTGTCCTTGATGGACAAGTACGGCATTCACCTCAAGGAGTTCGGCGACTCGCAGGAACGGCTGCTGGAGGTGTAGCCGCTCGACCGCGGGCTGCCCGTCCTCGATTCTCGAAACGCTAAGGCAAGCCTGGTTACTTGTCTTCTTGTACCCCCTTCCATACCTCTTTTGGAAATTTCAATCGCCCGCGACTGCGCGGGCATGATGGAGGTCTTTATGCGGATGACTCCCATTGGAAGAGTCAACTTGTGGGGCTGCCTTGTCGCCGGGCTGCTCTGGATCGTCATGGGCTCGGCGCCGGCCGACGGGGGAGACTTTTACGTCGGTCTCACGGGGTCGGGCGAACGTCTGGATGTCCTGTACGACAAGACCGTGGACAACACCAGCCCCAGCAACCTTTCACTCAACCCGGGCCAGGTTTTTCGGGCCGATGACTCCGCCACCAAGGCGGCATTCGGCTACGGTCTCCTGGCCGGCTACCGCGTGCCTCTGGGCCTCACCGGTATCTTCATGGCCGGCGAGGGTGACCTGGCCTTTCACCGTGGCGCAGTGATCGGGCGCTTGCCTGGTTTGGGGACTTCCGAGGGGCGCAACCAACTGGGAGAGGTCTGGCCGGAGGACTGGTCCTTCGACAAGGACAGAAGCATCGGCTTCACCCTGCGTCTGGGCGCCGGAATCCCGGTGGTGGGACCGGGGCTCGGCCCCAGCGTTTACGGGCTGGTCGGCCTGCGCCACCTCAAGGCGGGATTCAGGTCGGACTACACCGGATGCCTGAACCCGGAGCCCTGTACCGAGGCCGGCGAGTTCACCTCGGGGACCGACCGATTCGACGAGAATTTCATCGGCTGGACCACCGGCGGCGGGATCGAAAAAAAGCTGGGAGCCATCGCCATAAGGGGCGAAGTGAGGTACACGGACTACCGAAGCGCCTCGAGGACCATTCCCTTCACCGACGTCGGCGTGTCGGTCCCCTTGTCGCTGGAAGCCAGCGGTGTCAGCGCCCGGGTGGGCCTGCTCCTGTATTTCTGAGTCGCTGTCGTTTGCCGGAAACGACAGAAAAAGAGTTATCCACGAAGAAACACAAAGGGCGACGAAGGGACACGAAGCGGGACGGCTCTGCCGCGCCGGCAGGGGCTGCGGCGTGGCAGCCCAGCGTCCCCCCCTTGAAAAGCAAGAGTGATCGGAGGAGTCCCCCCCGGGAGCGCGGGCGTCCCGCCCGCATGCACTCCCGTTGCGTACCGCTCAGTTT
>VXMN01000222.1 GCA_009841055.1 Acidobacteriota bacterium
TTTACAATTCCCCCCCGACCCCGCCCCGGGTGTTGCCACCCAAAAACCGCCCCAGGGGTGCGCCCCCCCCCACCCGCGGCCACAGCAGGTAGCCGCGGGCGGCAGTCGGGCTCGGACCGGCAACGGCCCGGTCCGAGCCATTGGGGCTGGACGTCACACCTTCTGGTAGATGCTGGAGCCCTTCTGCTGAAACTCCTGGGACTTGCTTTCCATGCCTTGCTGAAGGGCGTCTTCGGCGGTGACTCCCATCTGTTCGGCGTAAGCCCGCACATCCTCGGTGATTTTCATTGAACAGAAGTGCGGTCCGCACATCGAGCAGAAATGGGCCAGCTTGGCGTTGTCGGAGGGCAGGGTGGCGTCATGGAACTGGCGGGCCCTCTCCGGATCGAAACCCAGGTTGAACTGGTCTTCCCAGCGAAACTCGAACCGGGCCTTGGAAAGGGCGTTGTCGCGCGCCTGGGCGCCGGGATGGCCCTTGGCCAGGTCGGCGGCGTGAGCGGCGATCTTGTAGGCGATGACTCCCTCCTTGACATCCTCCCGCTCGGGCAGGCCCAGGTGCTCCTTGGGAGTGACGTAGCAGAGCATGGCGGTGCCGTACCATCCGATCATGGCGGCCCCGATGGCGCTGGTGATGTGGTCGTATCCGGGAGCCACATCGGTCGTCAAGGGGCCCAGGGTATAGAAGGGCGCCTCCCCGCAGGTTTCGAGCTGGCGGGTCATGTTCTCCCGGATCAGTTGCATGGGAACGTGGCCGGGGCCCTCGATCATGGTCTGCACGTCGTGCTTCCAGGCGATTCTGGTCAGTTCTCCCAGGGTGTCCAGCTCCGCGAACTGGGCCTCGTCGTTGGCGTCGGCGATGGAGCCGGGCCTCAGCCCGTCACCCAGGCTGAAAGTGATGTCGTAGGCCTTCATGATCTCGCAGATTTCCTCGAAATGGGTGTAGAGGAAGTTCTCGCTGTGGTGAGCCAGGCACCACTTGGCCAGAATGGACCCGCCACGGGAGACGATGCCGGTGACCCGCTTGGCCGTCAGCGGGACATAACGCAGGCGTACGCCGGCGTGAATGGTGAAGTAATCGACGCCCTGCTCGGCCTGCTCCACCAGGGTGTCGCGGAAGATCTCCCAGGTGAGTTCCTCGGCCTTGCCCTGGACCTTCTCCAGGGCCTGATAGATGGGCACGGTGCCGATGGGAACCGGGCTGTTGCGCAGAATCCACTCCCGGGTTTCATGGATGTTGGGTCCGGTGGACAGGTCCATCACCGTGTCCGAGCCCCATCGGATCGCCCACACCATTTTTTCCACTTCTTCCTCGATGGTGGAAGATACCGCCGAATTGCCGATGTTGGCGTTTATCTTGACCAGGAAGTTCCGTCCGATAATGACCGGTTCCAGTTCGGGATGGTTGACGTTGGCCGGGATGACGGCCCTGCCGCGCGCGACCTCGTCACGCACGAACTCGGGGGTGATCCGGGATGGCAGGCTGGCTCCCCAGGAGTGGCCGGGATGCTGGTGGTCCAGTCCGATTTCCATGCGTTGGTTTTCCCGAATGGCGATGAATTCCATCTCGGGAGTGATCTCTCCGCGGCGGGCGTAGTGCATTTGGGAGACATTGCGTCCCGCCCTGGCTCGCACGGGGCGGCGAAGGTGCTTGAATCGCAGGGCATCCAGCCGGTGGTCGGCCAACCTCAGCTTTCCGTAGCGGGAAGTGACCTGCGGGAGGTTCTCAACGTCATTGCGGTCCCTGATCCACTCGACCCGGATGGGGGACAGTCCCTGGCGAATATCGATCGCCACAGAGGGGTCGGTATAGGGGCCGCTGGTATCGTAGAGTGTGATCGGAGGGTTGAGAACGGCGTCCTTTTCGGCGCCGCCTAGCTGTCGGGTGGGCGTCTGACTGACCTGGCGCAAGGGGACCCGAATGGAAGGATGAATTTTGCCGGGCGCGTAGATCTTCTGCGACGCCGGAAAGGGATCGCAGGTGATTGCGCCCAATTTGCCCTCATCAATCCTTGCTTGCTTGGCTTTCATCAACAAACCCCTTTATTGTCAATAGATTGCAATTAAAAGTGCGGACCGAAACCGGTGGAAATTTGTCTGCTGTGTGAGTGAATCATACCACAAGATTGACAAAGCCCTGACCCGAAACTAAGATGGGCCGCCTTTGCTGATTCGGCGGTCGGTCGTCGCAAATACGGATGCCGTCGAGCCATGATCGGAGGGATGCATGTCGGAGACTTTTGGGAATTTCATTGCCGGAGAGTGGGTGGAAAGCTCGTCCGGGAAAACGTTCGAGAGCGTCAATCCGGCCAACACCCGGGAAGTGGTGGCACGCTACCAGGCGTCCACGGCACCTGACGTAAGGCAGGCACTGGAGTCCGCCGGCCGCGCTCAGAATGCCTGGGCCGAGATGCCGGCTCCCTTGCGCGGCACCATCCTCATGCGGTCCGCCGAGCTGCTGGAAAAGCAGGCCGATCAGGTGGCGACCGAGATGACCCGCGAAGAGGGGAAAACACTTCCGGAAGCCCGGGGAGAAGTGGGCCGCGCCGTCAACATCCTGCGCTATTTCGGGGCTGAAGGCGCAAGGCTGAGCGGCGAAACGGTGCCCTCGGAACGGGACGGCGTGTTCGGCTTTACCTTCCGCAAGCCCCTCGGCGTGGTGTCTCTGCTGACCCCCTGGAATTTCCCCATTGCCATTCCGGTTTGGAAGATCGCCCCGGCGCTGGTCGCCGGAAACAGCCTGGTCATCAAACCGGCCTCCCTGGCGCCGCTTTGCACGGTGCGAGTGGCCGAGGTCCTGCACGAAGCCGGCTTGCCCAAGGGTGTGTTGAATGTGGTCACCGGGTCCGGGGCCGCCATCGGCGATGAGCTGATTGCCAATCCACTGGTCAAGGCGGTCTCCTTTACCGGATCCTGCGAGGTCGGCAACGGGATCCAGCGCCAGACGGCGCCGCGGGGGATCAAGACTCAATTGGAGATGGGCGGAAAGAACCCCACCATCGTGCTCCGGGACGCGGATCTGGATCAGGCAGCCGACGTGGTGGTCAACGGCGCATTTTTTTCGACGGGACAGAAGTGCACCGCCACCAGTCGCGCCCTGGTGGAGAAGCCGGTCTTCGACGAGTTCACAAGGCTGCTGGTGGAGAAAGCCGGGAAGTTGAAAGTGGGTGACGGTCTCCGGAAGGGAATCGAGATGGGCCCCTGCGTCGACGAAAATCAGATGAATACCGTCCTGGACTACATCAGGATCGGTCAGCAGGAAGGAGCGCGCCTCCTGTGCGGGGGGCGGCGACTGACGGGTCCGGAATGGGACACGGGTTACTTCGTCGAGCCCACCATCTTTTCCGAGGTGTCGCCGGATATGAGAATTGCCCGGGAAGAGATTTTCGGACCGGTGCTGGCTCTCTTTCCTGTCGAGGACCTCGACCAGGCCATCGAGCTCGCCAACCGGGTCGAGTTCGGGCTGTCGGCATCGATTCTGACCAACCGGATCGATCAGGCCTTCAACTACATCAACCGCATCGAAGCCGGCCTGATCATCGTCAACCTCCCCTCGGCCGGCGTGGAGTACCAACTGCCGTTCGGAGGCACCAAGGCCTCCAGCACCGGCTATCGGGAGCAGGGCAGCGTGGCCATCGATTTCTACTCGGAGCTGCGGACGGTCTACCTGAAGCACAGCATCTGAGGGCGTCCCGCCTATTCGATCTCCCGGATGTAGAGGTCCTTGAAGCGCATTTTGCCTTCCCCGCCGCTGTGGAGTTGCAGTGCGATGACCCCGTCGAAATAGCGGGGGGCAGGATCCTTGTAGTCCACGGCCCGCACGCCGTTGAGGAAGGTCACCACCCGGTTGCCCAACACCGAAAAGGAAATGTCGTTCCACTCTCCCGGTTTCAGGGCCGCTTCTCCGGCTGGTCCCGGCTTGACCAGCCACCCCCGGCCGCCGCTCTCGTAGAGTCCTCCGGTGTGCCTTCCCGGATTGGGGTCCACCTCGACCTGAACTCCCTTGATGTCGACTCCCTGCAGGGTCGAATGGTAGAAGATGCCGCTGTTGCCGGTTCCTTCGCCCTTGAATTTGGCTCTGAGCTCAAAGTTCTTGTAGGTCTTTGTCGTGGCCAGATAGCCGTATTTCCGGGTCAGAGCTTCTCCGAGGATCTCGCCGTCTTCGACGGTCCATTTTTCCTGACCGTGCTCCTGCCAGCCACTCAGATCCCGGCCGTTGAAGAGAGCAACCCAGGCAGGGTTATCCTCCGGCTGTAGGCTTTGAGGCGACACGAGCCAAACCAGCAGAAAGGGAATCCCGAATCGTTTCATGGTCATACCTCCGTGGCGACGTTTACCGGTTTCCGGCCTGCTCCGCCAGCATTCCCAAGCCGGATAGACTCCGAGACGCCCGGGAGGCCACGAGCCGACGGGTGTCCAATGAGCCGGGATGAGAGGTTCATGATAACAGACATGCGGCCCGGGAAATTCCCGGAACGGTCGGATTGCCGCGGGGTTTTGTTCGGTGGACGCCTCGTTGACAGGCACTTTCGGGATACGCTAGTTTCTGAACTCCGTCGAGGGGGGGAATGGCTCCCCGGAGTGTTCATGCGAATCCTGACTTGCCTCAAACAGGTTCCCGAACGGGACTCCCGCTACAAGCTGAACCAGGACGGCTCCCGGATACTTCAGGAGGACCTGGTTTTCGAAACCAACGAGAGCGATCTCTATGCCCTGGAGGAAGCCCTCCGCTTGAAGGAGAGATTCGGCGGCGAAGTTGCGGCGCTTTCCCTGGGGCCTGACCGTGTCTCCAAGGTCCTGCGCAACGCCCTGGCCATGGGAGCCGACAGGGCCATCCACCTGAAGGACCAGGCCTTTGAGCATGGGGACGCCTGGGGTGCCGCACAGGCCATTGCCGCTGCCGTTGCCTCCCGGGACTATGACCTGGTGCTCACCGGCGTGCAGTCGGAGGACATGGCTTTCGCACAGACGGGCGCTGTTGTGGCCCAGATCCTGGGATGGCCCTGCGCCACCATCGTGATGGAGATCGCCTTGGAAGCCGACACCCGCAAGGTGCAGGTGAAACGGGAACTGGAGAGCAACGTGTTCGAGCGCGTCGAGCTTCCGCTGCCCGCGGTGCTGACGATTCAGTCGGGAAGCCACCCGATCCGCTACGCCACCTTGAGGGGGATCATGCAGGCCAAGAGAAAGGAATACCGTGTGCTGACGGCCTCGGACCTGGGACTCTCGGCGGAGACCCTGGGCGAGGTGGCCGCCAAGGTCACGCACCACCGATTGCTGGCGCCCGAAAGGAAAAAGCGGACGGTGATGATCGACGGCGGGGCTGAAGAGGCGGCCCGGACGCTGATGGACAAGCTGGTCAACGAGGTCGGAGTATTGTAGCCCTTCCTCCTGAGGGGCCGAACGCTTCAGGCAGCCCGGCGGCATGAACGACGCGAACGGCATCCGCCGGAGAGGGAACATCGGGACATGGCAGGCAGGATCGTCGTGCTGGGCGAACACCGGGACGGCCGGCTGAAGAAGATTTCGTGGGAAGCTTTGGGCCGCGGGCGCAAGCTTGCCGCGGAACTCGGGAAGGACCTGTGCCTGGCACTGGTGGGGAGCGAAATCGAGGGCCTGGCTCGCGAGGCTTCGAGGCGAAGCGGCCTGGAGGTTGTGGTCCTGGCCAACGACCGCTGCCGGCACTACACGCCCGAAGCCTACTGCGAGGTCCTGGCGGGGTACGCCCGGACGGATGGTCCCTATCTGCTGCTGCTGGGCCACACCTATCAGACCATGGATTTTGCTCCCAAGCTGGCGACCATGCTGGATCGGGGCTTGATTCCCAACTGCGTCGACTACCGTTGCACGGGCGGCCAACTCCTGTGGGTGCGCCAGGTATTCAACGGCAAGCTTAACCTCGAGGTGAGTCCCAAGGGGGAACCTCCCTACCTGGTATCACTGCAGCAGGGGGCTTTCCCTGCCTCCGTGGAGGACCTGAACGCCTCGCCCCGAGTCGAGCGCCGTCAGGCCGGCGTGGCCGAGGCCGCGCTTCGCAGGAAGCTGCTGGAGGTCATGGAAGCCGTTCAGACCAGAGTGGATTTGAGCCAGGCCTGTCTATTATTAACATCTCC
>VXMN01000007.1 GCA_009841055.1 Acidobacteriota bacterium
CCCCCCCCCCCCCCCCCCCCCCCCCCCCCCCCCCCCCCCACCCCCCCCCCCCCCAATGCCAGGTTGATGACGGTGGGATGGTGGGTCCCGGAAGCTTTCTTGCTGAGTTCCACCAGCTCCCCGGAGCTGAGGTGCGCGTCCGGCGCCAGGGTGTCCTCGCTCAGGGGAATCAGCAGAACGAAGTCCACAATGGGCGCAGCCCCCACGTGGTTTCCGTCCTGGGGAATCACGCCGTAGCGCATGGTGTAGGTTCCCTTCCCGACAGGAAGGCCCCGATAGTCGGTGCCATCTTCGGGAAAACGCATCAGCCCCAGCAGGACTCCCGAATGGAACCCCGGGTATACGGCTTCCGGGGAGGCGGGCCGACCCGAATCGGCGATCTCCCGGCGGACCCAGATCTCGCACCACGGGTTTCCCTGTCCATTCAAGACACGAACACCGGCCGGATTCAGGATGGATTTGAGGGGTTCGGCCACGGCCTCGGGCGGATGCCCGACCTCCTCCAGGGAGAAGTCTTCTCCCAAGGCCGTTCGCACCCCCGGGAGAGTGAGCAGCAGCAGGCCGATGCTGGCTAGACGAAAGACCATGTGGGTGGGAAAGGTGGTTGGCCGGAGGCTGGGCTCCGGCCATTGCATTCGGTTGGTGGACGCCTGGTTGCGGTCAGCGTTGCACGGCGGAGTCGTAGGAAAAGTGTCCCACGAAGGCATTGGTCTTGCCGTTGATTTTCCAGTTCACTCCCAGCCCGCGTCCCTTGAACTCGTCGTTGATGGTGTAGGCCGGCATGGCATGGGAGAGCTGGGTCAGCGGGGGGTAATACACGTGCTCATTGCCGCAGAGGTGGTCCTTGGCTCCGATGGGCCGGGCCTTGATTCTGGCCAGGTTGCCTGCCTGCAACTCGGCCGCTCCGTGCGCTTCGCCCTCTCCGAGCGCCAGGTGAATGGGCGCGGTTTCCACATTCACGATGTTCCGCAGGAGCTCGGGCGCCATGGTTTGGGCAAAGGCCTCCAATGCCGCGCGTTGCCGGGGGTTGGCCCTGGCATCCACGATGAGAACCGATTTTGCGGGATAGGGATCGCCATACGGATCGCCCAAGGTGGCTTTGGCTTTGGTGACGCCCACCACGCCCAGACCGTCCAGCTTGATCCCCTTCCAGCTTCCCTTTCGGATCCGCCAGGCCAGAATGGCCTGATCGCCGGTCAGACCGGACTCGGCATTGGCCACACAGGGCCCGGTATAGACATTGGCGCTTCGGGTCTCCACATAGTCGCCCGAAATGACGGCCGCCCAGCCCGGGCAGGCCAAACCCAGCATCAAGACCAAGAGGATAGTTGCTTTCATTGCTTTTCCCTCCCGTGGATGGTGCCTGACTCCCTCGTCCCCGCCATTATAGTATGCCGGCGAGATGCAACTCAACCGCACCCGTCGAGCGATTTTCCGCGGGCCTGGCGCCTGCCTAAAATCCTCCTCGAAAGCAGGTTCGTCCGAGCTTGCAGTTCTCAGGCTCCACCAACTGCTCGTCGGGCCCCAGGATTCTCTGGGTCAGCGCGCACCAGTAGTTTTCGTCGCCTGCCGGAGGCACGGTGGGATCGGGGACCGACTCGTAGAACAGGCTCTTCCAGCGCAGGCAGTTGCAAACTTCATGTTCGTAACCTTCAAATCGTCCGGCCATGGCTATGCCCCTCCCATGACAGCGTTCAGAATCGCCCGTTTCACCGCCACCCGGGCCAGTTGAACCTTGTATCCGTTCCTGCTTAGAGGTGTGGCTCCGGCAACAGCGGCAGCGCCTGCCTCAGCCGCCGTGTCTTCGTCGATCGCCTTGCCTGCCAGGCCCTTGGCCGCCTGGACGGCGTTCCAGGGGATGGGGGCGACGTGACCCAGGACGATGCGGGCCTGCTCCACTTTGCCCTCGTTCAACTTCAGCGTGACCGAGGCCGTGACCAGCGGCCAGTCCAGGGCTTCCTTTTCCCGCACCTCGTAGGTGGCGTTGAGCACCTGCCCGGCCGGGGGAACATGGATCTCTCCCAGGATCTCACCGGGATTCAGAATGGTCTCGCGATCCGATTCCTGCTGCGGGGTGCGGAAGAACTCGGCCACGGGCAGTTCGCGCGAACCGTCCTTGCTGAAAATTCGCAGGGTGGCGCCCAGGGCGATTAGCGGCGGCCCCAGGCTGGAAGCGCTGACGAAGGCCGCCTCTCCCGAGTTGCCCAGGATGGCGTGGTACTGATTCTCTCCCTGCCGGACCAGGTCCTGCCCGGAGGCATCCTTGGGGAAATAGCCCAGGCCGTTGCGGAAATACCAGCAGCGCGGCCGCTGGCAAAGGTCACCGCCAATGGTGCCGAAACTCTGGATCTGCTGGCTTCTGACACCGCCGGCTGCCTGCACCAGCGAAGGATAGTTCTTTTGGGCCGCCGGATGGTCGATCAGTTCCGACAGGGTAGCCAGGGCTCCCAGGCGCAGGCCGGAGGAGGCAATGTAGTCGATTCCCTGGAATTCCCGAATGCCTTGAATGTCCACCACTCGCCTGGGTGTGGCGCCGAAGGTCTTCATGAGACTGAGGAGGTCGGTGCCGCCGGCCAGGACCTCGGCCTCTTCCCACTGGGCTCCCAGCAACTGGATGGCCTGCTCCTTGGTGGTGGGACTGGCATACTCGAAAGCCTTCATGCGTAGAGCCCTCCTTTCTCTTCCAGTGCCGCCAGGACGCGCCTGGGAATGAAGGGCGCCCGCGGCACGCGCACGCCGATAGCGTTGGCCACGGCGTTGCCGATGGCTCCGACCGGCGCAATCACCGGGGGTTCCCCAAGCCCGATCACTCCGCGGGCATCCTGCTCCGCATCTTTCCACATCTCCACGACCAGTTGACCGATATCGCCCAAGCCGGCCAGCTTGTAGAACTCCATCTCACCGTTCAGGAGCGATCCGGTTCGCTCGTCCATGATGCGCTCCTCGGTCAATGCCGAGGAGATCCCCATGATCAGCGACCCGTACACCTGGCTGTCGGCCAGCTTCTCGTTGACGATCAGACCGCAGTCCTGAATGGCCACGAACTTCTTCATCTTGACCACTCCGGTCTCCGTGTCCACCGAGACTTCGGCCATTTGCACTCCGGCCACTCCGGAATCGATCAGCTTGCCGTCCGAAGCTCGCCGGCTGGCGCTGATATTCCTTCCGGTTACCTCCAGCGGAGTTACCCCCAACCGGGAGGCGGCCTGTTTCCAGGTAAGGCTTCTGAAGGGTTTGCCCTTGACCCGGATCCGGCCGCTTGCGGCTTCGAGTTCAGACGGCTCCACCCCCAGCCGGGGCGCCACCTTCTCGAAGAGTTCTTCCAGGGCCAGTTGGCAGGCCCGCCGGGTGGCCGCGCAAACGCCGCCGACGGTGGTGCTGCCGCCGGAGGGGCCGGAACGGGGGTAGTCGGGGGAGCGGCCGGTGTTGACCTTGATGGAATTGACCGGAAGTCCAAAGGTCTCGGCGGCCACCATGGCGATGACGGTGGTGGTGCCGGTGCCGATATCCTGGGTGCCCATGCTGACGGAAACCGAACCGTCCGGATCGACTACCAATCGGGCCGTGCTGTTGTGGCCCCGTCCTCCCCAGGTGTGAAAGGCCAGTCCCAGTCCCTGCTTGACCGGACCTGTCGTTTCCTGACCTCTGGGACGCCACTTCTTGCGCCATCCCATCAGTTCCTCGGCTCGGATCAACTGCTTGCGATAGAGATCGGGCCGCTCGGTGAGGTTGAGGTTCTTGAGGTAGAAGTCGAGGGGGTCCATCTCCAGCCTGGCCGCCAGGTCATCCAGGGCAGCGAAGGTCAGCCAGCAGGTCTGAGGATGGTTGGGCGCCCTCCAGGCCCGCGCCGGACCGGTGTTGGTCGCGATTCCGGTGTGCTTCTTGCGGACGTTGGGCGGATTGATCACGTAGGGAAGGACCTGCATGGAGATCCCCCCTCCGCTCAAGCCGCTGGTGCCCCAGGATTCCGCTTCCCAGGCGGTCAGGGTGCCGTCTTTCTTGGCTCCCACCTTGATCCTGGCGAAGCCGGAGGGGCGGACCCCGGCCACGAACAGCTCGGCGTCCCGCTCCAGAAAGTTGCGGACCGGACGGCCGGTTTCCCGAGACAGCCTGGCGGTTTCCAGGCCCCAGCTGTCGGCCCCGAACTTGCTCCCGTAGCCGCCGCCGACGTGGTCCTGAACAATGGAAACGTTGGCGGCCGGGATCTCCAGCGGTTGGGCGAACTGGTTGGCCATCCCGGAAATGTTCTGGGTCGATTGATAAGCCGTCAGCGTGTCCCCGCTCCAGTCGATGACCTGACCGTGCGGTTCCAGGCAGCAATGGGTGATGACCGGGATCCCATATTCGCCTTCAACCACCGCATCGGCATCCTGAAAAGCTTGATCGGGGTCGCCCTTGACCTGTTCCGAAGCCGGCTTGGTGCGGTCACCGGCCTTGCCGAGGTCGTCTTCGTTGACCAGGTGGGGCAGCACTTCGTACTCCACCGCGATCCGTCGAACCGCGTCCTCGGCCGTGGCCTCATCCACGGCAGCCACCACGGCGATGTCATCCAGGGACCATTGGACTTCTTTCCCCGGACCCTGTATCACCCGCACGGCCTTGACTCCGGGAAGGCTCTCGGCGGCGCTGGTGTCGATGCTGGTGACCCTGGCGTGGGCATGGGGGCAGCGCAGGAACTTGGCGTGCAGCGTTCCCGCCAGGTTGACGTCGGAGGTGTACTTGGCCTTGCCGGTGACTTTATCGGGGCCGTCGAGCCGACTGACTCGTTTCCCCAGGACCTGGCGTTCATTCCTGTCGGGCCATCGATACTCAGGCATGATTCCTCCCTTCGCCAACCAGGCTGCCGGTTTGACGCTCTGACGACTGCAGCACGGCCTGGGCCACGCCCACGTAGGTTCCGCAGCGACAGAGGTTGCCTCCCAGACCGGTACGGACCTGGTCCAGGGTGGGGTTGGGGTTCTTGTCGAGAAAAGCCTTGCAGGCCATCACGAACCCGGGTGTGCAATAGCCGCACTGTTGGGCGTCGTTGTCGACGAAGGCCTGTTGAATCGGATGCAAACGGTCGCCCTGGGCCAGATCTTCCACCGTCCGGATGTCCTTCCCCTCGACCTGGATAGCCAGAACGGAGCAGGCATAGGCGGGTTTCCCGTCGATGGTGACCGTGCAGGCCCCACAGGTGCCGCGGTCGCAGACTTTCTTGGCGCCGGTGAGATCCAGCTCGAAACGAAGCGCATCCAGCAGGGTGACGCGAGGTTCCAGCGCCAGCGTTTTCTCGGCTCCGTTCACCGTGAGCGTGATGTCGACCTTGTCCGGACCGGCCACTGCTGCCCCCGTGGATTCCGGAGCAGCGCGCAACGACTCGGTCCCGGCCACCAGGCTGGAGGAAATCACGGCGCCGGCGCCGGTAAGGAAGCCTCTGCGCGAGACCTCGAGAGCGCCATTGGCTTCGGGCTCTTTGGGTTTTGGCATGCGTTACCTCCTGAGGGGGAAGACCATCGCTTTCGGAAAGAAGGCCTCGGAATGCGGCCTGTTCCCGACGAATGTCTCACGGGCCGATGCTCGGTCTCGACCCCGGCCTTTCATTGTGTATGGGCGTTGATTCCGGATGAATCCAGAGAGTTCTGCATCATAGAGGCAGGCTTTCTCGGTTGTCAACTGCTATCGGACGGACTATCGGACGGACTGCTATCGGACGGACACGGATGCGGGCGGGACGTTCCCGCTCGCCGCGACTGGGCAGATCCATCGCGAAGTACGATCAATTGAACATCGATGCACAGGATTGTCAGGACGATGGGTTGCTGCACTGGAAGCCGGCTCCGGCGATGGTCGTGACCTTGGTATCGCAAGGTCAAGGGATGAAGCCCACCCGGGAGCGCGGGCGTCCCGCCCGCACACGTACTGGCACAGCCTCGGCAATCTCCACCACCCGGCCCGACCGGCAGCGGCGCCAGGACTCTGCATCGGCCGAGCCCATGGCGTTCCCGCCGGCAGGGTGTCGGCTGGGGCATCGCAGGGAAACTGAGCGGCACCGAACGGGAGTGCATGCGGGCGGGACGCCCGCGCTCCCGGGGGG
>VXMN01000006.1 GCA_009841055.1 Acidobacteriota bacterium
GTGCATGCGGGCGGGACGCCCGCGCTCCCGGGGGGCGCTCCTCGGACCGAGTTCCAAATCCATGCCGTCCACTGGGACGCCCGCGCTCCCGGGGGGCGCTCCTTCCGTCACTCTTGCTCCTCGAGGGGACATGGGCCGGCTTGCCGGGCCACAACTCTGCCGGCGCGGCAAGCCGTCACGCTCGGTGGCCCTTCGTGGTCCTTTTTCGTTTGTCTGAGGCAAGACAGCCGCCACCCCCGTCCTCATTGCGCTATGATGGCGGCGGCTCTGTCGGCCCTCACTGACGACGAACCGACCCCTGCGGGCCAAGGAAAGGAGTTTCCCCATGACCGCCAAGCATTTCACCAGGAGGGAATTTCTGACCCGGGCTCCGGCCTCGGCGGCGGCTGTGGGCCTGGCGGGTTGCGGCGGCGGCAGACCCGGGGAAAACGCCTGGGATGCACCCGGGGGGATGTGGGAAAAGCCGCCGGATCAGAGGGACAAAGGCAACCGGCTCAACCTAATCCTGCTCGACGTGGACACCTTTCGCGCCGATAACCTGGCCTGCTACGGGGGAAACCAGGTGGACTGCCCCAACCTCAACGCCTTTGCCCGGGACAGCGTCATCTTCGAGGAGGCTTACCCGGAGGCATTGCCGACGATACCCATTCGGCGAAACCTGATGACCGGACGGAGAATCCTGCCCTTCGACTACTACCAGCAGCACGACCCGGTGCAGATGCCCGGCTGGCACCAGCTGTTCTTTGAAGACGTCACGCTGGCCGAGACCCTTCATGAAGCCGGCTACGCCACCGCCCTGATCGCCGACATTCTTCACTTCACCCGACCCGGGCGCAACTTTCATCGCGGTTACCGCTACTACGACTGGATCAGAGGCCATTCCTTCGACTACTACGCCACCTTGCCCCACCAACTGCCGGAGATCACCGATGTGGTTCCGGAAGCCTACCTGGAACAATTCACCCCCTTTTCCAGGGCCGACCTGCGGTGGGAGATCAACCAGGGAAATCTGAACATGCGCCGCTGGCTGCGGGAGGGCGAATCCCTCATTGAAATTACTGCCAGGAAGGTCATAGCCTGGCTCAAGGAGAATCACGTCCACAAGCCCTTCTTCCTGCACATGGAGGCCTTCGATCCCCACGAACCCTGGGACCCGCCCAGGAGATTCCTGGACAAGTACATGCCCAACGCCAAGGGGCCCACCTGGGCCACGCCGCCCTACGATGATGTCGAGGTTCCGGAGGAAGGAGTCAAGCGCCTGAGAGCCAATTACTTTGCTGAAAGCGAATGCGTGGACTACTGGATGGGAGAGGTCTTCAAGACCATTCAGGAACTGGGTTTGTTCGACAACTCGATCGTGGTGTTCATGTCGGACCATGGAGCGCTCCTCGGGGAACAGGGCCAGTTCTGCAAGGGACCGGAACGCATTCGCCGCCAGGTGTCCCATCTCCCCTTGCTGGTTCGTCTGCCCGGCAAGGAGAGTGGCGGGCAGAGGGTGGGAGGCTTCGTCCAGATCCCCGACTACGTGCCGACCTTGCTGGGACGACTGGAACTGGAGCCGGTCCCGCGGGTCACCGGAAAGGATTTCTGGCCGCTGGTCACCGGAGGAACCCGGAGCATCCACGAATACGCCACTATGGCCTACGGATGGATCGGGTCGGTGCGGACCCCCGAATGGAACTTCAGCGCAGTGTGGAATCCGGAAGAATATTCCGGCAAATATCCTCCCCAGCTCTACAGCCGCGAGAAAGATCCCGACGAGCTGACCGACGTAGCCGACAAATATCCGGACGTGGTGGCCGACCTGAAGCGGAAGCTGGACGATTACATCGAAGCCGGCCGGGGATTCACCCGGGGCAGCTTCCACGCTCCGCGCGGGGTAGGGAAGCCGACCTACTGAGGGAGTTCCGCCATGTGCAAGGTGGACCCGAGCGTTGGGTGCGTTCAACGACCACTCCACCGGAAGCCGCGCCCTCCCGCCGGCGTCCCCCGCCCTTTACGCTCATGCCGAAATTCGAGTTCGTCGATTACCTGATCGTTGTTGCCTACCTGTCGGGAATCGTCGTCCTGGCGACCCATTTTTCCGGGCGGCAGAAATCGCTCTCGGAATACTTTCATGCAAGCGCTTCCATCCCCTGGTGGGCCGTCGGGATCTCCAACCTGGCGACAGCCTTCAGCCCCATCAGCTATCTGGCCGTGGCGGGGTGGATTTTCCTGAAGGACAGCCGAAACAGCCTGGTGGCGGATTGCCTTGGATTGGCGCTGCTCCCGTTGACGGCCGCCATCTGGCTGCCATTGTGGAGTCGCCTGCGCGTACTGTCGATTTACGAATACCTGGAAATTCGCTACCACCCCTGGGTTCGTTCCTCCGGCGCCCTTCTCTTCCTGATCCTCACCACCATCTGGGCAGGCACGGCCATGACGACCACGGGAATGGCATTCGAACAGGCGACCGGCTTCGACGCGCGCTGGTGCATCGTTGTCATTACGCTGCTGGGGACGGCCTATACGGCGATCGGTGGCATGCGGGCGGTGATCTGGACCGACGTAGCCCAGTTTTCTGTTTTCGTGGCGGGTTATGCCGCCATTCTTTTTTTCTTGCTGGGAATGTTCGATTGGCAGCCGTTGGAGATCTACCGCATCGCCTCAAACACCATTTCTCCTGAGACCGGACATCCCCACACGCAGTTGATCTCGTTCGAGCTGGACGCAACCATCGAAGCGACCTTCTGGGTTCTGCTGTTCAACAAGATGTTTCTGGTGCTTTCCTTCGGCGCCAACCAGTGGGAAATCCAGCGCCTTCACTCCACCCGTTCCCGGCGCGAGATGCTCAAGGCCATGGTCGGCGGCAAGCTGGCCATGATTCTCGTTGCCTTTGTCTCGATTCCGACTGCCTGGGGATTTGTCGCCTTTTACGCCCAAAACCCGGATCTGAAGGCGGCGATTCCGCATCCCGACCAGGTGCTGCCCGCCTTTGTGGCGACCCAACTGCCCCACTTGGTCAGAAGCCTGATCATGGCGGGCGTCCTTGCCGCGTTGATGTCCAGCCTGGACTCGGCCATCAACTCCATGGGGAGCGTGACGGTCAACGACTTCGTGCGCCGACACCTCCTGCCCCGGGCGCCGGAGCGGCGGCTGGTTTTCGTGGCCAAGGCGCTGACTTTTGTTTTCGGCGCCGTGGTGCTGGCCTTTTCCTTCTGGCAACTTCAGGCGCAAGGCCAGACAGCTTTTGAAAAATTGGGAAGACTCACCGCCGTAATCGCATCTCCCATGCCATCCTTTTTTGCCCTGGGCGTCTTGTCGAGGCGGGTCAACACCAAGGGCGCGGTCATCGGAGCGGCGGCGGGAATGATATTTTCAATCCTCTTCAACGGCATCCCCGGATTGCTGGAAAGGTCGCTGGGCGGGATCAACTGGATGTGGGTTGCGGGATTGGCCACCTCGGTGAACCTGAGTGTCGGTTACGCGGCAAGCTACTTGTTTCCCCCTCCGCCGGCCGAGGCACTGGACAGGGCGCACCGATGAGCCGTGGAGGCCGCGCGCCCCAAGGCGGCCACGGTGAAGATGACGGGGTACTGGCGTTCGTAGTACCACAGCTTGGAGAAGTAGAGCCCGATTGGGGACGGCTTGAAGTCCGACCCGCCTCGGGTCTCCGAGATCAGCCAGTCGGCGCCCTTGCAGACGGCGGCTTCCACGGAGGTTCCCGTCAGGCCTCGGGTCGGCAAAGCAGCCTCCAGGGCATCGGCCAGGGCCTGCACCGCCAGCGCCGTCTCCTCGACGGTCGAATCCACTCCCCGGGCGCCGCCCCAGCCGCCGTCGGCGTTTTGCGCGGCCAGCAGCCAATGAATGCCGCGCCCCCTCAAACCTTCAACCGGAATGTCACCGTCGCGCACCAGGCGATTGAGGGCCAGAACCACCCGAGCCGTACCATAGGTCGGGTTCTCTTGGCCGGGGGCCGACTGGTTACCGAACCAGAGCGGGACCCAGGCCCCGTCCTCTCGTTGGGAACCCGCCAGATAGTCCACACCGCGCCTCGAGGCCGACTGCAGGCCGGTTCGAAGTTGGGGCGGAACAGACTGTTGCCAGCTTGACCAGGCCAACAGCGCGTGAGCCGTCAGGTCGGGACTGCTGCGATCGAAGGGCAACCGACCCCAGCCGCGGCAAAAGGTGGGAATGCCGCCATCCCCGTTCTGCAGATCAAGCAACCATTGCACCCCGGCGCAAGCCGCCTGGATCGACTCGGCATCGATGGAGCCCAGGTGGCTCAAGGCCAGCAGGGCTCCGGCGGTATCGTCGGCATCCGGAACCCCACCGGGAAGATCCGTCCAGGCCCACCCCCCGGGATCGGCATGGGTGTATGGATGCAGGCTGCGATATTGCTGATCCAGCAACCAGCGACGGAGTTTCTCCCTCTGGTCCATACCCAGGTGGGATTCCAGGTTTTCACCTGCGGCCAAGGCGGCGAGAGACTGCGTGGTCACCCAGGTGGCCAGGTTGGTATCGATGGGCCAGGCCCCGTCGCTGCGAGCGGTTCCCGCCAGAAAGTCGAGACTCCGCGAGACCACGGGATGCCCCACCTGGCCACTTGCAGCCAGGCTCATGATGACGAAACTGGTAAGCGGAACGGCTTCCAGGTAACCCCCGCTTGCCGGTTGAATCTTGTGCAACAGTTCCAGGCTCCGCCTTCGCGCCAGCGAGCGGAGCAGACGCAGCAAGGGGTTTCGCGTGTGCCGGAAGCGATGGCGGACCTGGCCGATGGCAATCAGGGCCGGCAGGGCATAGCTGACCACCGGTAGGCGCAACCACTTGAACCACTGCGGGGGACAGACGGCCAGCTCGAAGGGGAGCTGAGGGACCCGTGTCCAGGCGCGGGCATCCGATCCAAAGGCTCCGGCCAAAGTGCAGGCGGTCAGGATAGGCGCCGAAAAGGTCCGGTCTTTTCCGTAGCGGTCCGAAATGGCCGCCGCCAGCGCATCTCCGTCCAGGCTTCCGGCGTTCTTGGTTATCCAGGCCCGGGTGGCGGCCAGTGATTGGTCGGAACTACTCTCCGTGGCTGTCAGGGCCGCCCAGACCAGCACCGTGGTGCTCAGGTTGCTTGGACTCCCCACCGTATCACCGAAACCACCGTCCGAATTTTGGTTTTCAGCCAGCCAGTCCGCTCCCCGGTCTGCCAGCCCTCGGCAGGTATCCAGCAGGGCCCGGTCCAGCCGCCGTTCTCCCTCTCGCAGAACCACGGCCAACGCCAGCACCGCCGTGGCGGTGGAAAGGGCGCTGCTGGACAACTCGCCCTCCCAGTGGCCCGCCGGGACTCGTGAATCCAGCAGCATCGCGGCGGCGCGCGCCAGGGCTTGCCTCAGTTGTTCGCGATCGAGCTCTGGGATGGAGGTCATCGGCTGTTTTCGCACTGGCGCGAGCGCTCAAAGATTCCCGCCCGTAGTGAACGGCGCAGATGAAATTCTAACTTCATTTTTCGCGGTGGAGGCAATACAGGTCCTGAAGAGAGCCACCCGGGAGCGCGGGCGTCCCGCCCGCACCTTATTTCTGCAAAATGCTTCCCATCCACGGCCAGTGCCTTGTAGAGCGCACCAAACCCTGTTTTGCTAGGCAAAAGGTGAGGAACTGCACCAATCCCGGTCGATCGAAGCGTGGGGTGTGACCGGTTTTTCCAAGGTTTGTGCGGCAGGGACGCCCGAGCTTCCAGGAATAGCGACCGGTCGCTCCGAATCTTGCCCTTTCAGCCCGGTAGAACTATCTGAGCGGGAAGGTGGTCAGCGTCGGAGAATCGTTTCAGACGTAGGTTTATTGCTGCATCGCCGTGGCGGTGGAAAGGGTGCTGCTCGACGATTCGCCTTTCCAGTATCCTTCGTGCATCCGCGAAACCAGACGCCTGCGACTTACGGAGGCCGGGGCCTGACGCGTCTACCTGCGATCACGATCTGATGCAGAATTAGTCGGCAATGGCCGCTTGTGGCCATGCGCTGCAGGGCTAAGCTGCGAATGGCAAGGCGTAGCGGGTGTATACCGCCATGCCGGGACCAATGGCGGCTTGCGCGAGGTCG
>VXMN01000174.1 GCA_009841055.1 Acidobacteriota bacterium
CTCCGTAGGCGTAGAAGGGCGCCATTCCCTCCACACGCTCCACCCTGACGTAGCCTCCGGACATCGGATCGGCCTTGCCGGCCATCTGCAGCACGCCGTTTGCCTGGTGGAACTCCCCGGGGCCCAGCGAGCCTTCCCACACCACCTGGCCGCTCGGATCGGCCGGATTGCCGGAAAAGGCCGTGATCCTCAAGGTGATCGAACCCTCCGACCCCATGTTCTGGACGGCCACGTTGGAGCGGTCCCGAGGGTTTTCGCGCAGTCCGCACAGGTAGACGGCTTCGTCGTGGAATCCCTCGTTTTCCGGAATTCCCGGATAGGCCAGCCCGGCGCGCCCTTCGGGGACGGCCGTGGGGGTGGTGGTCCGGACCACCGCCCTCACGTCGGAAGAACCCGACACATCCAACCGCAAGGTCCCCACCCGGTTGCCGGCTTCGGGAATGGGAACTCCCAGCCCCCTGAGATACTCGATGGCGTTGGAGGCGATCATCTGCTGGTGGGGACCCAGCATGTCGGTGGCGGTGGCGGGGTCGCTCGGCCCGCCGGCATCGGCCGTATAGGTGAAGTTGAGAATGGCCGAATCGGATCCCCGGTTGGTGAGGGCCAGCTCGGAAGTGAAGTGGGAGGTGCGCTTCCCCCTCGAGTCCAGCACCACCGGGACGAACCGGGTCATGGAGTCCGCGGGAGCGGTTCTCGTATAAAAGCCCGATCCAACGATGAAATTGAACGGGACTACGCGTGAGCCCACATTGATTTCAGTCTTGAACTCCCGGGCGTAGCCCACCTTGGGAATGTCGGCGCTGTCGGTGTCGTCGGTGGGGTCGTCGAAGTAATACTCCACGAAACCGCCTTCCGGGTTGCTTTTCGCCGCTTCGATGACCTGAGGCAGTATGAGCTCTCCGGTAACGACGTCCCGGACAGTCGCTACCAGAGGACGCAGCTCGAATCGATCCGGAAACGCGCCGTGAAACAATATGATGTTGCTGGTAAGGTCCAGGACGTAGAGATACACGGGCCCGTGTCTCCAGGGCCCGTTTGGATCCCGCAAGGCGATCTTGGCTTTCCACGCCGCCGCGAAATCGCCGGCCTCCCGCAGTTGGAGAAAGTACTCCCCGGCTTCCGTAACGAAGGCCTTCAGGGTTGGTCGGTCCACCACGTCTGCGGCCGTAACGGACGGGTTGCCATAGTCGATGGTTTCTTGAGCCAGGTGGGATTCATTGAGATCGAATCCGGCGAGCAGCACGGTCGGGCCTCCGAAATTGACCGAGACATAGACGGTGGCATAGCCGGAGGCGCCCGGAATCCCTGGCCGCAGGCCTGGAACAGGGGTGGTCGCATCGAACGGGGCAGCCGGTTCTTGCGACAATGTGTCCAGGAGGGCGGTGCGAGCCTGGGCGGCGGTAGCGGGATCGGGAGAAGCCAAGCCGGCCAGCACCGCCGGTTCGACTCCCAGCGAAGTAAGGATCGTTGCATAGATCAGGGGGTTGAGCAGCGTCCCCGACAATGCCATGTTCTTCGCATGGACGAACACCCTGCCATCCAGCATCAGTTGCACAAGATAGGTGGAGCCGGAACGATAAGCACTTCCCTCCTGACGGACAATGCATCCAAAGTAGAGTACTTGATCCAGGTTCTGTACTTGCAGGGTCTGGCTCTTGAATCGTTCTCTCGCGGCCAGCGCGAAGTCCATCAGGCTGGCGCTGCCGTCTTCCACCTGTTGAGCCGTTACACTCGGGTCCGCAGGAAGAGTTACGCCGGCAGGGACTGGACAATCTCCCTGCGTCTGTGCGGCGGCGGGGCGCACTTCGACAAGGAAACCAGCCAGAACGACACTGCACCCCAAAAGAACCATCCAGGACGATCGCCTACCCGACATAACCACCTCCCCATTGACATCTCCAAGACGTGATCCTGCGCGGCAACCACGGACAGACGATAATAACAATCTAGTGTGAGTTAAAAGAGAATGCCCTATCTTAAATAGTGTATTTTAAGTGTATTTCAGCTTTCTCGTGTCGCCTTCACCCAGATTCGACCGGGAGTGGGCCAATCAGGCGCGAATACTGAGGTGCTGCTGCGCAGATCCGAACGCTGCGCAGAAACGCCACGGCGAACCTCTCCCGGATGGTCGGTTCCGGACAAGGAGTCTCCGGGGCCGAACGATCGCAGGACTTGTCCGCCAACGCCCTGGACGGTCCAGTGGATTTCGGTTCGATCAGAGGGATATAATGAGGGGGTGGAAGGGGAATATCCTTAGTAAGTCTATTATAATTAGTCTTTTAGAAAAGAGTTCCGACAGCCGGGGAACGGCGGCTCAAGAGCATCCTTCCGCAACGCTGTGCCTCTCCGAAATGGCGTCAAACACAACCCTCTCTCTTCGCCACGTTCTCGAGAGAGCAACTCCTGGTGAGAAGAGTTCCTTCGTGCTCCGGTGGGTCTTCGCGGTCCTGCTGTTCCTGCTCCTGTTCCCCACCGGTTGGGGCCTCAGAGCCCTGGCCCAGGGTCCGGACGAGGTCCGATTCGAGCGGCTTTGCCGCAATTTCGCGGATGGAAATTCGACTTCCGCCCGGCTGGAACTGCTGGAGTTCAGCCGACAGAACCCGCAGAGTCCTCTGGCCGCGCTCGGGTACTACCTGCTGGGCTACCGGGACCTTCAGGAGGGTCGCCTGGAATCGGCGCTGGACGCGCTGGAGCTGGCGCTGGTCGGCGCCGACCAGGTCCCCATCCCGGATTTCATTCTCTATCACCACGCCGAGACCCTGCACAGGCTCAATCGTCCCGCACGCGCCATCGAGGGGTGGCTAACCTACCTGAGGCGGTTTCCCCGAGGCCATCTTGCCCGGAAGGCCGTCGCATTCCTCTGGGAAGACGCTCTCGTGGCGGGAAACCCTCAACTGATTTTTGACTCTCATCGGGATTGGCCCCACCTATCCAAGTCTGCAGAGGCTCTCTTCTACACCGCGGCGGCTCACGAGTCCCGCGGGGAAACCCGACAATCCATCGACGGCTACCTCCGCCTGCACTACCGGTTTCCCTTGAGCCGGGCGAGCCGGAAGGCACTGGCGGCCATCGATCGGCTGCAACTCGACCATCCCCGGGAGTCCTTCGAGGTTCCGCCCGGCTGGAAGCTGACGCGAGCCGAAACCCTCTACAAGGCGAAGCGCTACCGCCCGGCAGTGGAGGCATTGAAGGTGGCCGTGCAAGCGACCGGCTCATCCGCCGAGAAGGCCAGGCTTCAGCTATGGCAGGCCATTTCCGAATTTCACTCCCGAATGCAACGGGAATCTCTGCGAACGCTGCAGGCCTTGCCGTCCAATATTGCGCTGCAGCCTCAGGCCCTGTTCTACCGGGCCGAGAACTACCGCAGGCTCGAGGACGACGATTCCTTCCTGCGAACCGTTCAACAGATAGAGCGACGTTACCCGAGTTCCTCCTGGCTGGAGAGAGCCTGGTTCAGCCTGGCGAACTCCCGCCTGGTCAAGCGCGAGCTGGATGAGGCCAACCGTTTCTACCGCAAGATGGCCGACGGTTTTTCCAGCGGACGACGGGTCACACGCGGCCACTGGCGTGTGGCCTGGTACCATTACAGGCAGCGCGACTATGGCAGGGCCCTTGCCCTGTTCACCGAACATCTCCAGCGGTTTCCGCGCTCGCCCCACCGGCCGGCCTCTCTCTACTGGACCGCTCGCATTCGGGAAGAATCCGGCGACCCCGCCCAGGCCCGATCCATTTTCCAGGCAATCACCGAGCTCTTCAGCAACCACTACTATGCCCACAGGTCCAGGGAGCGCCTGGCAGGAAACCCGCCGACCGAGACGGATCGGGCCGCGGTGGAGCCGACGCTTTCCGCCATTCTGGACCGTTTCAAGCGCCGCACCACCGCCCGCTTCTCCTCCAAAGCCGCTCAGGTTCCCGACCTGCCGGGACGGCTTTCCGCCAGAGTCAGGACGCTTGGCTTGATCCGGATGTTCGAGGCTGCTGCCGGGGAGTACCTCCGGACCAGCCCAAACACGCGAGGCACGCGGCTTCAGGCAGCCATGCTCCTCCACCGGGGGGGGCACTACCGGGCCTCCACATCACACTTGCAGCAACTCTTCCCGGGCTTCGTCTACCGGTCATTCGCCACGCTCCCAAGAGAGATCTGGCGGATGCTCCTGCCCATCGAGCACGCCGCTTTCTTTGCGCGGGAAGCTCGAAGACACGGGCTCGACCCCTACCTGCTGGTGGCCCTGGTCCGCCAGGAATCGGCCTTCGACCCCCGAGCCGTTTCGTCCGCGCAGGCCCGGGGACTGATGCAGCTCATTCCCCCAACTGCCAGGAGGGTGGCGCGCCAACTCCAGTTGGACCGCTTCTCAATCGACCAACTCTTCCTTCCTCAGTTGAACATTCGCCTGGGAAGCCAGTACCTGGCCGACCGCCTGGCACAGTTCGAGGGAAACGTCGACCGGGCCGTGGCCAGCTACAATGCCGGGCCCGACCCCGTCAACCTGTGGCTCAGCGAGGGCGACTACCGGGAAGCGGCCGAGTTCGTGGAAAATATTCCCTTCACCGAGACCCGGAACTACGTCAAGATCCTCCACCGCAACTACCGTTTGTATAAACAGCTTTATGGTGAGGCCTTCGGGGAATAGCGGGCTTGCAGCACTCGGCCCACCCGCTCGAAGGTCTCCTCGGGCGAGTCCAGGGCCGGCGTTTCACCGCAAGCCCCGAACCGGCGGACCGCCGAACGGAGCAGCCATGGGGAACGGCGGCGAACCGACTACGGGGAATGCTTCTCGGAAGAATTGGAGGGTCTTCTTACTCAGTGCGGGATCTTGGCCCGCCAAGCAGTCGCAGGCCGTTGAAGATCACCACCAGGGTTGCTCCCATATCGGCGGCGACCGCCAGCCACAGGGTGGCCAGGTTCTGGGCCGCCAATACCAGGAAGAGCACCTTGAAGCCGAGGGCAATGGCGACGTTCTGGCGGATTACGCGCAGGCAGAAACGCCCGGTCCGGATGAGATCCGGCAACAGCTCGAGACGGGGTGACATCAGCACGACATGAGCCGACTCCAGGGCGATGTCCGCCCCGCCGCCTCCCACCCCGACGCCGAGGGAAGCGGCGACGAGCGCTTCGGCGTCGTTGACGCCGTCGCCGACCATGGCCGTGCGCCCGTAGTGTTTCTCGAGTGCTTCGATGGCGGCGCACTTTTCTTCCGGCAGCAGGGGGCCTTGGGCTTCGTCAATCCCCACCTCCTGGCGGACCGATTCGACCGCGGAGTGATGATCGCCGCTCAATATGGCGGTATGAGTGACTCCGAGTTCGCGCAACTCCGCGACTACGCGGCTTGCCTCCGGGCGGACCGGATCGCGGAGCCGCACAAGAGCCCAGGGCGTCTCGCCTTCCCCGCAGATCACGACGGTGCCGGGCTGCGACGCCAGCAAGGCGCGCGCTTCCGGACCCAATTCCGCGCCGGCGTGATCGAGCATGCGGGAGTTGCCGGCCCAGAAGCGGGTCTCTCCGATGACAGCCGAGGCGCCGATTCCGCGCTCGATGTGGAACTGTTCGACCCGATGGAGCACGATGCCCCGTTCGGCGGCATGGGCAACGATCGCACGAGCGAGCGGGTGCTCGCTGTAGTTCTCGAGCGCTGCCAGTCGAGCCAGGATTCCGGAGAGATCTCGTCCCTGCAGCGGCACGATCTCCTCGACCTTCGGCACGCCGGCCGTAAGCACGCCGGTCTTGTCGAAGGCGACGGCGCGAACGCGGGCCGCTTCCTCGAGGAAAGCTCCGCCTTTGACCAGCAGCCCGCGCCGGGCGGCTTTGGCGACTGCCGCTGCGATCGCAACCGGCGTCGAGATGACCAGGGCGCAGGGGCAGGAGATGAGAAGCGTCAACATGGCGCGGTAGAACCAGGGCGAAAACGGCTCGCCGGCCAACAACGGCGGGCCCGCTGCGATGCCGGCCGCCAACAGAAACATCGCCGAGGTGTAGTTGCGCGCGAAGCGGTCGACGAATCTCTCCGATGGAGCCCGTCGGTGCTGGCTC
>VXMN01000120.1 GCA_009841055.1 Acidobacteriota bacterium
CCCCGTCTCCCGTGTAGCCGGCATCGATCAGAGCCCGCACCTGGCGGCCGTCCCCCCAGGGCCCTTCGTGGTGATCGTGGGCCGTCAGCAGAATGCCTCCGCCCGACAGGGCTCCGGTCTCCCGGAGGACCCGCAATGCCTCCACGAAGGCGGCAATCCCCCCTTTCATATCGGAGGCGCCCGAGCCGTGCAGCACGCCCTGCTCGAAGCGGGGAGGCACAAAGGGCAGGTGAACCGTATCCAGGTGGCCGTCGAACTGCAGGGTGCGGCCGGGCTTGCCATTGTCGAAACGCGTGACCACCGCCGGGGACTCGGGCCAGTCGGCGACCGGGCGTTCCACCTTGAATCCGTCCTCCGCGAGAATGGCGGCGAGCCGGTCGGCTGCAGCTCCGGCGCTTCGGGTGGGGCTGGGAACCTCCACCAGGGCTGTGGCTGTCCGCAGCAGGCGCTCGGGATTGACGGCCGCCAACAGCTTCTCGGTAATTGAGGAGGGCAGGGTGTTAGGGGCCATATTCTTTTCTTCGTGTCCCTTCGTGGATAGACGCGCCTCCGCCGCCCACGACCGGGCGGATCATACGAGGGTGAAACAACAAATCATCATGGCCGGATTATTGAACATGGATTCACAGGATGCACAGGATTAACAGGACGAGAGATTTCCGCACCAGAAGCCGGCTCGGGTGATGATCCGGTCCGGGATTGCGGATGCCCAGGATTACAGGACGCCGGACTCCCAAGACCATATCCTGTGTATCCTGAATATCCTGTGCATCGATGTTAATAATCCTTAGTGGCAATGCGCGCCGTTGAAGCAGATCCGTCTCGCTTCGTGGCCCTTCGTCGTTCTTCGTGTGTCTTCGTGGATTTCTTTTTTTGGCCTTTGTGGTTCACCAATGTTTGTTTCAAATAATTTCAGTCAGTTCATCAGCTGCATACCTGTTCCCGAAACGCTCGGCTGACCACTCCCCACTCTTCAAACTTCACACTTCAAACTTCACACTTCGCTTGTCACCTACTCCGGCCGGAATTCCCCGATGAAGGTCCATTCCGACCGCCGACGGAAAGACTCGATCTTGTTCTCTCCTCCGGCTCCGATGATGCGGCCGTCGATCAAGGCAAACTTGTCCACGAAGGCTTCTTCGGGCAGGGGTGTCAGCCGGCTGTACTCCAGGGTTTGCAGGTCGAGCTGCCACACCGTTTTGGCGAAGCTCATGAAGAGGATCCTCCCTGGAATGTGAAGCGGAACCAGCGGCCTGGCCTCCAGGGTTTCGTCGGGAAGGGCAGGGAGTTCCTCCCAGAGGTCCTGCTCGAGGTCGTAGTGCAGGGCCTGGTTGAACCGGATAGGCGGAACTCCGGCTTCGGGCGTGTCGATCCCGCCGAACAACCAAAAGCTCTTCCCGTCGCCCTCGGCCGCGAACAGCCACCGTTTTCCACCGGGATAGGGCGACAGCTCGCGCCAGCCCTTTTCGGGCACGGCCGTGTCCAGGACGCTCAAGCTGGTGGTGGCCGTCCTGGAGGTGCAGCAGGTGCCGGCCTCGTCGGTGGGTTCGAAGCGCTCCACTCCGCCCAGCAGATAGAGGGAAGACCCGGAACTGCCGGCCCATCCGAACAGGCGGGTCCCGGGCAGCTCGCCGAAGACCTCCCACTCGTATCCGTCTCCCTTCCGGGACAGCCTCAGGATCTTTCGGATTTCCTGCCTGCCGTCGAAGCCGCCCAGAACGTAGAGCCGGTTCTCCACCACGGCATGGGCCGAGTAGCCGAAGGGGAAGGGCGCATCCGGCAGCCGCTCCCAGGTCTCGGTCTCGGGATCGAAGGCGTGGGTGCTGGCCGAGAAGATCTTTTGGGTCCAGTTGCCCTTCTCTCCCACCCACCAGGTGCCGCCGGCGATCACGAACTTGCCGTCCAGCAGGCCGGCGGCATGGCCGGCCCGCGGCTCGGGAAGGGGCGTGGATTTCCTCCAGTGGAGCTTGGCCCCGGGAGCCGTGGGGTCCGAGGCGGGGGCGCACCCCGGTGCGGAGCAGACGACTGCCAGCCCAACCAGAAACGGGATCGCCCCGCCCAACCGCCTGCTTTCGTTCATGGTGACACCCTTTCAACCGCGCTGTCGCGGTTACTCCAGTTGGATCTCGACCCGGTCCAGGACCGGAAAGAGGTCTCCGTTGCCCGATTCCAGCACCGCCCGGTACTGCAGGCGCCGGTCCCCGGGGCTCACATCGAACGCTCCCTCCTCCAGCGGGCGCCAGGCCTGCTTGGCCAGTCCCTTTGAGTCCGGCGAGGATCGGACCTGGAAGCTCAGTCCGGTTCCCTTGGGCTGCTCGGCCCGGAAGGTCAGCCGGCCTGCCGAGACCTCCCGGTCCCAGGCGAAAACCGAGGAGCCGTAGACCTGTTTCCACTGGCGGTGGTGGATGTGGCCCACGTCCTGAATCCACATCCAGTGGGTGCCGATGGTGGGCAGGTGCTCCACCCGCGGATTACGGAAGCGGTTTCCGTCGTTGTAGAAGACCTTGGAGTCGGTGTGGTGGTTTCCGTCCCGGGTGTGGCAGGAGACAGCCAGGTCCAGGCGTCCGTCCTGGTCGAAGTCGCCGGCCATGGAGTCGTGGGCCGAATCCGTGATGAGGATGGTGCGGTTGCGGGTTTCGAACCCCTGGGGGCCTCCCCAGTAGAGGTAGGAGGCCACCGATTCACGGGTCAGCTCCCCCAGGTAGTGAGGCGAGAACAGGTCCAGGTAACCGTCGCCGTCGAAATCGGCCGCTGCGATGCCGATGGGAGTGAAGCCGGGAAGCCACTGGGCGTTGGAGGGTCGGAATTCCCCACGGTCTCCCCAGAAGATGGAGAGTCCCATGTCGTGGTGGTGGGACACCGGGTCACTGTAGCTGCCCACAGCCAAATCCAGTTGCCCGTCCCCGTTGAAATCGGCGGTTTCCAGGCTGATGGGAAAGGGAATGCGGAGCTGGCTGCGGCGCTCCGGCGAAAACCCTTCGGGGCCGCCCCAGAGGATGTGGAGGCGGTTCTGCTGGGAGGAGACGAAGGCGGTGTCCAGCCAGTCGTCTCCGTTCAGATCGGCGACCAGGCTGCCGACGGTGCGATAGTCGAAGGGCAGCGCCAGCCGGTCGGCCGGGAGAAAACCGTCTTTGGATCCGTAGCGGATCACCAGGAAATTCTTCCCCTTCTTGGCTTCGAAAGCGCCCAGGACCAGGTCCAGGTAGCCGTCGCGGTTGAGGTCGGCCACGTTGCTGGAACCCAGGTTGCGCTCCCGCACCACCGTTCGCCGTCCTTCCAGGTCGAAGCCGCCGGGGCCGCCCCACAGGATATTGGCTCCGGCGGTGGGATCCATTGCGGCGGCCTCGCCCGCATGCTGGGAGTTCAGGACGATCAGGTCCGGGTAGCCGTCGCGGTTGAGGTCGGCGGCGCTGGCTTCATAACCGCTCTGGAAGGGGATTTCCCAACGGTTGGAAGCGGAAAAGCCCCCGGAGCCTCCCCAGTAGACGTACAGCGGCACCCGCTCGGCCACGCTGCCTCCCAGGCTGTTGCAGAAGAGAACCCGGCCCGGCAGGGAGCCGCGCGGAGGAACGATGGCCGTGTCGGTGGCGCCGAGGGTCCGCAGGGTCAGGGGATGCTGGTCCAGCACGCTGCTGCCGGTCCCAAGGAACACCAGTGAATCAGTCTCGAACTGTTTCGAGCTCTGATGGACCGCCACCGACAGGTCCTGGTGGCCGTCTCCGTCCAGGTCTCCCACCGCGCTGGACCGGGCGTAGGCAATGGCCAGGCCGGTGGAGCGGCCTGAGTCGAACCCGTCCGTCGATCCCCAGAGAATCTGGACGGGCTCGGCCACGCTTTCGGCAGCTCCGGCGGCTTCACCCCCTCCGGCGCGGGCCAGGGTGAAGTCGGTCAGCACCAGGTCCGGATGCCCGTCGCCGTTGAGATAGCCTACGGCGATGTGGGAGGCGTTGGGAGCGGCCCAGGCGCCGGGCTCTCCCCAGCCGGGTCCGGCTTTTCCGCCCACGAAGTAGACTTTGCCTCGGTCGGTCCCCACCAACAGGTCGATGCGGGAGTCGCCGTCGGCGTCGGCGGCCGTGAGGCACAGACCCTCATCGCCCGGGAGCACCACCTCCTGTCGGATCAGCTCCCGGGTCGCCCCCGGGGCCGCCCGGCCTCGGACTATCTCCACCAGGCCGCGTCCGCTCAGCAGGGCCGCTTCCTTGAACCCGTCGCCGTCGAAGTCTCCGGCAGCCAGGTCCAGGGCCTGGGGGATGCCGAGCTCGGTGGTGTCGGTGAGGAGGAATCCTTCCGGACTGCCCCAGAAAATACGGAGGATGTTTCCTTCGGGCTGGCCCGGAAGCCAGGCGGCCTGGTTGAGGGTGACGATGTCGGGCCAGCCGTCCCGGTCCAGGTCGGCCGCGGCCACCGCCAGGGCGCCGTGGACCGGTAGTTGGCCGTGGCTTCGCTGGTTGGACCAGCCGTCTTCGCTCCCCCACAGGATGGTGAGCAGTCGCCTGGGATTCTGGAGGCCGCTGCGGTTGGGGCAGAAGAGGGCGTCCAGGTGGCCGTCGCGGTTCAGGTCCTCCAGCACAACTCCGAGGCTGCCCTCCACCGCCAGCTCGGCACGCCGAACCCGGCGCGAGGGTTCCATCAGGCCGAGCGTGGCCGGAATATAGGTGAAGTTGTCGTGGGTGCTGTTGAAAATGAGGTCCAGGTACCCGTCCCGGTTGAGATCGAATCGGTGAATGGTGCGCAGGGCGCCGTCCCGGCTGACGTAGAGGTTGTGTCCGGCCGCGTCCAACTTGCCGTCGGCAAAGTCCTCGAAGGAATCCTCCACCCAGAGAATGGGTTCTCCGGCCCGCAGGGCACCTGAGGAGAGGGCCAGAGTCAAAATGGCGGCCGCTGCGGCGGATCGAATGGCGAGTCTCATGGCTCCTGCTCCTCCTGTGGAAACGGGTCCTCCTTTGGGGGAACGGCTCTTCGAGAGCGGACGCCGGGACTTTCCGGCGGAACCGCCGCACGGATTCCCTTCAGGGGGATCGAATGCGGGTCAGATGCAGGTTGTAAATCGCGGACAGAATACTGTATTTTGACCCCGAGTCAAGGGATTTGCCCCTTTTCGCGGGGAGGGTTGCCAGCCCCTCCGGGGCCTCATTCGGGGGCGTTCAGCCGGCGCCCCAGCCCCTCTTTTCCTGGAGAACCATGAAAATCGAGGCCATCGAACTCCACCGGGTAGCCATGCCGGTGATCTACCCCTTCCGGACCGCCTACGGCGACGGGCACGTGATCGAGAGCGTACTGGTCAGGATGTCGTCCGAGAGGGTGGACGGCTGGGGGGAGACGACTCCCTGGGAATCGCCCCTCTATTCCCCGGAGTGGGCCGGAGGGGTCTTCGCCCTGATTCGGGACTGGCTGGCGCCCCGGCTCCTGGGGCAGGAGATCGATTCGGGAGAGGCCCTGCAGCAGCAACTGGCGCCCTTCAAGGCCAACCCCTTCGCCAAGGCCGGCCTGGACCTGGCCTGGTGGGACCTGGAGGCCAAGAGGCGGGAAACGCCGCTCTGGAAACTGCTGGGTGGCCGGGGCGACACCATCGAGGTGGGGGCCGACTTCGGGGTGATGGACACCGTCCCCGAGCTGCTGGAAACCATCGGGGGCGCGGTGGAGGCCGGCTTTCCCAGGGTCAAGCTCAAGTTCAGGCCCGGCTGGGACGTGGAGATGGTTCGCAGCGTTCGTGAGGCTTTCCCGGAGCTGGTGATGCACGTGGACTGCAACAGCGGCTACCGCCTCCGGGATCTGCCCGTTTTCCAGGCCCTGGACTCGCTGGGTCTGGCCATGATCGAGCAGCCGCTGAGGCACGACGATCTTCTGGACCATGCCGAGCTGCAGCGGCACTTGAAGACCCCGTTGTGTCTGGACGAGAGCATCGTCTCGCTGGAACGCACGCGCCAGGCCATCGATCTCGGCGCCTGCGGTTGGATCAACCTGAAGCCCGCGCGCGTCGGTGGATTGACTCCGGCGGTTCAAATCCTGCGTGAAGCCGAGAAG
>VXMN01000060.1 GCA_009841055.1 Acidobacteriota bacterium
GTCACCGACCCTTTTATGATCTCATGAGAGGAATGAATAAATCAGAGCTTCCTTAGGTTGCTTGAGCCATGACGGATTGCCCGTTTTGTCGTCCGGACGCGGACAGAGTCTTTCACAAAGGGGAGTTGATCCTCGGCCTCTGGGACATGTTTCCGGTGTCCCCCCGGCACGCGCTTGTCGTCACCCGTCGCCACATCCTTGACTGGTTCGAGGCAAGCTTGGAGGAGCAGTTAGCGCTGCTCGAGGGAATCAATATCGCCCGAAGCGTCATCTTGACAAAAGCAGACCCCGCAGGCTTCAACATCGGTGTAAATGTGGGAGAAGTTGCTGGCCAAACCGTTCCTCACCTCCATGTGCATGTGATCCCACGCTACGAGGGCGACGTGCCCGATCCCAGGGGCGGCGTACGCCACGTGATCCCAGGATATGGTAACTACCTCGCTCTTGAAGCGCCATTTGCTGAGGAGTTGCGGCGTTCCCACTCCTTCCCGCACGTCGCCGAAGGTTCTCCGGTGGGATATGCGGATAATGTGCCCAGGGTGTACGGATCCGAGGTGCGTCCTATTGGAGATCGTTTGCTCCAAGATCTCGGTCAGGCGCGTGCTATCGATATCGCCGTAGCTTTTGTAACGCAGAGTGGGCTTAACCGGCTTTTCCCGCACCTCGATGATCTCGTCACTCGCGGCGGCAGACTAAGATTCCTTACCGGCGACTATCTAGGTGTCACGGATCCGGGGGCGCTGCGCCGAATGCTCGACTTGGAGTTAGCTGAAAGTGGGGATACTGAGCTCCGGATCTTTGAATGTAACGATGAATTAGGATTCCATCCGAAAGCCTATCTTCTCCACGGAGTTGAAAATGCCGGTGCGGCTTATGTTGGCAGCTCGAATCTCACCGCGCAGGGACTTGATCGCGGCATTGAATGGAACTACCGATTGGAGTCCATTCATGACTCCAGAGGGTTTCGATCAATTGCGACCGAATTCGATCAGCTCTTCCAACACGCCAAGGCACGACCGCTCACGACAGAGTGGATCGATGCATATGCACGTCGGCGGCCTAAATCCCGGCAGGTGTTACCTGCTGAGGACGACTCCGATGACACTGAATTACCGACGCCGCATTCCGTCCAGTCCGAAGCACTAGAAGCACTCGATCGAGTCCGTGCGGGCGGTAACCGCGCCGGTTTGGTGGTTTTGGCGACCGGTCTTGGTAAGACGTGGCTTGCGGCGTTTGATGCTCAATCGTTCAGCCGAGTCCTATTCGTGGCACATCGGGAAGAGATTTTGAGTCAGGCACGGCAAACGTTTCGGGCTATAAGGCCGAACGCGACCCTCGGCCATTACACGGGTAAGAGTAAGGATCCAGGTGCAGACGTGGTTTTCGCATCGATACAGACTATTGGGAGAACCGACCATCTGGCCCGATTCGACTCACGAACATTTGACTATCTCGTCGTTGATGAATTCCACCATGCTGCAGCTGGAAGATACCGTCGACTCATCGAACATTTCGATCCAGATTTTCTGCTCGGTCTGACAGCTACACCTGAACGCACCGATGGTGGTGATCTGCTCGCTCTATGCGGTGAGAATCTCGTCTATCGATGCGACTTGGCGGAGGGAATCAGCAGGGGTTTGCTCTGTCCGTTTCACTATTTCGGCATTCCGGACGAGATTGAGTACGAGAACATTCCTTGGCGGAGCGGACGCTTTGATGAGCATGTTCTCGAATCCGCCGTGACCACGGAACTGCGCGCAGCCAACGCATTCAAACAATGGCAGCGATTCGGCGGCAATCGGACGCTTGCATTCTGCGTATCCAAGCGTCATGCGGATTTTATGGCCAAATATTTTCGAGACCGTGGAGCGGCTTGCGTTGCGGTTCACACCGGCCCGACCGGTGCACCACGCGCCCTTTCGCTAGAGCAGTTGAACGCTGGTGAGCTCAGCATCGTATTTTCGGTTGACATTTTCAATGAGGGAGTGGACCTTCCAGCCGTCGACACCGTATTGCTTCTGCGCCCAACTGAATCGAAAATTCTTTGGCTCCAGCAGTTTGGTAGGGGCCTTCGGTTATCCGAGAATAAACCGCATCTTAACGTAATCGACTATGTCGGCAATCATCAGACCTTCCTCAACGTGCCAATGCTGCTTTTATCGGGCGTCGGCGATAGCCACGGTGAAATCGCTATGGCGCTGGAGCGCTACGAGCGCGGCGAGTTGGATCTTCCACCTGGTTGTTCGGTAACCTACGAGTTGGAAGCTATCGAGATTCTGAAACGCCTCATTCGGATTCCCCGTGGGGTCGATGCCCTCCAAACCTGGTACCGCGCCTTTCGTGATCGCCACGGGCTCCGACCTACGGCGTCGGAAACTTGGCACGCGGGCTACGACCCCAAGGCGGTCCGGCGTACTTATGGTTCCTGGTTCGGTTTCATTGGGGCTCAGGGCGACTTGAGTCCGCGAGAGCAGGCCGCGGTGAGAGCGACTGAAGCATTCCTCCGTGCACTAGAAACCACGCCAATGACCAAGAGTTACAAGATGCTTGTGCTACTTACGATGATTGGGAACGATCTATTCCCGGGGGTTATCACACTCGACCAACTCACCGAGGGTGTTTCTCGAAGAGCTCGCCGCTCGGCGGCGTTAGCGGCTGAGCTCGGGCCGGCATTGGATGACGATGAGAGATTGAAGATTCTTCTGTTGGATAACCCCGTTTCCGCTTGGACCGGTGGGAGAGGCACTGGAGGCACGGCGTACTTTAAGCTTCAGGGTGAGCAATTTCACTCCCTCTTAGATTGTCCTCAGGAAGCTACTGAGCCCCTACGAGAATTCGCACGAGAACTTTGCGAATGGCGGCTCATTCAGTACCTCGAACGCCTGCAATCGGAATTGAAGCATGTGCCTCGCTTCGTATGCCGGGTCAGCCATTCGAGTGGTCGCCCCATCCTTATTCTGCCCGATCGACAGGCCAATCCTAGTATTCCCGAAGGCTGGACGACCGTAGAAACGGACGCTGGTGCACTTGAACTCAACTTCAGCAAAGCGGACGTGAGCGCAGCACGGCGACCAGGAGAGACCGAAAACGTTTTGTCACGGGTCATTCGCCAGTGGTACGGCCCTTCAGCAGAATTGCCCGGTCGGGCGCAACGGGAGGTGTTTTTCTATTGGGAGGACAGGGGCTACCGTATGATGCCGGAGGGGGCGGAAGCGCGTAGGGTTGAGATTGGCGCTGAATATCGCCGGAGCGATATCGCATCGTTATGGAATGTACCCTTTGAGGATGCAAAGTGGAGCCAAACTGACTTCATTTGGACCGGCGATCATATGTTTCTACTCGTTACCCTCGAAAAAGCAGGGATGAAAGACGAGCACCAATATAGCGACCGTTTCCTCGATTTACAGCATTTCCAGTGGCAAAGCCAAAACCGGACAACGCAAGGAGGAAAAGTCGGTCAGGCATTACGGGGACACCGAGAGCGCGGAATAGCGGTTCATCTATTCGTTCGACGATTTGCGAAAACTCAACAGAGTAGGGCTGCACCATTTGTCTATTGTGGTGACCTTGAGTTCGAGACCTGGGAGGGCGAAAAACCGATAACGATCCGGTGGCGCTTTAAGCATCGCCTTCAAGCTTCACTCTTACAGTACTTCGGAGTAACCACCATTGGCTAAACAGTTGGCGTAGATCCCGATGCCGACACCAGTAATGGACGATGCCTCTTCACCAGACGCTTTGGAATTGCTTTGGAATTGCGACAGGTTCTCGTGCTCATTCCGTATACCGTTTGCGCTCTTCCCATTAACCTGTTGTCTCCCCCTACTTGCTTTCATTCCCGGTTCGGGCAGAGTTGCCCGAGCAGGGCTTGCAGGGTGTAGCGCTGGCCGGCGGGGCAGCCTAGGCCTCCGGCTATTGTGACCACGGTTCCGTCCCTACCACCCATCACACAAGAAACACAAGAAACAGTGCATCCGCAAAGACCGCCGCGTTTCAGTCGACCACCGTGTGGAGCAGCACGAGTGCGGCGAGCAGTCCAAGCGCGGTCGCGATGCCGGCCATTTGGTGGTCGCGGCGGTAGGCCTTGGGGAAAATCTCGGTGGCGAGGGCTGCGATGATGGCGCCGCCCGCGAAAACTTGCATCAGCACCAGGTACTCTTGAGGTGCGTTGCGAAACAGCAGGTTCCCGGCCACCGCGGCCACGACCAGGAACAGCGCCGTGCCGAGCCAGATCGCCAGTATCCGGCCGCGCGGCCAGCCGATGGCGCTCATGCCCTTGGCGCCGCTGGCGCCTTCGGGGACGTTGGAGAGGAAGATGGCCCCGGCGAGGCCTGCGACGTCCCAGAAGCCGGCGCCGATCAGCGCCACTCCAAGTGCAAGGTTCTCCGGCACGCCGTCCAGGGTGGCCGCGGCCAGAAAGCCGAGGCCGCCCTCATCGCCCCAACGCTTGTCGATGAGATAGTCGATGAGGGCGAAAGTTCCCGCCCCGATCATCAGCGTTAGCCCCGTCGCCGTCAGGCTTATGGATTCCTGAGCGGGCACGATCAGCTCGAGCACCGCGGAGAACATGAGTGCGCCGCCGCCCGTGGCGAGGACAAACCCCTCGGTCCGGTCACCGAGGCGACCGTAGAGCGCCCACAGTGCGCCCAGAACGAGCGCCAAGGAGACGGCAGCAGCAATGGCAAGCAGGGTCACGGGTTGCGGCTCCGATTAAGGGATGGATACAGGTATCGGAAAGGCTTGAGCTGTCCAGCTACTCCCCACCCTTCTTCCCCTTCGGCCAGGGTTTCCAGCGGACGGCCTGCAGGGTGTAGCGGCGGCCGGTGGGGCGGCCTACGCGGCTGAGCTGGCCGTCGCCGGCCAGGGTGATTATGGTGCCGTCCTTCAGCACCACCGAGCCGGAATAGCCGTGGCCGCGGGTGAGCTTGTAGAGCTCGGGTTCCCAGGTTTGGCCTCCGTCCCAACTGACCCGGGCCAGCATGGCGCCCCCGTCGGCGTAGGGGTAGCGGTTCTCGAAGGTGGCCACCACGCCTCCTCCCGGCAGGGCGACCAGGTCCCCGTGGGCCTGGCCGTACATGCGGGTGAGGGGGCGATGGCTGTGCCAGGTGCGTCCCCCGTCGTCCGAGTTGGCCAGTTGCACCGTCTTGCTGTCGTGTTTCCCGCTCTCGTTGCGAAAGGCCGCCAGCATGCGCCGGCCGCCCAGGTGCAGGAAGCCGGTTTCGGCGACCCGGGGCACGATGGAGTCCGGCTTCCAGGTCTTTCCGCTGTCGGTGCTGCGGAAGATCACCATGCCGCCCTGTTCCTTGACGTTCGGGTCCCGCGGTCCTCCATACCCATCCAGGTTGGCCAGCAACTCACCTCCGCCCAGGCTGACGATGTGATTGCCGTCGCCCCCGGCTTTCTTGAAGGCGTGTTCCAAAGGATCGCTGGCTTGCCAAGTCCGGCCGCCGTCGCTGGATCGGGAGATGACCTCCGGGTAGGTGGGGTTCTCCGACTCCGGGTCGATGGGGAGCAGCCCCCGGTGAGCGTGGGCCAGAAAGATGTACTGGTCGTTGCTTCCGAAGGCGGCGGTGCTGACCGGTTCGCCCTCCCGGGCGCCGGCAAGGTTGTCCAGCTTTCGCCCCTTCCAGCTTCGGCCTTCGTCGGTGGAGTGGTAGAGGTAGCGGCCGAAGGCGGCGTAGATGGTTCCGTCGCCCGTCCGGCCGACTCGCCCCGTCAGCTTCCAGGGCGAGTTGGGAACCGGCAGCCGCAGCCGCTGGGCGGGCAGGGTGCCCAGCTTGCGATAGATGGCTTGCATGGCTCCCAGGGTGGTCAGGGGCGATTCCAGCGCCCACTTGCCGGCCGACTGCCAGTAGGGATCGGCCTCCAGCACCTCGATCGGATAGTCGAGGGACGGGTCCTCACGGCTCTCCAGGGTTTCGGCCTGGAGGGGGGAGGCGGCAATGGCGAGGGCCAGTGCGCCAAGGAGAATTGCAAGGGTTATTTGGTTTCTCATGAGGGGACATTTTTCAGAATG
>VXMN01000365.1 GCA_009841055.1 Acidobacteriota bacterium
CCCCCCCCCCCCCCCCCCCCCCCCCCCCCCCCCCGCCCCCCCCCCCCCCCCCCGCTCCCGGGGGGGCCGCTTCGCGGCTTTCTCGTTTTTCCCGGCTACGCCGTGAATGGATGCGAGGGGGTCCTTACCGCCAGCTCACCACGTCGGCGTTTTCGTCTTCGCCGCCTTCGCGGCCGTCGGCTCCGTAGGAGATGATGTCGGGCTGGTCTCCGTACTCTCCCGGGAAGCGATAGAGGTACTCGTTGTTCCAGGGATCCAGCGGGATCTCCTTCTGCAGGTAGGGGCCGTCCCAGTAGTCGGCCGAGGCGGGCCTGACCCAAAGGGCCTGCAGCCCTTCCTCGGTGCTGGGAAAGACGCCCACCTCCAGCTTGTACTGACCCAGGGCGGCCTGGAAATTGGCGATCTGGGCCTTGGCCGCCGTGATCTTGCTCCGGCCCACGTTTCGGAACAGCCGGGGGCCCACCAGGGCTCCCAGCAGGCCGATGATCACCATGACCACCAGCAGCTCGATGAGGGTGAAGCCCCTCTGCCGGCGGCGCCGGGACGGGGCGGCCGCCCGGTCCGGCGATGCGCCGTCGGGTTCGATCGTTGGCGTCTTCATTGCGTTTCCTCCTCCCCGGACGCCTGACCCCGGCATCCAGTTCACCCCAATGCCTTTCTTCAAACCGGCAACTCGTTGATGCTGACCATCGCCAGCACGGTGGAGATGACGATGCCGCCGATGACCAGGCCCATGACCAGGATCATAACCGGTTCGAACAGGGCGATGAAGTTCTTTACCGCCGCCCGCACGTCCTTGTCGTAGACCTCGGCCAGCCGCAGCAGCATGGTGTCGAGGCGCCCCGTCTCCTCGCCCACCTCGATGAGATGGACGGCCAGCGGCGGAAAGACTCCCGCCTGGCGCATGGGACGGGCCACCCCCTCGCCCCGCTTGACCCCCTCGGCCACCGTGCGGATGGCCCGGGCGATGACCCGGTTGCCGCTGATCTCCCTCACGATGCCCAGGGCCTGCACCAGGGGGACGGCGTTGTGCACCAGGGTCCCCAGGGTGCGGGCAATGCGGGCCATCTCCACCTTCTTCAGGATCTCGCCGATGCCCGCCGTCTTCAGCTTGAGCCCGTCCCACCACATCCGTCCCCGGGGACTGGCCAGCAGGCGGGAGAAGCCCACTCCCAGGCCGCCCATGACCAGCACGAAGACCCACCAGTAGCCCCGGGTGAACCCGCTCACGCCCAGCAGTATCTGGGTGGGCAGGGGCAGGGCCCGGCCGGCCTCGTCGAAGATCTCGGCAAAGCGGGGGATGACGTAGTTGAGCAGCACCACGATGGAGGCGGCTCCCACCAGGGTCAGCAGGGCCGGGTAGATGAGGGAGGAGATCAGGTAGCTCCTCAGCTCGTCGGCCGACTGCTGGAACTCCACCAGGCGCTCCAGCACCAGGGGGAGGGCGCCGCCGGCTTCTCCGGCCCGCACCATGTTGACGTAGAGCTTGGAGAAGACCTTCGGGTGGGCGGCCAGGCTGTCGGCCAGGGTCTTGCCCCGCTTGAGGTCCTGCAGGATCTCGTCGGCCAGGGTCTGCAGCTTCTTCTTGCCGGAGAGCTCCTTGCAGATGGCCAGGCTGCGGTCCAGCGGAAGGCCCGAGTTGACCAGGGTGGAGAGCTCCTGGGTGAAGAACATGAGGTCGCGGGAGCCGATGCCGCCCGGCTTCCAGTTGATCTCCATGTCCCAGAAGCGCCGGCTGCGCCGCGTCCCCAGGTGGAGGGGAACCAGCCCCATGTCCTGCAGCTTGACGGCGGCCGCCCGGTCGGTGGATTCCTCCACGACCCCGTTGACGATCCCCCCGTCCTTGCCGACTGCCCTATAAAAAAAGGTAGGCATGTGCGATCACACTTCCTGCGTCACCCTTACCAGTTCCTCCAATGTAGTAAGGCCGGTCATGACTTTCTCGAAGCCGTCTTCGCGCAGGGTTCTCATGCCCTGTTGGCGGGCGTAGTGGGCGATGACGTTGGAGGCCTCGTTTGCCACGATCATGCGGCGGATTTCCTCGTCGGGCTGCATCAGCTCGAAGATGCCGTTGCGGTTCTCGTACCCGGTGAAGCCGCAGGCCTCGCATCCTTCGCCCCGGTAGAGCGTGACGTCGGCGCCGTCGAGTGGGAACCCCAGGGAGTGCAGGCGGGACGCTTCCCCGGCGTAGCCCGACTTGCAGCGCCCGCAGATGACCCGCACCAGCCGCTGGGCCAGCACGCCCACCAGGCAGGAGGCCAGCAGGTAGTTCTCCACCCCCATGTCCACCAGCCGGGTGATGGCGCTGGGGGCGTCGTTGGTGTGGAGGGTGCTGAAGACCAGGTGGCCGGTGAGAGCCGCCCGGATGGCGATCTCGGCCGTCTCCAGGTCGCGGATCTCCCCCACCATGATCACGTCGGGGTCCTGGCGCACGATGTGGCGCAGGCCGGCGGCGAAGGTCAGCCCGATCTGGGTGTTGACGTGGATCTGGTTGATCCCGTCCATCTGGTACTCCACCGGGTCCTCGATGGTGATGATCTTCTTGTCGGCGTGGTTGATGCGCTTCATGGCGCTGTAGAGGGTGGTGGACTTGCCGCTTCCGGTGGGGCCGGTCACCAGCAGGATGCCGTGAGGCAGGGAGGTCAGCGTCTCCATGGAGCCCAGGATGTCGTCGGGGAAGCCCAGGCGCTTCAGCTCGAAGCCGCTGGCGTCGCTCTTGTCGAGGATGCGCATCACCAGGCTCTCCCCGTAGAGGGTGGGCAGGGTGGAGACCCGCAGGTCGATCTCCTTGCCCAGCACCTTGAGCTGGATGCGGCCGTCCTGGGGCAGCCGGCGCTCGGCGATGTTCAGCTTGGCCATGAGCTTGAGGCGGGAGATGACGGCGGCCTTCAGCCGGGGGGAGGGAGAGTCCATGGTGTGCAGGATGCCGTCGATCCGGTAGCGCACCCGGAAGTCCTTCTCGAAGGGCTCCAGGTGGATGTCGCTGGCCCGGCGCTCCACCGCCCGGGAGATCATCTGGTTGACCAGGCGAATCACCGGGACCTCGGAGGCCATGTCGCGCAATTGCTCGATGTTCTCGGCGATGCCCTCGGCCTCTTCGGGAGCCTCGCCCGACTCCTGCACCGCCTTGTCCCACTCGTCCGATCCCCCGTAGAGCCGTTCCAGGGCCTCGTCGATGTCGGCTTCCCGCCCCAGGAACACCCGCACCTCCAGCCCGGTGAACATGCGCAGGGAGTCCAGGGTGTCCTCGTCGGAGGGGTCGGCCATGGCCACCGCCAGCACCCCGTCCTGCTGGTCCAGGGGCAGGATCCTGAACTGGCGCAGGAACTTGGGCGACAGCTTCTCGACCATCAGGGGCACGGCCGGAAAGTCCTGGGCCGGGATGAGCTCGGCCTGGTGCTGGGCCGAGAGGGAGGCCAGCAGGTCCTGCTCGGAGAGGTATCCCAGGTCGAGCAGGATGCGGCCGATCTTGTCGCGCCGCTCCCGCTGCAGGGCCAGGCCGTTCTGAAGCTCCGGGGGGGAGATCAGGTTGCGGTCCATCAGGATGCGTCCGATGAGCTTGCGAGTCGCCATTGATTCTTGCTCGGAACCGGCCTAAAACTGGCTGATCTTGACGTGGCCGGCCAGCTCTTCCATGGTGATCTTTCCCTGGCGGTAGTCGTCGACCGACCCCGCGCTGGCCTTGAAGATCAACTGGGAGGGGTAGGGCCGCCCGGGGTCGGCCACGCCGTTGTAGAGGTGGACGATCACGGCCAGGGTGTGGGAGGGCTTCAACTGCTCCAGCAGGGAGCCGTGTTCGGCCACGGCCTGGCGGAGGTTCTCCTTGAGGCGGTCCACCCGCTCCAGGGCCGACCGGTAGGCCTGCTCCAGTTCCTGGCTGCTGTAGGGGCTGGAACTGAAGGGCGTCAGGGGGCGGATGCGGTAGAGGCTCGCCTCGGTGGAGAAGACGGCCCCGTAGCCCTCCAGGTAGGCGCCCCTGGGGGCGCTGAGAACGGTGCTGCGCAGGTCCTGCCGCAGGGCGTTCTCGATGACCGCCTGGAACTGCTGGATCTGGCCTCGAAGCCGGACGCGATCGACGGGGGCGGGGGGTTGGGTTCCCGCCTCAGGTCCGGCGCCGGGCGCCGGGGTCGCGGATTCGGCTGCGGCGGCCGCGGGTGATCCTGCCGGGTCGACGGTTTCCGGGGCCGCAGGCCCGGTAAGGGTCGAGCCGAGCGCCAGGACCAGGATTGCAGGAAGTGTCTTGCTCATAATGCTGCTCCTCGATTTGCGTCTCTTTGCGTCTTGCTTCGGCCGGATCTATCGGGCAACCGCATCCGGGGGGCGGGGCAGGTAGCGGTCGGCTACCGAGCTGATCAGCACCTCGTTGCGGGCCGTCTCCTGGCGCGTGGCTTCCTGCAGCCTCAGCAGGTAGCTGAGGTCGGCGTTGACCTGCCGGAGGTCCACCGAACGCTGCCGGGTCCATTGGGACTCGGCTCCGGCCACGGCCTTTTGCAGACGGGCCTCCCAGGTCTCCTCCAGTCGGGCGACCGTCCGGTCCACCAGGCGGCGCACCCGGGCCTCGACCAGGGCGGCGGAGTCTCCGGCGGGCGCCGCTTGCCGGACGACGGGGGGCGAAATCTCGGGTCCGAAGGCGAGCGTGAAGCTTCCCTGCCCGATCTGCACGCGGGCGTTCAGAAAGGAGAGGGTCCCCAGAAAGACCACCAGGCAGGCGGCCGCCGCCAGGCCCAGCCAGGCCATGCGGGGCGGTTGGCCCCAGCCGAACCCGAAGCGGCCGGCCACGGCGGGCCTCCCCGGCAGACCGAAGGTCAGGGGCTCGGGGATGGGTTCCTCGGGCCAGGCGGACTTCAGGACCGAGGCCGTTCGGCCCAGCAGCTCCAGCTCCCGGCGGCAATCGGCGCAGTCGGCCAGACGCCGCTGAAATTCCGCAGCCTGTTGGGGATCGAGTTCGTCCCCGATCGCCTCGGGGAGCAGTTCCCGGCACCGTTCACAGTTCATGATTTCCTCCCTGGTTCTTCGTTCAGGATGGTCTTGAGCCGGCTCAGTCCCAGGTACATCCGGGACTTGGCCGTGCTCAGCGGACACCCTGCAATGCCTGCAATCTCATCGAAGCGGAGCCCCTCGAAAACCTTGAGCACCACCGCCTCCCGCTGCTCGAAGGAGAGCCGGTCCAGCGCCCCTTCCACCAGCAGGCGAAGCTCGGCCGGCTCCATCTCCTGCAAGTCTCCAAGGCGGGCCGGCTGCCCCTCCGCCTGAAGGGCGTCCAGGCCCCGGGGATCCGGCCCTTCCCCGTCCTCGGCCCGGCGCTGCCGGGTGCGGAAGTGGGCCAGGCAGTAGTTGCGGGCGATGGTGAACAGCCACCCGGCGAACCGGGCGGGGTCCTGGAGTCGGTGCAGTTGCTGGAAGGCTTTGAGAAAAGTGTCCTGGCAAACGTCCAGCGCATCCTCACGGTTCCCTGTCAAGCGGAAGGCGTAGTTGAAGAGCCGCTTCTCCCATCGGCCCACCAGGAGATTGAAGGCGCCGGTGTCACCGCGAGCCGCTCTCGCTACCAGATGCTTGTCGGTCAGTCGTACCAGCTTCAAGTGAGCTCCTCACAGAGACGAGATGAACGGGGACGGTAAAAAGTCTAACCGGACGAGACAAAAGCCAAGCCGAGAAAAAAAGAGTTATCCACGAAGTCACACGAAGAACCACGAAGACACACGAAGAAAGACCAGGGAACACAGGGGACGTTGTTGAATTAGTGGAAAAACTTCAATCGGCGGTTCCTGTGTCCTCCCCGAACATCCAGTTATTCCACTAATTCAACAACGTCCCCTACTCTTCCGGCTCCATTCGAACCCCCGGGCGGCAGCGGGGGGTATTCGATAGAAAATCCTATCCCGCCGCAGCGTTGTGGGTTCGGAGAGAGCTGCGAAGCTGCGGTTGGAGTCGGTAACCCGGCAAGACGCCCCTTACAAGCCATCCTTATAGAGCTGCGTAGCTGCGGCTCAGGGTAGCCCCGGGTGGCAACCC
>VXMN01000237.1 GCA_009841055.1 Acidobacteriota bacterium
GCAGCTTCGCAGCTCTCACCTAACCCACAAGGCTGCAAGGGGAAACGTGCTTTTCTATTTGGAATAGAGCCCCGGGCAAAAGCCCGGGGCGAGTCATCGGGCAACGTCGCGTAGGGGAGTAGAGCCGCGAACGCGGCAGCACGCTTGGCCCTGGGGGTCAGGCGGGGCGAAAGCCCGTTGGGGGGAGCGCCGCTTGCCCCGGCAGAGGAACCGGGGCAAGCGACTTCGTCGACGGGAATCAGATGTCGAAGTACAAGGCGAATTCGTGGGGATGGGGCCGCAACCGCATGGGGTCGACCTCCCGGGATCGCTTGTAGTCGATCCAGGTTTCGATCACGTCCTTGGTGAAGACGTCTCCCTTGAGAAGGAAGTCATGGTCGTCTTCCAGTGCATTGAGCACGTCCTCGAGGTTGCCGGGAGTCGACTTCACATTGGCGGCATCGGCCGGAGCCAGATCGTAGAGATCCTTGTCGATGGGATCGGGAGGAGTAATCTTGTTCTGCACTCCGTCAAGGCCTGCCATCAACAGGGCCGCGAACGCCAGGTAACCGTTGCAGGAAGGATCCGGGAAACGCGTCTCCACCCGCTTGGCCTTCTCGCTTCGGGAATAGGCGGGAATTCTGACCGCGGCGCTACGGTTGCGCTGGGAATAGATGAGGTTGATGGGCGCCTCATATCCCGGAACCAGGCGACGGTAGGAATTGGTGGTAGGCGCGCAGAAACCCAGCAGGGCGGGCGTGTGCTTGAGAATTCCGCCGATGTAGTAGACGGCCGTCTTGCTCAGGTCCGCGTAGCCGCCGGGCTCGTAGAAGACATTCTTCCCGGCCTTCCAGATGCTCGTGTGGATGTGCATTCCCGACCCGTTGTCCTGAAAGATCGGCTTGGGCATCAGGGTGACGGTCTTTCCGTGCCGTCGTCCGACATTCTTGATGATGTATTTGTACTTCAGGAACTTGTCCGCCATGCTGGTCAGGGTGTCGAACCGCATGTCGATTTCACACTGCCCTGCGGTGCCGACCTCGTGGTGGTGAACCTCCACCTCGACCCCGATCTCCTCCAGCAACAGAACCATTTCGCTGCGGATGTCCTGAAGACTGTCCATCGGAGGAACGGGGAAGTAGCCTTCCTTGTAGCGGGGCTTGTAACCGAGGTTGGGGTTCTCCTCTTTTCCGGAATTCCAGAATCCCTCCTTGGAATCCACGTAGTAGTAGCCGTAGTTGTAGGACTGATCGAAGCGAATATCGTCCAGAACGAAAAACTCCGGCTCGGGACCGAAGTAGGCGGTATCGCCGATCCCGGTCGATTTCAGGTAGTTTTCGGCCTTTTGCGCGATGTGGCGCGGGTCCCTGGTATAGGACTGGAGCGTCACCGGATCCTTGACATTGCAGATGATGTTGAGGGTCGGGACCGCGGTGAAGGGGTCCTTGAAGGCGGTGGAGGCGTCCGGGATCAGGATCATGTCGCTCTCCTGGATCTCCTGGAATCCACGGATGCTCGAACCGTCAAATCCCAGTCCCTCTTCGAACATCTCCTCTTCCATCTCGTTGGCCGAGATCGAAAAGTGCTGCCACAATCCGGGCAAGTCCACAAAGCGCATGTCAATCATCTTGATGCCTTCGTCGCTGACGAACTGCAAGAGCTCTCTAGGGTTCATGTTTACTCCTTGGCGTAAAAGGATGGAACTTCGTTGGTTGAACTTTCGGCTGGGGAGTACGGCGGTGTTACGGCAGAAGACTACGCGACGCTGCGTAGGCCCCAATGAACCTGCATGCGGCTTTGCATGAGCCCGAACGGAGTGGAATCTTAAGCAGATTCCACTCGGTTGTCAAGAGTCAAAACAATCGCGGTCTCAGACTGAGAAGGTCGCTTTGACATGTGCGGACTTGGTCCGGATCTTGTCGGCCAAACTCCGCTTGTAGTCGGCCAGACGGTCCGCCAGCGCGGCATCGGAGGTGGCCAGGATCTGGGCGGCGAAGATGGCGGCATTGACCGCGCCGGACTTCCCCACGCCCATGGTGCCGACCGGTACGCCCCCCGGCATCTGCACCGTGGCCAGCAGCGAGTCGAAACCGGACAGCGGGCTGCTGTCCACCGGCACCCCGATCACCGGAAGCACCGTTTCGGCGGCGGTGACTCCGGCCAGGTGAGCGGCCCCTCCCGCCCCGGCGATGATGCACTTCAGCCCCCGTTCCGCCGCGGTCCGGGCATACTCCGAAGCCCTGGCCGGAGAACGGTGAGCGGAGCAGATATCGATCTCGAACGGAATGTCGAACGCCTTGAGCTGCCTGGCAGCTTCTCCCATGATGTTCAGATCCGAGTCACTACCCATAATGATACCGACGACAGGTTCCATAATTAACCCCTCCCAGGTTGATCCAGAATGAATTGCTCAGCAACAAACGATGCGGTCTGGCTGAAGGCTGAAGGTTGCCAGGGCCACTCCCGCCAGTTCTACCCGTGCCTCCCGATATCGGTCCGGAAATGCATGGGCTCGAACCGCACCTTCTCGAGGGCACGGTAGACCCGGGCAACAGCCGCAGGAAGATCCGCGTCCTTGGCCGTAACTCCGAGGACCCGTCCTCCGGAGGTCACCAGTTGGCCGTCCTGCAACCGCGTGCCGGCGTGGAACACCGTGACCTGCCCCACGGCCTCGGCATCGTCGATCCCTTGAATAGACTTGCCGGTCGGATATTTTCCGGGGTAGCCGCCGGAGGCCAGCACCACGCAGACGCTGCAGGCCGAATCCCACCGCAACCGCACCGAATCCAGGGTCTGTCCGTGGATGGCCTGCAGCACCTCCACCAGGTCGTTCTCCAGGCGGAACAGCACCGGCTGGGCCTCGGGATCACCCAACCGGACATTGTACTCCAGAACCTTGATGCCGTCCGGCGTCAGCATCAGGCCGACATACAGGACTCCGCTGAATTCGTTTCCCTCGACCGCCATGCCCCGGATGGTCGGCCCGACAATGGCTTCAACAACCTCCTGCTGCTCCTCTGAAGAGAGGATTCCATCGGTCGAGTAGGCGCCCATGCCACCGGTGTTCGGACCTCGATCCCGGTCGAAAACCCTCTTGTGATCCTGGGAAGGGACCATGGGCAGAAAGTGCTCCCCATCGGAGAAAACCAGAAAAGAGGCTTCCCGGCCCCTCAGGCACTCCTCCAGCAAGACTCTCTCGCCGGCCTCGCCGAAGACGCGACGGCGCATCATCTGCTCCACCGCAGATTCCGCCTGCTGCCGGTCCTGTGCAATCACGACTCCCTTCCCCGCCGCCAGCCCGTCAGCCTTGACGACCAGCGGAAAGCCGAGATCGCCCCGGCGGATTGCCCCCATGGCTTCCTCGAAGGAGTTGCAGACCACGCAGGCCGCGGTGGGCACCTGGTGTCGCTTCATGAAATCCTTGGCAAAGATCTTGCTCCCCTCGAGACGGGCCGCGGCGGCGGTGGGCCCGACGATCGAGAGCCCGTGGGACCGGAAACGATCCACAATCCCCAGGACCAGGGGTAGTTCCGGGCCGACAACGGTAAGATCGATGGAACGATCGAGGGCGAATCGAGTCAACCCTGGCAGGTCGTCCGCGGCCAAGGTCACATTGTCCGCGATGGAAGCCGTTCCCCCGTTTCCAGGGGCGCAGAAGACCCTTTCGACAAGAGGCGAACGACCGATTTTCCAGGCGAGGGCGTGCTCGCGCCCACCCGATCCAATGACGAGAACTTTCATCGCTTTGCCGCTTGGCCGTCACCGAGGAGAGCCGCCCAGATCCGATCGCCGGTCAGGACGGTCTTTGTGACGGATGCAAAGGCAGAACCTCATTGAGGGCGCCCGAGCGGTAACCCTCAAGATCGAGAGTAATGAACTTGAAGCCCAGGGCCTTGAATTCCTTGGTCAACAGGGCAGTCATCCCCATATCCAGAGCTCTGGGCAATTCTTGGGGGGAGAACTCCAGCCGGACCAGGGCTTCGTGGTAACGCACCCGAAAAATCCTGAATCCGAAGTGCCGCAGGATCTCCTCGCCGCGTTCCACCATCGATAACTTCTCCGGGGTAATGGAAGTGCCGTAGGGAAATCGAGAGGAGAGACAAGGCAAGGCGGGTTTGTTCCAGGTAGGCAGGCCCGCCCGCCTGGACAACTCCCGGATCTCGACCTTGTTCATTTCGGCATCCGAGAGGGGGCTGCAAACCAGATACTCCCGGGCAGCGCGCCGCCCCGGCCGATAATCGCTTCGGTCGTCCCGGTTGGTACCATCGGCCACCGCCCGAAAGCCCCTCTGACGAGCCAGCGCCTGCAACTTGGAAAACAGCTCGCTCTTGCAGAAATAACAGCGATCCGGCGAGTTTTCCCGGTAGCGGGAATCCTCCACTTCGTCAGTGAGAATCTCCAGGTGGCGGAGCTGAAAGCGAGAGGCGAACTCGGCTGTTTCCTTCCTTTGAAAAGCGGGATAGGAAGGGCTGACGGCAGTCACGCAGAGCGCCTTGTCACCCAGAACCCGGTTGGCCATGTAGGCCAGGTAGGCGCTGTCCACCCCTCCGCTGAAGCCCACGACCACCGACTCCAGTTCCTTCAGAATCTCGCCGAGCCGACGCTCCTTGTCGGTCACCTCGGGACTGGTCAAGACCTCGACTGTTCCCGGCACTGGCTCGGTCACTGGCCACCTTCGCGGATAGGGATGCTACTCTGCGGTGCAGCTACAGAAGTCGTAAAACGGATTCTAGCACGTCGATTGACCGCCTGTACTCGGCAATCTCCAGGTGTTCCCGGGGTGTATGGTCCAGGCTGGAATCACCCGGCCCGTAGGCCACCATGGGGCACTTCCAGAAGGGCGCCACCACGTTCATGTCGGCGGTTCCTGTCTTGAGCTTGAATTTCGGCCGACCCTCAAAATCGCGGATCGATCTGAGGAACGACCTGACCAGCGGGTTCGACTTGTCCCGCCTCACCGCGGCTTCCCGACCCGAGAATGAGACTTGGGCCGGTTGGGCCGTCCGCGACAGGAAATCTTCCAGGGATTGCAGGGAGAAGCCCACGGGGAGGCGGAATCCCAGTCGCAGGTCGACGGTTTCATGGATGCCGTCGCTGCTGGAGTTGAAGGAGCGCAGGGACGCCTGCAGACTGCCGAAAAGCGACTTCCCGGCGTTGAACCGGTCACACCAGCTCCCAACCTCGGACCAGAAGTCAACCGCCTGCTCACAAGCCGATCGCTCCTGACCGGCCGTGTGACTGAGAGGAACCTTCAGCCGATAGTCCAGCAGCAGTCGGCCCTTGTATCCCAGGGTCACCGCACTCCAGCCGCTGGGCTCCCCGATCACGCAATAGTCGGGTGGGTCGAGGTCGGAAAGGGCTTGCCGGGCCCCGCGAGAGGTAGCCGCCTCTTCCTCCACGGCGCCGACAATTACGATCCTCTTCCCCTGTCCGTTGAGCTCCTGCATCACGCGCCCGGTCGAAGCGATGAAGCAGGCCATGGAGCCCTTGGCGTCCACCGAGCCCCTGCCATAGATTCGGCCGCCTTCGACCTTGACGGGAAGATCTCCCGCCACCGTGTCGATATGTCCCAGCAGCACGACGGTCCTGGGCCCGTCCCCGGCGATTCCAATGGCGTTGCTCACCCCATCCAGGTAGGAACGAAATCCCATGGAGGTCATGGTGTCGACCAGGAAGCGGGCCAGGCGGGATTCCTGACCGGAGGGGCTGGGGATGCTCAGCATCTGCTGCAACAACTGCAGTTCGGAATCGGCCATCTCCAGCCTCGAAGAAACCTGAAACAAAAGAAAAAAGAGCTATCCACGAAGGAACACGAAGGACGACGAAGGGGCACTAAGCGAGACGGATCTGCTTCAACGGCGCGCTCCGCCACTAGTTGGATTTTTAACATCGATGCACAGGATATACAGGATCAGGATATACAGGATTTGGTCTTCAGAGTCTGGTGTCCTGAAATCCGGGCATCCGCAATCCCGGACGGGATCATCGCCAGTGCCGGCTTCTGGTGCAGGAACCTCTCGTCCTGTTAA
>VXMN01000245.1 GCA_009841055.1 Acidobacteriota bacterium
ATACCGCCGCATCGTCACCCCCATTCCCGTTCCCCAATCCATCGATCTGATCCGGCGCCTGCGGGAGGTTGAGCCGCGGTCCATGGCCGGCATGGTGCCCATTGTCTGGCACCAGGCCCAGGGGTTCCAGGTGCGCGATCCCTACGGCAACCAGTGGATCGACTTGAGCAGCGGCATCGTGATGGCCAACAGCGGCCATGCCCATCCCCGCGTCCTGGAAGCCATCAGGCGGCAGACGGATTCGCCGCTGCTGTTCACCTATGCGTACCCGGGAGAAGTCCGGCAGCGGTTGCTGGAGCGGTTGGTCAGGCTGGCGCCTCCCGGGCTGGACAAGGCCATCCTGTTCTCGTCGGGAACCGAAGCCAACGAGTGCGCCATCACGCTGATGCGCAGGCACGGCCAGCGGATCTCGGCCCGCAAGGCGGCAATTCTGTCTCTGGAGGGGAACTACCACGGGCGGACGCTGGCGGCCAAGGCGGCCAGCTGGGGACCAGACCGGGTGGACGGCATCCCTCGGGATCGGCTGGGCCACTTTCTGCTTCCCACTCCCGGCAAAAACGGATTCGCCGCCGATCTGCAATCCCGCGGCCTCGACCCCGGAGACGTTGCCGGCATCCTCCTGGAATCCATTCCCGGCGTCACCACCGCCTGCCATCCCCTGGAATACATGCGGGAGCTGAGGGACTGGGCGACCCGCCATGGGGTGCTGATCGCCGTGGACGAGATCCAGTGCGGGATCGGACGGACGGGGAAGATGTTCGCCATTGAACACTACGGCATTGCTCCCGACCTGATCACCTGCGGCAAGGGGTTGAGCTCCAGCCTGCCGGTTTCGGCCGTGATCGGGGCCAGGGAGGTCATGGACCTGGCTCCCCCGGGGGAAATGTCCAGCACTTTCGGCGGCAACCCAATTTGCGCGGCAGCAGCCGAGGCCAACCTGGAATTGATGGAAGAAGAAGGGCTGGTGGAGCGGGCGGCGGAGTTGGGAGAGCTGCTCGAACAGTGGCTGGCGCCGGTCGCGCGGAGGCATCCTCGATCGATCGGACAGGTCAACGGCAGGGGATTGTTTTATTCAATCCACCTCAGAAATCCGGATTCGGGGCAGCCCTGGGTGGAGATGGCGGATCGGGTTGCCCTGGAGTGCGTCCGCCGGGGTGTCCTGCTGTTCGTGACGGGGCGGGGCTTCCTCAAGATCGTGCCTCCGCTGACGATTGCCCGGGAGGCCTTGAAGGAGGCCGTGGAGGTGATGGCGGCTGTCCTGGATGAGGAGTTGACTGCATGACACGGCCATTGACGGTGGACCTGGAGGGACGCACCGCCCTGGTGACCGGCGGCGGCACGGGGATCGGCCGGGCCATCTCCGTGGGGCTGGCCCGCTGCGGCGCCCGGGTGGTGGTGAACTATTCCCGGAGCGCCGCGGAGGCGGAGGCCACCGTGGCCGAAATCGCGGCCCAGGGAGGGCAGGCCCTGGCCCTCTGCGCCGACGTGACCGATGAGGACCAGGTCAGGCGGGCCGTCGCGACCACTGTAGAGACTTACGGCGGACTGGACATCCTGATGGCAAACGCCGGGGGGCCTACCGAGAGCTGCCCCACCGAGGACCTGTCCAGCCGGGACTGGGATGCGGGCTTGAACCTGAATTGCAAGTCGGTCTTCCTCTGCGTCAAGCACGCCGCCCCCCACCTGCCCGACGGCCGCGGACGGGTCCTCATGACCTCCTCCATCAGCGCCCGCAGCGGCGGCGGTCCCGGAACCATCACCTATACGGCCGCCAAGGGGGCCCTGAACAACCTGGTGCGGGGGTGGGCCAAGGAGTATGCGCCGCGCGGCATTACCGTCAACGCCATCGCTCCGGGCGTCATCCGGACCCGCATCCACCAGCAGCGCACCCCTCCGGAAGTCTACCGGGGCCTGATCCAGCGCATCCCCCTGGGCCGCGACGGCCAGCCGGAGGATTGCGTGGGGGCCGCCCTCTTCCTGGCCAGCGCGGACGCCTCCTTCATCACCGGACAAATCCTGGAAGTCAACGGCGGGATGCTGATGCCGTGATGCGGCGGGTGTACTCGCGCGGAGAGTGCCGGGGAATGGGGTGCGTCTAACGCTACTAGGGGAAGACAGCGTGTTTTGGGAGGACGCTGCTAAATCGCCGCCTACGCGGCTGCGTCAGCGCGGAATTCATACGACCCCGGGCTTCCGCCCGGGGCTACCCTGAGCCGCAGCTACGCTGCTCTATAAGGAAGGCCTGTAGGTGGCGCGTCCTGCCGGGAAACCCACGTCAACCGCGGCCTCGCCGCTCTCCCCAGAACCAAGACACTGCCAGGGGACAGGATTTTTTAATGATTGTTTCCTGGCGCCAGCATGGGGACGTGAGACTGACCACTGACCACTGCCGTTACTCCACCAGGGCGTCGAACAACTCGGGGCGTCTCTGGCGCAGGGTGTAGTTGGGCTGGCTGCGGGCTTCCCAGAGCTTCTCGGGCAGCAGATCGGCCACCACCATATCCTCCTCGATCTTCTCGAACGAAGTCCTGGCGGTGACCTCACCCAGCGGGTCCACCACGATGCAGCCGCCGGCATGGTTGGGTTGGTTGGGGCTGTCCTTGGGGTAGGTGTCGACGATTCCGGCTCGTCCGGCCTGATTGCAGAGCACCGTGTAGCAACTGTTTTCGTAGGCTCGGGCTGAAGCGATCATGTGGAAATAGCGGCCCGAATAGGCGGCCGCCTCTCTCTCGGATTCCGGATCGTCGGTCCACGTCTTCAGACGGGCGGCGTGGGGCATCAGCAGCACATCGGCCCCTTTCAGAGCCAGGATTCGGGGGACCTCGGGAAGGGAGTTGTCGTAGCAGATGATCGTCCCCACCCGGCACTTGCCGATGTCGAAGACCAGCATCTCCGATCCGCCCTCGTAGTGGATGACTTCGTCGCGGGAGAGGTGAATCTTTCTTTGAGCCCCGATGTAGCCCTTCGGGCCCACCAGCACCTGGGTGTTGTAGACGATGTCGCGTTCCTTTTCGCTGAGGCCCACGCTGAGGTAAAGATCCAGGGCCTGAGCCAGCAGGCAGAGGTGTTCGACGCTCGGCCCGTCGGGCACGGCTTCGGCCGCGTACCAGGTATTGGGATCGTTGTGGCCGTGTACCACCAACTCGGGGAAGAGGACCAGGTCGGCCCCCGAGTCCTTGGCGCGAGCCGCCCACCGATCGATGGAGCGCAGATTGTCCTTCGCCTGGCCCAGCAACCCGTTCATGGCCACCGCGGCTATTTTCAGTGTTTGCATGGGAACTGACCTCTATTCCAATGGCTTAATGGTGAGAAGCCAACATTACACCCAGGCTCTTACCTTGGGCCCCCCGAAGTTCCATCGCAGATCCATGGCCAGCGGGAAGAGCTCGTCGATCTTGTCCAGGTGCTCCCGGGGGATTTCCACCTCGGCCCCGCGGATCGAGCTCTCGAGCTGCGCCTGGTTGCGGATGCCTAGGATCACCGAGCTGATCTCGGGATGCCTCAGGGCCCAGCCGATGGAGTATTCGGCCAGGCTGACGCCCAGCTCTGCCGCCAGGCCCTTGACCACGTCGATCCTCTCCCAGATGGCGCCGGAAAGCGGACGCATCCAACCGGGCGCTTCCGCCAGGCGGCTGCCGGCAGGAGTCTCGCCCGGCTGGTACTTGCCGCTCAGCCATCCCCCGTGAAGCACCTGGTAGGGGGTGATGCCGACCCCGAACTTTTTGCAGAAACCGATTTCCGAGATTTCGATGTCGCGGCGCAGCATGCTGTAGGGCGGTTCGTAGGCGATGATCCGCTCCAGGGCGTTGCGGTCGCTCAGCCAGAGCAGTTCGCACATCTGCCAGGCCAGGTAGTTGGAGACGCCGAAATAGCGAATCTTGCCCTGCCGCACGAACAGATCCAGGGTGCGCAGGCTCTCTTCGAAAGGAGTCTCCAGATCAGGCCAGTGGAGCATCAGGATGTCCACGCAGTCGGTCTGGAGCCGCCGCAGGCAATTCTCCAGCTCGGTCTGGAGGTGAATCCTGGATCCTCCTTTCTGGTGGGGGCCCGGCCCCAGAGCGTTGGCGATCTTGGTCAGCAGCACCACCTGGTCACGCTTGCCCTTGAGGATTCTTCCCAGGTATTCCTCGGCCACGCCTCCCGCACTCCCGATGCTGCGGTTGTAGCCCTCGTAGGAGCTGGCCGTGTCGATGAAGGTGAGGCCGCGTTCGATGGCCTGGTGCACCAGGCTGGTGGCTTCCTTCTCCAGGGTCGGGTTCCCGAACAGCATGGTCCCGAAGCAGATGGGCGAAACCGAAACGCCGCTGGCTCCCAGCCTTCTAAGTTTCATGGTCGACTCCCCAAGTGGATACTCCCTTTTCGCCGATGTCGGTCTAAGGGTGATGGACGGCCGGATGAGTTCCCGACCGGCGGCCGGGCGGCCGGTTGACACTCACGTACGGAGCCACTCATTATTGATGTTGTCCGGAGGCAAGTCAAGGCGGGCCGGGGAGCGCAAAGGTCATGGACAGCGTGTCGATTGCGATCGTGGGATGCGGCAGCTTCGGGCAGCACATGGCCGACTTGATGGCGAGGCTTCCGTGCCTGAAGATCGCCGCCGTCTGCGATCCGGACGAGGAGAAATCTCTGCCGCTGGCCCGGCGCCTCGGGGTGCCCGCCCATGCCTCTTTCCGGCGTTGCCTGGAGGAAAGCCGGGCAGCGGCGGTGGCCCTGTTCACGCCCAACCACCTGCACGCCCCCATGGCCATCGCCGCCGCCGAAGCCGGGAAGCACATCTTCTGCGAAAAGCCCATGGCCATGAACGTGGCCGAATGCTACGCCATGATCGAGGCTGCCGAGGCCCACGGCGTGAAGCTGATGGTGGGCCACAAGCGGCGACTGCGCCCCCAGTACCTCAAAATGGCGGAGATTGTCCGCGGCCAGCGCTTCGGCCGGCCCCTGGCGGTGCAGGTCAACGGGTTCTACGGCCGCGAGCTCTGGGACTGGTGGACCCGGAAGGAGACGGGTGGGGGCCTGCTGTTTCATGCAGGGGTCCACGACCTGGATTTCCTGCGGCACACTTGCGGCGAGGTCGGAACCGTCTTTGCCCGCAGTCCGGTCAAGACCCACCACGGCACCGATTTCGAGGACGCCATGGCCCTCCTGATTCAATTCGAATCGGGCACGGTGGCTACCCTGCAGGTCAGCCCCTTGTCTCCGCAGCGGACCTTCCGCCATGCCTTTGGGGTCCACTTCGTCCTGGAGCGGGGAGACCTCATCTACGATCCGGTTGAGACCACGGTGACCGTGCAGGGCATGGGAGAGTCTGCACAACGGTTTCGATTCGACAACCAGGCCGGCTTCGAGCAGGCCTACCGCACCGAGTTGGAGAGCTTTGCCGCCTGGGTGAGCCGGGATGCCGAGCCGGTGCTGACCGGTTGGGACGGCCTGCGCTGCGTCGAGATCATGGAGGTGGCCCAGCTTTCGGCCTACAGCGGCAGGCAGGTTCAGCTTCCCCTCCCCCGAACCCGGGCCCGGCAGGAGTGGTTGGGGACTCCTTCTCTGATCAGGGAAATGAAGGAGCCGACTCTTTTCGCTCGGGGCCTCTCCATGGCCGAGGGTCCGGCCTTCGACCGGCAGGGTCACCTGTTCGTGGCCAACTGCCGGGCCCGGCATCTCTCCAGGATTTCCCCCGGCGGGGAAGTCAGCCACTTTCTCTCCACGGGAGGAAAGCCTCAAGGGGTGGTGGTGGCCCCCGAAGGACACTTTTTCATCAGCGACAACCAGAAGCGCATGATCTTCCGGGCCGATGCCGGCGGCGGACTGGAAGAGTTCTGCGGCCGCTACCGGGACGGCAGCCGGCTGCGGGGGCCCAACGAGATCGCCCTCGGACCTGATGGTCGGATTTATTTCACCGACCCGGGCCGGGCCTGGCGCGGACGGCCGGAGGGAGCCCTCTCCCGGGTGGATGGGGCGGGCCGGGCCGAGCCGCTGGCGGAGGGGCTTGAGTTCACCAACGGGTTGGAC
>VXMN01000122.1 GCA_009841055.1 Acidobacteriota bacterium
GTCTACGAGCGGTTGGCCGGGGAGGCGGATGGGGAGTGAGGGGATCTTCCCCTTCAATTCCCGCCGGAAGCGGCGGCCGGCCAGGCGGTGAGATCCCCCACCCGGCAGGCGTCGGCGAAACTCTCGTTGGTCACCTGTGTTCTGCCGCTGGTCGCCTTCGACCCGAAAGCCACGAGGGCCGCCTGATTGTTGCTGCTCCCATGAACCCGGCATCGTACCGGAAAACCGTCGTGATTGCTGAATCCACAGCAAAGCCGACACCAGCCCCGCCTCACAAGCGCCGGTCGGAGGCTTCGGTGGTTCCGCTTTCTCTCCCGGGGATTTCCGGCTACAATGGCCCCTCCACCAAATGAGGAGGTGTCCCCCAATGCCGGAGTGCGTGGTTCAGGAACTGGAAATTCCCCCGGAAATCGTTGGCGAGCTGAGCGACAGCTCCTCCTGCCTGGACGATTCCGACGAGTTGCAGCAGCGACTCCGCAACGACGGATACCTGCTGCTGCGGCAGGCTCTGGACTACGAGCAAGTGATGGCCGCCCGCCGGGAGACGCTGGAGGCCCTGGTGGGGGTCGGCGAGATTCATCCTCCGGCCATCGAGGGCATCTTTACCGGAACCAGCCGGAGAGAGGAGCGACCGGAGGGTTTGGGCGCCTTCTGGAAGTCGGTCAGCGAGGGCCCGGGGATTCGGCGGCTGACCCACGGCGGGAAGTTGCGCGGGATCATGGACCGGGTGCTGGGAGAGCCCAGCAGAGCTCACGACTACATCTTCCTCCGGGTGGCCGTTCCCGGACGCTCCACTGGCCTCCACTACGACCATCCTTTCTTTGCCAGAGGCTCCCAGCGGGTTCACACCGTCTGGCTGGCCCTGGGCGAGGTGACCATCGAGCAAGGTCCCCTGGTGGTGGTCGAGGGTTCCAACCGGTTCTCCGACCTGATCGAGAGAGCCGGCGCCATCGACTACGACTCCACGTCTTCGCCCAAAGTGATGGTGGACCCGCACCCGATGGAGCTGGCCCGGGAACGCCAGACCAGGCTCCTGACCGCCGATTTTGGTCCGGGAGACCTGGTTGTCTTCGGCATGCACACCCTGCATGGATCCCTGGACAATCGGTCGCGGACCGGACGGGTGCGGCTCTCCTGCGACATTCGCTTTCAGCCGGCGGCCGATCCCCTGGACGACCGCTACTTCGGTTCCGACCCCAAGGGTACCACCGGCATCGGCTACGCCGAGTTGAACAGCGCCAAACCCCTGACCGTGCCCTGGCACATGCGCTGAGACTTGCCTCCACGCCTTCGGCAGCACCGATGCAAGACACCATGAGAACTCCCTTCCCATTCCGTAAGTCCGGTTCCGCCCTGCTCCTGCTGGCCACCTGCATGGTCGCTTCGAGCTGGGCCGAGGACTGGCCCGAGTGGCGGGGCGAGGGACGATCGGGCGTCTGGGGCGAAGACGGCATTCTGGAGCGTTTTCCCCAGTCGGGCCTGCAGGTGAAATGGCGGCAGCCCCTGGGTAGCGGCTACGCAGGCCCCGCCGTGGCCGAGGGCCGCGTCTTCGTGCTGGATTTTGTGGCCGAAACCGCCCGCCAGGGAACCGAACGCGTGCTGGCCCTGGAGGAGAACAGCGGCCGCCAACTCTGGAGCCGCTCCTGGAAAGCGGACTACACCGGGCTGTCGGGAAGCTATGCCATCGGTCCTCGGGCCACACCCACCGTGGACGGCAGTCGAGTGTATGTCCTGGGAGCCAAGGGCGCTCTCTATTGCCTTCGCACCGACAACGGCGAGATCCTGTGGCAAAAGGACTTCGTGCGGGATTATGGAACCGAGGTCCCCGTCTGGGGCATGGTGGGAGCTCCCCTGGTGGACGGGCCTCGCCTGATCGCCGTGGTGGGCGGGCAGGACGGAGCCAAGGTGGTGGCCTTCGACAAGAAAAACGGCCGTGAGGTCTGGCGGGCACTGCCTTCGGACTCGGAACCCGGGTACGCCCCCCCGATCCTCATCTCGGCCGGCGGGCGCCGTCAACTGATCGTCTGGCACCCCAAGGCGGTGAGCGCTCTCGATCCCGCGACGGGCGAGGTCCTCTGGCAACAGCCCTTTCACTCGGACAAGGGCCTGTCGGTGGCCACCCCCGTGTTCAGCGGGTCGCGACTCCTGGTCAGCGCCTTCGTGAACGGATCCATGATGCTGGATCTGGACCGGGAGTCCCCGGCAGCCCGACTGCTCTGGCGAGGCAAGAGCGACAGCGAGATCGACACCGACACGCTCCACTCCCTCATCAGCACGCCGGTCATCGACGGGGACACCCTCTATGGGGTTTGCAGCTATGGACACCTCAGGGGGCTGAGCGCCAGCACCGGCAAGCGTCTGTGGGAGACGCTGGCGGTGACCGGGGAAAAGGCGCGCTGGGCCACGGCCTTTCTGGTTCGGCACCAGGATCGATACTTCATTTCCAATGACCGGGGCGAACTGATCATCGCCAGGCTGTCGCCCTCAGGCTACCGTGAGATCGACCGGACCCACCTGATCGCACCCACCTCCAGCAGGGGAATCGGCAGGCGCCAGGCCGGCGCCGTCAACTGGTCCCACCCGGCCTATGCCAACCGCCACATCTTCGCCCGCAACGACCGGGAGATCATCCGCGCCTCCCTGGCCCGGACCGCCGCTGCACCGAAGTAACCCGTGACCTACCACTTCCAGGTTTCACGGACGGCCGGATTGGCTACCGCCGCGGCCGGCCAGCCACCGCGATAGAGCTCCACGATGTTCCGGGCCGCCTCCACGGCCATGGCCTCCACCGAGCGGGTGTCGATGCCGGCCGTGTGATCGCTGACCAGGACGTTGTCCAGCTCCAGCAAGGGATGGTCCCGCTGGATGGGCTCCTGCACGAAGACGTCCAGTCCGGCCCCGCCCAGATGGCCGCTCTTCAATGCATCCACCAGGTCCTCCTCCACCACCAGACCGCCGCGGGAGGTGTTGACCAGGAGGGATCCCGGCTTCATGCGTGAAAGGGTCCGCCGGTTGATCAGTCCGCGTGTCTCTTCGGTCAGGGGAACGTGCAGCGTCACGTAGTCGGAACGGGCCAGCAGGGTGTCCAGGTCCACCAGCTCGATGCCGTGTCTTCGAGCGAATTCCCGATCCGGAAAGGCCTCGTGGGCCAGCAGCCGCATCCGGAAGGCTTCGGCTCTCACGGCCACGCTCCGGCCGATGCGTCCCAGGCCGACCAGGCCCAGGGTCTTTTCCCGAAGGGGCAGTGAACATCTTCGCTCCCAAAGGCCCCGGTGGATTTCGTCGTTCCTCTGCGCCAGAAAACGGGTCACCGCCAGCAACAGAGCCACCGCATGCTCGGCCACCGCCTCGTGGTTGGCGGAGGGGGTGATGGTGACGACCGCGTTGCTGTCAGTCGCCGCCGCCAGATCGACGCGGTCGACGCCCACCCCCCAGCGGGAGATCACTCTCAGATCGGGCAGGCCGGCCACCACCCGCCGGCTGTAGGGCTCTCCGCCGGCGATGGTGGCCGAGATCCCCTGCAGCACCCGGATGTTCTCCTCCTCGTCGGTGATGTCGGGCCTGGGAGGGAAACGGACCTCCAGCCCGGCCTGGCGCAGCAGTTCCACGTGGGGGCCGTTCGGGTCTTGCAGAAACTGGATGAAGATCATGACGCTGGGCACGGGGTAACCTCCTGGAATTGAAGCAACTGGCGGATTTCCGTATTATGTCACGGTGCGCTGTTCCGGGAACGGAAACCTGGTATGCGAGGCGATTCCGGTCTTGCCTTGGCCCGAACGCCTCCAAATGAGCCCCGGATGGGCCTCGCCTGAAACAAAAAAAGAGTGATCCACGAAGTGACACGAAGGACGACGAAGGGCCACTAAGAAAAACTGAATGGAATCTAACCCTATTTGTGTTTATTGGTGTCCATTTGTGGTTCGTCTTTAAAAAGAGATCGGCAGTTTCTTCCTCGTATGATTTGCCCGACAAGGCGGGGCTAACCTCAAACCGTTGAGCCAACCGTCGAGGGCTTCAGAATCACCAACTCTCCCACATCGGACTGGAGGCCACTTTTGCCAACCGACCTCGAGATCGCCCGCCGGGCCAAGCTGAGAAACGTGGTGGACCTGGCCAGGGAAAAGTTCCGGATTCCGGTCGACCACCTGGAGCCCTACGGCCGCTACAAGGCCAAGTTGTCCCCGAATGCCTTGAGCTCCAGTCCGCGCGACCGGGAGAAGGGGAAGCTCATCCTGGTGACGGCCATTTCTCCCACGCCGGCGGGAGAGGGCAAGACCACCACCGTGGTGGGGCTGGGAGACGCACTCAATCGACTGGGCAAGAAGGCCTTGATCTGCCTGCGCGAGCCCTCCCTGGGACCGTGCTTCGGCATGAAGGGGGGCGCCGCCGGGGGCGGGATGGCCCAGGTGGTTCCCATGGAAGACATCAACCTGCACTTCACCGGCGACTTTCACGCTCTGGGTCTGGCCCACAATCTTCTGGCCGCGATGCTGGACAACCACATCCACCAGGGGAACCGCCTGGACGTGGACCTTCGCCGGGTGACCTGGAATCGAGTGGTGGACCTCAACGACCGCGCCCTGCGTCGAATCGTGCTCGGCCTGGGAGGCGTGGGCAACAGCTATCCCAGGGAGGGCGGCTTTGAAATCGTGGCGGCCTCGGAAGTGATGGCCATTCTCTGCCTCTCCCGTTCTCTGCAGGAGCTCAAGCAGCGGCTGGGCAACATCACCGTCGGCTACACCCACGTCAGGGAACCCATCCGGGCCGCCGACCTGAACGCCCATGGAGCCATGGCCGTGCTGCTCAAGGAGGCCCTCAAGCCCAACCTGGTCCAGACGCTGGAAAACAACCTGGCCCTGGTGCATGGAGGCCCCTTCGCCAATATCGCCCACGGCTGCAACTCCGTGATCGCCACCCTCACCGGATTGGGGCTGGCCGACTACCTGGTGACCGAGGCCGGGTTCGGAGCCGATCTGGGCGCCGAGAAATTCGTGGACATCAAGTGCCGCAAGGCCGGACTCCGCCCCGACCTGGTGGTGCTGGTGGCCACCCTGCGCGCGCTCAAGTACCACGGGGGAGCCGACAAGTCCGCCTTGGAGCGGGAGGACCTGGAGAGCCTGGAACGCGGAATTCCCAACCTGGAACGCCACCTCAACAACATCCGCAATCACTACGGCCTGCCCTGTGTGGTGGCCGTCAATCGATTCAGCCACGACACTCCGGCAGAGATCGCGCTCCTCAAGAACCGCATCGACCACCACTCGGTGCCGGTGGTGGCTTGCGACCACTGGTCCAGGGGAAGCCAGGGAACCCTGGACCTGGCGCAATCGGTGGTGGAAACCATCGCCGGCACTCAAGCCAATTTCAAGTTCGTCTACGACGAGCAGGACTCCCTCTGGGAAAAGATCACCAAGGTGGCCACCCGGATCTACGGCGCCTCCGAGGTGGTCGCCGACACCCGCATACGGGCCAGGATCCGGCGCTACCAGAAAGAGGGTTTCGGACACTATCCTGTATGCATCGCCAAGACCCAGTACTCCTTCTCCACCGACCCGCTGCTGAGAGGCGCTCCCGCGGGACACGTCCTGCCGGTCAAAGATGTGCGGCTGGCGACCGGAGCCGAATTCCTGGTGGTGATTTGCGGCGACATCCTGACCATGCCGGGTCTCCCCAGGCAGCCCGCCGCCAACCGGATCGATCTGGATGATGATGGAAGGGTGGTGGGGCTCTTCTAGCAGGACGCGCTGCGGTAGGGCTTGCGGGTCGATCTCACAAGGCCTTGAGGCTGTCGACCCCCATGTAGCGCGATCCGTAGAAGACCAGAGGCGGCCGGGAATCGTCCAGGTTCAGTCCGACCACCTCCCCCAGGAATAGCGTGTGGGTTCCTCCGTCGTAGGCTTGGGCCACCCGGCAGTCCAGGTACCCCTGGGTCCCCTCCAGGACCGGCGCCCCGGTAACCGCCGTGGTCCACTCGATGCCTTCGAATCGGTCGTCGTCCTTGTCCCGGTGACGCCCGGCAAAGCGGTCGGAGATCGCGGTCTGGTCTTCGCTCAAGATGTTGACGGCAAAGATCCGGCTCCGGTCGATGAGGGGCCAGGAGCGGGCGTCCTTGGCCACGCTTACCATGACCGTGCAGGGGGTCAGCGAGATGGAGCAGAAGGCGTTGCAGGTGAGCCCGTGGACTTCCCGGCCCGACCGGGTGGTGACCACGGTGACACCCGTGGCGAAGCGCGACATGATCCTGCGAAATTGGGAGGCGTCGATGGGTGTTTGCATGGATTTCCCTTTAGCTTTGAACGTCACTGTTGACGACCGACATCGTCGGGGTTGAAGGCCGGATCCTTCCCCCAATGACCCGGCTGCCCTGCCCGGCGGCCGCGGGCATGCCTCCATCACAGCGGCGTCTGGGTGCAAAGCCGCATGGCCGGGGTCACTTCCTCGTAGATGGCCAGCATGGCTTCCACCAGGTCGGTTCCCGAAGTTCCCCGCACGGTTTCTTCGTCCATGGAGAAATAGAGCAGGAATCCGGCCCAGGCGTTTCCGGGGGCCTGCTCCAGGCCGGCGCGCAAACGGGACACCGGGGGAAGAGTCGCCTTGGAGTAGCGAAACAGGTCAGAGTGCCAGCCGCCGGCCTGCACCCGGAAGCCCTCCCGAATTACCAGCCGCTTCAGTTCCCGTTCCATGCCCCTCCTGGGCTTCAGCGCACCCATCAGCCGGTGCCAGTCCCAGTCGTCCCTCAACTCGAAGCGCTCCTGACCGGGGGGAGCCTCCAGCAGCCCCCGCTCCACCTGCAGCCCGCACTTGAAGCGCCCCTCGCCGGTATCGACCATGAGGAAGAACTTGGCGCACCCGAAGCTGACCTTGGAGGAAAGGGGCTTGGCGGCCCGATTGGCCTTGGCCAGGAAGCCGATCCACTGCCAGTAGACGCCGCGGCCCCAGCGCTCGGTGACGAAAGGCTGCCGGTACCTCGCCTCCAGGGCAACCTTCAGAATGCGGGTGATGCGTTCGTCGTCGTCCAGATTTCCGACCCGGATTCCCCGGCGAAAGTCCAGGAACTCCGGACGGAATCGAGTGTGCTGAGGGGAGAACCCCTCCGAGCGAGGCGATGGACCAGCCATGTCTTCCTCGCTCCCTCCTGTCACTTCATCCCCACGGTGCGGCCGAAGCTGTCCTGATAGATCTGCGGGTCCACCCGAGCGTCGATCAGCGTCGGACAGCCGGCGTTCATGGCGGCTTGCAACTCGCGCTCGAAGCCCTCGGGTGTGTCCACGGTGGCCGCCTTCAGTCCGCAGGCCCTGGCGATTTCTGCAAACTGCACCGGATGCAGGTCCAGCCCATAGTCGGGCAGGCTGCGAATTTTCTGGCGGGCCTTCATGGTCCCCAGGGCCTGGTCGTTCACGATCACCAGCGGCACGGTGCCCCCGGCGCGGGCCAGCACTTCCAGCTCTCCCAGGCGCATCAGTAGACTGCCGTCGGCTCCCAGACCGATCATGGGGGTTTCCGGATCGGCCAGGCGGGCGCCGCAGATGGCCGGCAGGGTCAGTCCCATGGTGCGCCCTCCCGAAGTCCCATAGTAGGTTCCCGGCTGGTCCGCCAACCAGAGATGCTCCAGCATGCAGATGAAGACTCCCGTCTCGGAAATGAGGATTCCATCCGAAGGCAGCACCTTGCGGCAGATCTCGATAATGTCCTGGGCAGCCAAACGGGCCCGACCGGGGCGCTTGAAAGCGGGCAAGACCTCCTGGCGCAGCGCCACGACCTCGCTCCCGTGGAAGCCGGCGTGGGCCTGAGGCGCCAGGGCCGGCAATACGCTCTTGAGGTTGCCGTTGACCCGGACCCCGGGCCGGTGGGAAAGGGATCGGTAGTCGGGAGTGCTGAGCACTTCCGCCGTGGGCAGGTCGCATTTCCAGGGTCCGTGGGTCATGAGGGCATCCACACCCAGCAGCAGCACTCCATCCGCTTTCTCGAAGGCTCTCGACTCGATGATTCCCGGAGAATAGATCCCCACAAAGACTCCAGCCCAGCGATCATGCGATTCGGGAAAGACGCCGCGGGCTTCCATGGTCACCAGGACGGCGGCTCCCAGGTTCTCCACCAGGGAGAGCAGTTCCCCGGTGGCGTCGTCCCTCACCACATCGGCCCCGGCAATGACCAGCGGCTTGCGCCACTTCGATAGCAACTCCCTGCAGGCCGCAATTTCATGCTCCGGCGCGGGGGCTGCCGGGACGTGCGCCCGCGGAGGGAGCGGCGGACCGCACTCCGCGCTTCCCAGGTCGGCGGGAAAGTTGAGCAGAGCCGGCCCCGGCCGGCCCTCGACAGCGCGGTAGCTGGCCTCCTGGACTGCCAGCGGCGCATTCTCGGTGGAAAGCGTCTCCCGATAGCGTTCAATGCCGCTGAAAAGGCTCAACTGGTCGCAGTGCTGGACCATCTCGTAGCCGGCGGTGGCGGGAGGACAGGTCTCGCAAACCGCCACCATGGGAGCCCGTTCGAAGTGAATGTTGGCGGCGCCGCCCACCAGGTTGGCGGCCCCCACCCCTCGAATGGTCAGCGCCAGCCCGGCCGTATCCTTCATCAGGCCGTAATAGGCGGCCATGATGGCGGCCGAGGACTCGTGGTTCACGCTGACGAAATCCACGCCCGACTTGCGGCCGGCCTCCATCAGGTCCAGGGGACTGCCGCCCCCGGGAATGCCAAAGAAATGGCGCAGGTTGCGGGCTCGTGCATCCTCCATGATCAGTTCGGCGATGGTCATTGTCCAATCCTCGGTCGGAGAAGGGTTCGGTCAGCCGTTGGACCATCCGGCGGGACAGGCATTTGTCTCATTTTTGGGGATCTTTGTAAAGGTTTGGCACCTCTTGACCCCTCTCCGCCAAATGCCATAGCATCCCTCCAATTCGAGGCCGGATAAAATCCAAAGAAAGAAGCGTGACTCCATGAGACCGTTGCTGAACATTGTCATCCTGATCTTCCTCTGTTGGCCCATCGGGGCCTCCGGGGGCGAGTCCCACCAGGCCTGGCTGCACCATACCGACTTCGAGGACTTCGCCGGCGGAACCCTCGAGGACGGCGGGGCCAACCTCTATGTCACCCGCTCGGGCTCGGTGCGCATGATCCACACGCTGGACCTGAACAATGACGGCTACCTCGACATCTTCGTGGCCCAGGACCACAACCAGTTGGAGAACGAAGACCTCCTGATCTACTGGGGAACCCCGCAGGGACCGCGGTCGATCCTGCCGCCCCTGCCCGACCAGCAGCCGCTGGGCAAGCTGTTGCGGGAAATCCGCGCCCGGGACGGCGGCGTCACCCGGCTACCCACCGATGGAGGAGGCCCCTCACTGCTGGCCGACCTCAACGGGGACGGCTACCTGGAGATCGTCTTCTGCAACTTCATCCATAACTACTCGGTCCACATGCAGGCCCTGATCTACTGGGGAAGCCCCGAGGGATACGAGCCGAATCGGAGGACGGAGCTGCCTACCCTGATGGCCTCCGATGTGGAAGCCGCCGACTTCAACCGGGACGGCTACCTGGACCTGGTCTTCGCCAACAACGGCACCGAGGGGGGTGAGCGCTTTGGACACGCCCACCACCTGGAATCCTACATCTACTGGAACGGCCCGACCGGGTTCTCCACCGAGCGCCGAAGCTCCATCCCCAGCATCAGCGCCGTGGACTGCGAAGCCGGAGACCTGAACGGCGACGGCTACCCGGAACTGGTTTTCCTCAACAACAACGCCAAGGAGAAGAGCGTCTACCTCTACTGGGGAGGCGCCGAGGGGTTTTCGGAGTCCCGCCGTCAAGTTCACCAGTGGGGCGATCTGCTGGGGGCCGAACTGGCCGACCTGAACGGCGACGGGTCCCTCGACCTGGCAATGACCCACCGGGACAACCGGGCCGAAGTCCGCCGGGGCAACGCCGAGGGTTTCGAGGAGGAGCCGTGGCGCCAATACCCCACCCGGGGAGCAACCACCCTCGGCGTGAATGACCTCAACCGGGATGGATTTGGCGACCTGGTTTTCCCCAACCGGAAGGGGGAGTTTTCCTACATCTATTGGGGAAGCTCGACCGGTCCCTCCACTCAGGAAATGCTGAAGCTTCCCACCCTGCATGCGGCGGCGGCCGCCTTCCGGGACTTCAACGGCGACGGATGGGTCGACCTGGCCTTCGCCAACGAACAGGACGGCCGCACCTATGACGTCAACTCCTACATCTACTGGAATGGTCCCGAGGGCTTCGACCCTGCCTATCGCCTGGAACTGCAGAGTTTCGGCGCGGTCAGCCTCCAGGCCGACGACCTGAACCTCGACGGCCATGCCGACCTGGTCCTGGTCAACCGCAACACGGGCAGCGAGGCCTCCATCCCATCCCTCATCTACTGGGGCAACCCCAACCACCACTATTCGCAGGCAGCCCTGTCCACGCTTCCCTTCTCCATGTCGGCGCCTGCCATTGCCGACCTCGATCAGGACGGCTGGGTGGACGTGGCCTTCCCCGTGGGCCGGATCTACTGGGGGGGGCACCAGGGCTACAGCCAGGGGCACAGCCAGGATCTGTCGGTCCCCTCGGGATACGGCGCCGCCACCGCCGACCTGAACCGGGACGGCTACCTGGACCTGGTGATTTCCGCCGGCACGGCCTACGGGGAGCCCAAGCCGAAGGGCATTATCCTGTGGGGAGGCCGGGACGGCTACGATTGGTCAGGGCGAAGCGAGCTGAAGCTCGACACCCTGATCAGCCAGAGTCCTACCGTCGCCGACCTGAACAAGGACGGCTTCCTGGACCTGGTCTTCTGCGACGTGGACGGTCCTCGGGTGGAGATCTTCTGGGGGACGGACCGGGGAACCTTCAGCCGGCGTCATCACTCCGCGCTCAAGGTCCAGCCTTCCTCCACGGTGGAAGTCGCCGACCTGAATGCCGACGGCTGGCTGGACATGATCGTGGGCGGCGGCTGGGACTCCGAGCAGTTCGGGCGGCCGACCCGACACATCTCGATCCTGTGGGGAGGCCGGGAGGGCTATTCCGAGGACCGGATGCTGCGCCTGGAGGGCTACGACCCCCTGGAACACGCCGTGGCCGATCTCAACCGGGACGGGTTCCTGGACATCGTCACCAGCAACTATCACGCCTACTTCACCCGCAGCATCCCCGCCTTCATCTACTGGGGCTCGGCCGAGGGAAGCTACAGTGAGTCCCGCCGCAGCCACCTGCCCGCCGAGTCCTCGGGGGCCCTGACGGTGGCCGACCTCAACCAGGACGACTGGTACGACATCGTGGTCTTCAACCATCTGGACCAGGGCGACCACGGCGCCGGGGCCTACATCTACTGGGGCGGCCCCAAGGGTTACTCCGCCGAACGGCGCCACTGGTTCCAGACCTTCGGCCCCCACTTCGGCGCCCGCAAGGATATCGGGAACATCTATGACCGCAAGCTCCGGGAATCCTACCGCTCAGTCCCCATTCAACTGCCGGAGGGCAAGAAGGCCAGCCGTCTTCGCTGGGAGGCGTCCACTCCCCACGGAACCGGGGTCCTGCTTCAAGTGCGCAGCGCCGCCTCCGAGTCGGGGCTGACGGATGCCGCCTGGACCGGACCGGGAGGGGATGCCGGTCACTTCAAGGATTCGGGAGCCGCCCTGAGCCTGCCCGCAAGCCACCGCTGGCTCCAATACCGCGCCACCCTCACCACCCCCAACGGAGGCAGCACCCCGGTGCTGGAAGCGGTGCATATCGACGTGCGTGGGGAATGAGCTAGTGCTGATCCCGCCTGGGCGGGATGGGGGTGGCCCTGAGTTCCCGGATCAGCTCGATCAGCCCTTCAATCGCCGCCTCCAGGAACTGTCGTCCCTTCTCGACTGTCGCCTTGGTGGCGTCCCCCTTGACTCCGCTGGCGCTCTGTGAGCTCCAGTAGGGCACCAACTGGGCCACCGAGCCCCGGGGGTGGCTCCCGGCCAGCAGGTCGTACTGGAAGCTGGGCGGGAGCGGGGACCGTTCGTCCACGGCCTTGTCCATCTCCACCAGCTCCGGCTTCAGGGCCAGGTAGAGCGAGGTCTCGTATTCCCCGGCGTGGGAGGTTCCCCCGAAGTCGGACTCCCGCAGCCTGGCTCCCAGATCCTTCACCTTGCGAAGACCCCAGTGGTTCACGGTGGCGCAAAGAATCTTCCCCTCGTATTCGAGGTTGGAGAGTCGGGCGGAAAGATCCAGGGGGGAGGTGTTGCTCCCGTGGCCGTTGACCACCAGGATGCGTTTGAAGCCGTGGTGGGCCAGGCTGCAGCAGACATCCTTCACATAGCGGATGAAGGTGTCCCAGCCGATGGTGAGGGTGCCGTGGAAATCCATGTGGTGGGGGCTGTAGCCGTGGGCCACGGCCGGCACCACCAGGGATTCGGAGGGAATGCGGGCCACGGCCCGCTCGCAGATCTCCGTGCATAGCCGGACGTCCACATCCACCGGCAGGTGGGGCCCGTGGTCCTCGTAGGTGGCCACCGGCAGCACCGCCACCCGATCCTGTGCGGCGGCATCCCGAATCTCATACCAGATCATCTCGGCGAAGCGGTACTTTTTCACGTCCCCTCCCGCAGGCGTCGTTAAAGGCGTCAATTTACGGATCTCCGACCCTCACTCCCCATTCGCAAAGTGCAAGGCGCACGACCCCCCGTCCGCGCGGGACGGTCCCGGCAGGTCCCGCTATCGCCAGGCCTCCCGGAAGAAGCGCAGGGCGTTGCCGCTCAGGATGCCCTCCGCGACCTCCTCCCCGTACCCGGCCTTGCCGATCACCGCCGGAAACCCCTGCAGGTCGGCGATGGTGTCCACGTCGGTGGGCGTGACCTCGGCTCCGAAGCCCCCGTCCATGTCGGTTCCGATGGAGATGTTTTCGAGCGAGCCGCCGGCCAGTTCCCCGATGTGCTCGATATGGGGGATCAGCCCCTCCATGCCGTACTTGGAGACATAGGTCGATCGGTCGGGCTTGTTTTCCCACACCACCTCGGGATCGATGAACATCTGGCAGAAAACCATGCCGATGATGCCGCCCCGGCGCACCAGCTCCCGGATCATGTCGTCGGTCAGGTGGCGCTGCCCCCGAACCACGGACCGGCAGACGCAGTGGGAAGCCATCACCGGGCCGTCCCAGATCTCCAGGGACTCCCAGACGGCCTGGTCGGCCATGTGGGTGATGTCCAGGACCATCCCGGCCTCTCGCATGGCTCGGTAGAGGTCCTTGGCCGGAGGCTTCAGGCCGCCCACGGTATTGGTGCCGTGGATGTAGGTGTTGTGTCCGAAGTGAGCCGGTCCCACCACGCGAAGTCCGGCGTCCCACCAGAACTCCACGTCATCGGGATCGATGATGGGGTCGGCGCTCTCCATGGACAGCACATGATAGATGGGAGTGTCGTCCTTCGGGTCTTTCCAGGCCTCCACGGCTTCGTTCAGGTCCTGAAGGGACTTGATCGGCTTGATCTGGCCCCGTCGAGCCATCACCTGGTAGTAGGCCAGGTGGCCGCGGCCCACGCCGATGGCCTGCTCCTGGGTTCTCATGCCGTCGCGCATAGCTCCCCGCCGGCCGTCAATCCGGGACATGATGGTGCTCAGCATGATGCCCACGCTTCCCCGGCGCATCTCCGGGAAAGTGACCGTGCACAGGCCCACGTTGTAGTCGGAAGCCACCTGGGGAGGCTCGCCGGCCTCCTGTTCCCTCACCTGGTGGGCGGTCAGGGTGAGGTTTCGATTCCAGAAAAGGGCATCCCAGGCCAGGTCCAGGTGCAAGTCGATGATCAGGGGTTGTGACATGGGTTCTCCAGGAAAGGGTCGGACCGGAAGTGGAAGTGACGCGGGAAGGGCCGGGCTTGCAACCTGTCCCCTGCGCCCCTCCGCGGACCGGTTGGGAATTGTCACACAAGGCCGCTGGCGATGCAAATGGGGTGCCCCCGGGAGCGCGGGCGTCCCGCCCGCATCCTTATTCCTGCCGGCGCCTCCTTCCCGCCGGACCCCGGCCGCCCCGGCTCCCGGTTGAGTCCTCCGCCACAGGCACTGTGGTAAGATTCCCCCTCCTCAAGTAGGGGACGTTGTTGAATTACTGGAATTGCTTGGATCGGCGGATCCCGAATTCCGGCAGTCCAACACCGTCCCCCACTCTACACTTGCAAGTTATTCCAGTAATTCAACAACGTCCCCATGCCAAATCGCACCATGAACGCCCTGAAACCAGCCTATGCGTGCAGGACCCGCTTTGGAAAATCCCTAACGCGCCTCTGCCTCTGCAGCGCCGCCCTCCTGCTTGCCTCCCTGGCCCGGATGGAGGCGGCTCCGGCAGACGAGGTTCACCTGTTCCGATCCCTCCAAGCCGATCGGAACCGCGTCTACGAGGGGGCGCCGGGAAGCGGCGGGGGCCATCCCCTGGTCTGCCAACTGGGCAACGGCGAGGTTCTGGCCGTATTTCAGGCGTGGAACGCGGATTCCGACTGGCGGATTTTATCGTCCCGGTCGGGAGACGAAGGGCTTCATTGGAGCGAGCCCCGGGTCCTGGTGGACGGCCCCGACAGCGAGGGAAACCTGGCTCTGGGAGTGCTGCGGGACGGCACCGTGCTGTTGGGCTATGAGACCTTCCAGATCCTGCGAGGCAAGGATGGTCCCCCGGCCCGCTATCTCGCCTACCAGGTCATGCGCTCCACCGACCACGGCAGGAGCTGGAGTGCTCCCGTAAAGATTCCCCACGATCCCGACTCGCTGGCCCTGGCGTCCTATTCCTCCATCCTCCAGCTTCCCGATGGCACCGTCCTTATGCCTCTCTACGCTTACGTCGAGGGCGAGGAAGGCGAGACCGGCCAGCAGCCGTCCCCCAGGCACTTCAGCTACGTGTACCGCTCCCGCGACGGCGGCCGGAGCTGGGGAGACCGCAGCCTGGTTGCCGCCGGCTTCAACGAGACCAACCTGGTCCGTCTGAAATCGGGGAAGCTGCTGGCGGCGATGCGGGAAGAGCAGAAGCCCCCCGGACGGAGCGCCCTGGCCGAATCGACCGACGGGGGCCGCCAGTGGAGCCGGCCGCGTTACGTCACGGGAGCCAGCCAACACCCGGCCAGCCTCCTGCAGACGCCCGACGGCACCGTTGTTCTGAGCCACGGGGTGCGCCACCCACCCTATGGCGCCCAGGCACTCCTCAGCCAGGACGACGGGCACACCTGGGACCGGACCCGAAAGATCATGCTCGGGTACCACTCCTGGGGCGGCGGCGGTTATCCCTGCACCATCCGCCTGGACTCGGGCCACCTGCTGACCCTCTACTACGGGAACTCCCGCCAGGGTGGACAGAGTTTTCCCTTTGTGGAGGCCGTGCGCTGGAACCTGCCGTGATCTATCCGCCTTCTCTGCCAGTCAGGCCATCCCGGGAGAGTCAACCGTGAAAATCACCGATCTGAAAGTGTTCCACATGGCCGGAGGCCACGCCAACTGGATCTTCGTGAAGCTCTACACCGACGTGGGCCTGACCGGCGTGGGGGAGTCCTCCATGGAGCGCCACGACCCGCTCCTGATCCGGGCGTTGGAGTCCTTCAGAGACTTTCTCGTCGGCAAGGATCCCCACCGGATCGAGCTGATCTGGAACTCCCTCTACAAGCAGACCTTCTGGTACGGGCAGCTCATCCAACTGGCCGCCTTGAGCGGGGTGGAGCAGGCCCTGTGGGACATCAAGGGCAAGGCTCTGGGGGTTCCCGTCCACGAGCTGCTGGGAGGGCGCCTGAGGGACCGGGTTCGGGCCTACGCCAATGCCTGGGCTTTCCAGGGGGTGGTGACCGAGACCAAGGACGAGGACACCCCCGAATCGGTGGCCCGCCAGGCCCAGGCCATGGTGGATCAGGGATTTACGGCCATGAAATGGGACCCTTTCCGAGACGGCGGACAGGTCATCTCCAGGAGCGAGGAGAACTACGCCCTGGAGTCGGTCCAGGCGGTCCGCGAAGCCGTGGGGCCCGACATCGATCTGCTCATCGAATGCCACGGCCGATTCAACATGTGGAGCGCCATTCGCATCGCCCACAAGCTGGAACCGCTGGATCCCTTCTTCTACGAGGAGCCCATCCCGCCCGACAACATCGACGCCATGGCCGAGGTGCAGCGGGCCATACGCATCCCCGTCGCCACCGGCGAGCGCCTCTACACCCGCTGGGACTTCCGGCCGCTGCTGGAAAAGCAGGCCGCCCGCATCATCCAGCCCGACATCTGCCACGCCGGCGGCATCCTGGAACTGAAGAAGATCGCGGCCATGGCCGAGACCTACTACGTCAGCGTCCAGCCCCACAACTCCAACGGCCCCTTGTCCACCGTGGCCAGCCTGCACCTGGACGCCTGCATTCCCAACGTTCAGATCCAGGAATTCTTCTACCCCTACCTCGAGCGCTACAACCAGGTCATCACCGAGCCCATCGAGTACCGCGACGGCTACCTCACCATTCCCCAGGGTCCCGGACTGGGCACCGACATCGACGAAGAAGCCATCCGCAGGCATCCCCCCATGAAGATCCCCCAGGAAGCCACCTGGATGGGTTCCTACTGGTAGGGGCAGGCGGAGCTGGCATCGCTGATGGTGAGGGTGGGCACAAATAGCTCTCCGATTTACAATTTTTCTTATTAGCTATATTATTAGCTAATCTGATTGTAAAGGAGTTGGCGATGATCACCGTGAATGTCCATGAAGCTAAAACCAACCTGTCGCGCCTATTGGCCCAAGCCGAGGCAGGCGAGGAGGTCATCATTGCCCGCAACGGCAAGCCGGTGGCGCGGATGGTACGGGTCCAAAAGCAGGGCAAACGGCAATTCGGCTCTATGAAGGGCCGGATAAGACTCGACGACAGCTTCTTCGACCCGCTACCGGAAGAGGAACTCGCCGCCTGGGAGGGTTACTGATCCTTGCGGCTACTGCTCGACACCCATGCGTTCTTTTGGTGGTGTGCCGGGAGCGGCCGGTTGTCGCTACCCGCCCGCCGGGCAATTGCGGATGAATCCAACGACGTGTTGATCAGCGCTGCAACGGCTTGGGAGATCGCCACCAAACATCGGATCGGTAGACTCCCGGACGCCGAGGCGCTGGCCCTCGACATCACAGGAGCAATCAGGGGACAGAACTTCGAAGAACTTCCAATCACCGTTGAAGACGCTGCCCGCGCCGGCGCCTTGCCGGGTCCCCATCGCGATCCCTTCGACAGAATACTCATCGCCCAGGCGCTGGCCCGCAACCTGGTTTTCATATCCAATGAGTCTCCTTTCGACCGCTACGGCGTTCGCCGACTGTGGTAGGGTTGGGCTATTCGTGTTCCCGCTTGTTGATCATCTATGAACGACAAAGGGTGTTGTCGATCATTTTCTTGAAAATGTGATCGGCAAATGACGTTGCCTGCCAGAGATGCAACTCCCTCGCGAGCCCGAAGTGACTCGTCACAGCTTGTCATAGCTCCTTGTCATAGCTTGTCATAGCTCGACACCGGGATGTCCCTCATTGAAAACGTAGCGCTTGCCGGGGTCGGTCGGACTCGTTGCGTCTTCTACCACTACCCCTTTTGCGATCATGGCTCGAACGTCTCGCTGTAGAGACCGGCGATTGATGCCGGGACAAAGGCGCTCGAAGTCCTGAATGGTCATAGCACCGTGCTCGGCAATGTGGCTCAGCGCATTGGCCTGCCGATCAGACAAACCTAGCTCCTTGATGAGAACATCCCGTTGGATGACTCTTTCTCCGCGTCTCCTGACCTCGGATAGCTGAGTCGCCAGACCCTCTACGAAATACTCCAGCCAAGCGGTCAGGTCCATGCCGCTTTGGCGAACGCTTTGAATCGCTCGATAGAAGGCCTCCCGGTCCCGGTCATAGTATTCGCTGATGGTGAACAGGCGCTTGAAGTCATACCCGGATCGATAGAGGCACAGAGTGGAAAGCAGCCGGGAAGCTCGACCGTTGCCGTCGAGGAACGGATGGATATGTACGAGCTGGAACTGCGCAATTCCGCTCACCAGCACGGGATGGACCGACTGATCACAGCGGAGCCAATTCACAAGTTCGGCCATCATGATCGGCACTTCGTACGCTGGAGGCGGCTCATAGACGGTCTCCCCGGTGAGGGAGTTCACCACATAGTTCTGAATCTTTCGATACTCCCCGGGATCCGCTGCACCTCCCCGAACACCTTCAATCAAACGCCGGTGGATTTCTCTAATCAGTCCTTCGGTGATCGGGCCGCCACCCGAAACGTAGCCGGATACGAAGTCGAAGGCTTTCCGATAGTTGAGCAACTCCCTGACATCTTCCGGATCGGCGTCCGCTACCGGGCTTCCCTCCAGTAACCGCCGGGACTGATCCAGCGTGAGGCGCGTTCCCTCGATGTGAGTGGTGTGGTGCGCTTCCAGAAGCAAGGCTCGCCGACCCATTTCCCCCACCCACTGCTCCGACAGCACAGCCGCTTCCAGAAATCCCCGGGCGCGTTCGATGCGGGTCAGCCCGCTTGTAATAAGGTGAGTCGTCGTAAAGACCGGCCTGAAGCCATTACTCATGACCCTGTTCCTGTTCCACCGCAAGCGGCTGAGTCCTTGCTAATGGGCATTGCAATCCCCCAACCCCTCGTCTCTTCATGGGCATTCGTGTTTCGCTGGGTGGCAATACCTCTGGCAGGATCGATTGTTACCGCTAACGCTCGACTGTAACACGATTCCCCCGGAGACCTCCAAGACTTCCGGCCTCTCATTCCGGGGATTCCTCCCATGCGGTCGGCATGCGGTCGGCATGCGGTCGGCATTGATAATCCCCGGCATTGCTGCCATAATGGCGGCGTCGCGCGTGTGTTCTGGAAGTTTGCTCAGGGAGGTTTTTCGATGGCGGGTCCGATGATCGATGAGGTGGAGGAAATCGTTGCCAACGCGGGTTACGAGGTGGTCAAGGTCGAAGGCGATACCCTTCAGATCAGGGACATCGAGAGCGGGATCTCGGTCTCCTGCGTGCTGGAGCAGGACATTCTCTACAACACGGTCTCCTGCCAGGTGGTGGATTCGGGCTCGGTCACCCCGGCCCTGATGGTCCGCATGCTGGATGCCCAGAACGGCATTTCCACCTCCGCCTTCCAACTCTACGATCTGGAAAACGGCAAGACGGCCATCACCCTGAACAACTTTGCCAAGCTGCAGAGCCTGGGCGAGGACGATCGGGACGACATTCTCTCCTGCATCAGCTTCCTGGTCGGGGATGTCTGCGAGGCCAGGGATCTGCTGGAATAGCCTCAGAGCGCCCGACCCGCATTTTTTACCATAAGGAGTCGACAACCATGGGGATCCTGGACAGATTGTTTCGAGTCAGCAAGGGCAAGCTCAACGAAGGTGTTGACAAACTGGAGGATGCCACCTTCGAGTCGACCCTGCGTCAGAGCATTCGGGACATGGAGGACCAGCTTCACCGGGTGATCCGGTCCGCCGCCGATGCCATGAGCAACTGCAATCGCCTCGAAGCCGAGTACGGCAAGCACCTGGAGCAGTCCAAGGACTGGGAAGGCAAGGCCAGGAAGGCCCTGCTGGCGGGCAATGAGGATCTGGCCAGGAAGGCCCTTGCCAAGAAGACCGAATGCGACCAGCAGGCGGCATCCCTCAAGGATGCGGTGGATCAAGGCGTGGCCGCCCGCGACAAGCTCAAGAACCAGGTGGAACAGCTCCGCCGCAAGATCGACGAGTCCAAGCGCAAGGCCAGCACGCTCATCGCCCGCAAGAACGCCGCCAACGCCCAGAAGAAGATGGCCCAGGTGATGAGCGGGCTGGGAACCGACGACAACGCCTTTGCTTCCATTTCGCGATTCGAGGAGGCCGTCAACCGGGAAGAAGCCACCGCCAAGGCCTATGAGAACATGTCGGTCGGCGCCGACCCCGATCTGGAGAAAGAGTTCGCCGCCCTGGACGTCTCCACCACCGACAGCGAGCTGGACAGGCTGAAGGCCGAGGTGGAGTCCTCCAAAAGGCCTTAGCCCGGGGGCAGACGGCACCTCGCCATGACCGAAGTCCTCATTCTGATCCTGCTGGGCTTGGCGGGCTATTTCCTCTACAAGGCGCTTCGCAAAAAAAAGCCCAAGGCGGAGGCCTTGCCTCAGAGAACCGACCTCGCCAACCTCACTATCAAGGATGCAATCCGGGGAGACAACATCATCCTTTCCGGAGCCGGCCAATCCTACGAGGACCTTTCCTTTACCGTGGACCGACTGAACCGCTACGAGTCCGACGGCGAGCAGTGGTTCGAGTTGAGCGGCCTCGGTGCCGGCAAGAGGGTTTTCCTGGAGTGGTCCGAGGACGACGAACTGGAAATTACCCTTCAGAGGCAGGGTGGGCTGCACCTGGAAGCCATCGGCGTCACCGAGGAAGACCTGGCCCAAATGGACGAGGAGAGGTCGCGGTCGCGTTTCATCGAGTATCAGGGCAAGCGATGGAACTACCGGGAAAGCGCAGAGGCCGGTTACTTCAAGGACGACGGGCCCGAGGGCGAGGGCTTTTATTACTGGAAGTTCGATTGCGACGAGCTTCAGCTCTTCATCGAGAAGTATGAGGGCGACCCCTTCGAGGTCGGCATCTCGGAAAAGATCAGCCCCGGCCGGGTCAGGATATTCAGAGCCTAGGCCGTCATTCTCCCCGGGCGGAATCGCCCGGCACGGGCTCTGACCGACAGTCTTCACCACAGGATCCAAACAACGGTGCAGCTACCATCTTCCCTGTCATGCACCCGGCGACCGGCTGAGAATTACGGTCCGGCGCTCGCCTTGCCCTACCAGGACACCTCGCACCGGAACCTGCGACTCTGCCTGTTTCGGGAAGCCATTGACCTATCCCGCTTCAAGGTCGTATCCTCGGCCTTCCTGCGCCACCTCGACATGGACTTCGAGGTTCACGTGATCGGGGCCAGCCACCTGGTACGCTGCGGGCAATGGTCGGAACTGCTATCCTGCGCCGGCGGAAGCGAGACGGCGCCTGTCCTGGCCCTGGGACCGGACTTCTCCGGCCGGCAACCCTTCCGGTACCTGGACGGGAACCTCCGCTACGAGTTCGAGATCGGGCTCCTGTCGACCGGAGGGGTCTCGGGGCTGGATCGGCTGGATCGAGCGCGGGACCGGATCAGCCGCTATCCGGTTCACCTGTCCTCGGAGTTTGCGACCGAAAGTGCCGGCCCCCGCCCGCCGGTGACCTGCCTGGGGGTGCGCCCACTGGAGCGGGGGCTGGAAGTGAGTTCCCTGCACTACTATCCCCAGGAGTCCACGGGGGTCTTGAGCTTGTCGGTGACGACGGTTCGGTAGGAGGAGAACCATGGACAGACAATCCCTGCTCTACGCCTCGGCCGGAATAGCCGTGCTGGCTCTCCTGGTGGTGGTTCTCACCTACGCGGGTGGGGGATTGAACCCGCAGACCCAAGCCGGCCTGGCCACGGCCGAGCAGCTACTGAAAAACTCGCGGGCCAATCATGGCGAGCTGAGCCGTGAGGCACGCTCCCTGATCGACGCCATGACCGGGCTGCCCCAGTCCCGGCGAGAGCAGTGGCTGACCCGGCTGGACCAATCGGAAAAGGACCTGGAATCCGCCTCCAAGGAGCTGGAAGAAGCCGCGGAACTGGCTGCCCGGGACGACGATGAACTGCGGGTGGAGATCGAACGCCGCGTCGACCAGTCCAGGCAGAAGCGGACCCGGGCGTTGCAGGCCGCCAGCGAGACACTGGATCTGGCCAGGACCGTCAGCGAGGTGGACAAGAATCGCGGCCGCTACGTCGGCGAGGCCCGTGCCGGCTACCGGCAAATCGCCGCCTACCGCCCCGCCAGCGTCGCCGGCGCTCGGAGAGCCATGATCGACTGGCCCGAGAAAAAGGCCGACTTGAGCCAAGCCATCCAACAGATGGCTGACGTCAAGGCCCGCTCGGCTTCCATGTGGAAGGAGCACTCCCGGGCCATCGGCGCGTCCGACGCCGATGCCCTGCTGATCCTGGAGACCCACCAGAGCCTGCAGGCCGACGGGCTGCAACTGGCGCGCCTGGACAGCCGGCTCGGCCAGAAGGTGGATCAGCTCTACCTCTCCTGGGACAGGATCCTGGTGGACATGGACATCAGGGAGGGTGAATCCCTGACCCTGCACCACAAGTACAAGACGGTGACGGTTCAAATCCAGGATCCCCGGGAGAAACAGGGCGCCCACTCGGAAAGCGAGGCCTGGGTTCAGGTTTCCAAGGCCACCTTCGACGCCCTGGAAGACAAGCTGGGGATGTCGGTGGCCCGCAAGCCGGCAGGAAAATACGAGGAAGAAGCCGAATCGCTGGCCCAGCCGGCCGGCTATTCCTACGTTGCGCCCCCGGGGCAGAGCAACCAGTACGGGCAATGGCGCCGGGACGCCCACGGCGGTTCCTTCTGGGTCTTTTACGGCCAGTACATGTTCATGCGCTCCATGTTCTGGGGACCCGCCTACCAGCCCATCCTGCCCCGAGACTACAACGACTATCGCCGATCCTACACCTCGGGCAGAACCTACTACGGCCGCACCGCCGCCGGCCGGCCTCGCTACGGCACCAACAGCCGGACAACGGCTTCCACCTATCGGTCCTCCCGCTACGTGAGAAGCGGGGGCTATCGAAACTCCTATTACAAGCGAAGCGGCGGCAACCTCAGGGGGTATCGCTCGACTCGATATCGCACCGCCGGCGCCGGCGGACGGGGCGGCTCCTATGGTAGTCGCGGCCGCCGTTCCTTTTTTGGAGGCAAGTGACCATGGACTGGATCGAACTGGGAGTCAGCCTGTGCTACGTGGTTCTCGGCGCGGTCATTCTGATAATCGCCAAGTTCGTCAATGACCTGCTCACGCCCTACGGCCTCGACGAGGAGCTGACGGTCCGGGACAACCCCGCCATCGGGCTGAGTCTGACCGGTTACTACGCCGGGGTCATGATTATCTTCCTGGGCGCCTCCACCGGAACCGAGGGCGAGCTCCTGGATCTCAACCGGCTTCTACCCGAACTGGGGGTGGTGGCCGCCTGGGCCCTGGGCGGAATCGTCCTCCTCAATCTGGGCAGAAAGCTCCTGGACAGGCTGGTGCTGCGCCACTTCAGCATCTACAAGGAACTGGTCCGGGACCGGAACGTGGGGACCGGAGCCGTGCTCTGCGGGGCCTATATCGCCACCGCTCTGATCCTGGCGGGTGCGATCTACGGTGAGATACCCCCCGAATCCGCGTTTGCCGGAGTCTGGACCGGCCCCGTCACCGCCCTGTGCTACTTCGTTGCAGGTCAAGTGACTCTGGTTCTATTCTCTTTCTTCTATCAGTGGATCACGCGCTACGACATTCACGCCGAAATCGAGAAGGACAACCCGGCGGCGGGAGTGGCATTCGGCGGCAACATGGTCGCCTTGGGCATCCTGCTGCTCAAGGCAAGCGCCCACCACTTCGAATCCTTCAGCGACAGTCTCACCGAATATGCCAGCCTGGCGGCCGTCGGCTTCGTGGCCCTCTTCCTGTTGCGTGAACTGGTCGACCATGCGCTGCTGCCGCGGACCCGCATCGCCCACGAGATCGCGGTCGACAGAAACCTGGGAGTCGCCTGGATCGAGTCGGTAGTGGCCATCGGCATGGCCTCCATCCTCTTCTTCATGCTGTAACCCGCATCGCCACCGGCGCCCCGGTGAGAAACGCAGGGTAAACCCGGATCTCCTCATGAACCGATTCCGACACGCCCGGAAGGTGCTGGCGGCGTCCATGTTCGTCATGGGGGCTTGCGGGATCGCCTACGAGTACACTCTGGGGGCGCTGGGCAACAACCTGATGGGCTCCTCCCATGAGCAGATCTTCGTGGTCATCGGGCTGATGATGTTCGCCATGGGCCTGGGAGCCACCCTGCAGAAGAACATCAGCGGCAACCTGGTGGACAAGTTCCTGCTGGTCGAGATCCTGCTGGGGCTGACGGGAGGGATCAGCGCCCTGGTCATCTACCTGGCCTACGTCTATTCGACCAGCTACATGCTGCTGCTGTGGGGATTCTCGCTTGGGATCGGCGTCCTCATCGGTCTTGAAATCCCCCTGCTGATCCGAATCAACCGCGAGTATTCGGCCAGTCTCAAGACCAACCTGTCCGAGATCCTGAGCATGGACTACGTGGGTGCGCTGGTGGGAGCCCTGCTGTTCACCTTCGTCCTCTTCGCCAACCTGTCCGTCAACCAGATTGCCGTGGTCCTGGGATGCGCCAACCTCCTGCTGGCCCTGCTGGGGCTGGCCTACTTCCGCCCCCTGCTTCGCCACTTCAGGAAGCTTCTGCTGCTCTCCTGCGCCGGTGCGGCGCTGCTGGGCTGCCTGCTGGCCCTGTCGGAGAACTGGCGGGTGACACTGGAGCAGCGGACCTACAGCGATCCCATCATCTACAGCCACACCTCCAGGTACCAGCACATCGTCATGACCCGCCGGAACGACCGGCTCAGCCTCTTCATCAACGGCCACCTGCAGTTCAATTCCCTCGACGAGCGGATCTACCACGAGCTGCTGGTCCACGTTCCCTTTTCGGTGGCTCCCAGCCGTGCCAGGGTGCTGATTCTCGGGGGAGGCGACGGCCTGGCGCTCAGGGAGGTGCTGAAATACGAGGCGGTGCGGCGGGTGGACCTGGTGGACATCGATCCTGCCATGACCGACCTGGCGGCTACCCATCCCGACCTGGTCCGACTCAATCGGGGAGCCCTGTCGGACGGACGGGTCACCCTGCGTCCGTCACTGGGCGTCTCAGAGGGAGAGATCCGGACCGTCTCCCGTCCCAGCAAGCTGGCCCCCTCCCTGCTCAACGACACCGTCTATCCCCAGGCCAAGGTCCGGGTGATCAACCTGGACGCCGACCTGTTCGTTCGCAGCCTGCAGGGGCCCTACGACCTGGTGATCATCGACTTTCCCGATCCGAAATCGGTGGGCACGGCCAAGCTCTACTCCCTGGATTTCTATCGCAGGCTGGCCCGTCAACTGGGCCCCGGCGGCCTGGTGGCGGTGCAATCCACCTCGCCCTACCACTCCCGGGAGATGTTCCTGTGCATCGGGAAAACGCTGCGGGCCGCCGGCTTCCGGGCCCTGCCCTACCGCCAGAACGTCCCCAGCTTCGGGGAGTGGGGGTGGCACCTGGCCTGGCTGCACGAAACCGGCGAGTCGAACATGAAGGAAAATCTGGAGGGGCTGGCATCCATCGAGGTCCCGACCGGCTATCTCACCACGGCACTGGTGTCCAACGCCACCGCCTTCGGCAAGCGCTGGCTCGATGACGCCCATATCGAAATCAACACCAAGTTTCGTCCCACCATTCTCCAATACCACCGGCAGTCCTGGAGAAACTGAGATCTGCTGAAGGACAATCCACAAAGGCAAAAAGAGTTATCCACGAAGAAACACGAAGGACGACAAAGGACCACCAAGGGGTTTGAAAACCCTCAAGAGGGGTCTGCCAAGGATTGGGAAGGACCAGGAAAAACTCCCTGACCAGCACAATTTTCGTCGACCAGGGCGCAGCCTGCCGTCGAGCCGGTGAAGGGATCTCTCCCATTCCTCGTGAGTTACAGGAATTATTAACATCGATGCACAGGATGCACAGGATCAACAGGACGAGAGCTTCCTGCACCAGAATCCGGCTCGGGCAATGATCCGGTCCGGGATTGCGGATGCCCAGGATTACAGGACACCGGACTCCCAAGACCCTATCCTGTGTATCCTGTCCATCCTGTGCATCGATGTTAATAGTCCTTAGTGGCAGTGCACGCCGTTGAAGCAGATCCGTCTCGCTTCGTGGCCCTTCGTCGTTCTTCGTGTGTCTTCGTGGATAGCTTTTTTTCTTTTGTTTCAAATAAGTCCGTCCCCCAGCCCTTGCCAAACCTCCCGCAACCGTGACATTCGCCGAACGGTTGCCTATACTCTGCCCTGTTTTTGCACGGCTCAAAAGGAGGGAGGCCAGCATGCGGACCACATGGAGTTTTCATACTGCCGGAGCCATTCACTTCGGCAGAGGCGCCACCGATCAACTGGGTGAGATTGCTCGGGAACTGGGAGCGAGCCATGCCCTGGTGGTCACCGACAAGGCTCTGGTGAAGGCCGGCCTGGCCGACCAGGTGCAGGCCCGGCTGGCTTCCTCTGGTGTGAGGGTGACCCTCTTCGACGGCGGGGAGCCGGAGCCTTCCATCGCCGCCCTGCTCCGCTGCCACGACTTCGCCTCCCGGCACAAGCCCGACCTGCTGGTAGGACTGGGAGGCGGCAGCAACATGGACCTGGCCAAGACAGTGGGTGTCCTGCTCACCTACGGAGGCGCCCCCCGGGACTACATGGGCGAAGGGAAGGTTCCGGGCCCCATCCTGCCGCTGATCGCCGTGCCCACGACCGCAGGGACAGGCTCCGAAGTCACCCATGCGGGAATCCTGACCGACACCGAGAACAACATCAAGGTGGCCATCGCCAGCAACTATCTCAGACCCCGGGCGGCGGTGGTGGACCCGCTCATGACCGTGACCTGTCCTCCCAAGGCCACGGCAGACAGCGGGATCGACGCCCTCACCCACGCCGTGGAAGCCTTCATGGCCACCGACAGCTCCCGACTCGAAATTCCGGAAGGCGAAATTTCCATCTATCAGGGCCGCAATCCCCTGGGCAACGCCATGGTGGAGCCGGCGGTCAGCCTCATCGCCAGCCATCTTGCCGACGCCGTCAGGGACGGCCGGAACCTGGCGGCCCGGGAGGGTATGCACCTGGCGGCGCTTATCGCGGGAATGGGATTCAGCAACGTGGGCGTGGGCGCGGTCCACGCGCTGGAATACCCCATCGGCGGGGCTGTGCACTGTTCCCACGGCTGCGGCAACGGCCTGCTCCTGCCCTATGTGATGGAGTTCAACAAACCGGCCCGGGTGGAGGCCGTGGCCCGCCTGGCCGAACTCATGGGCCTCCCGGTGGAGGGCCTGTCCGCCGAGGCCGCTGCAGACGCCGCCATCGAGCGGGTGCGAGCCTTGAGGAAGGAAATCGGCATCCCCGACAAGCTCCGGGAAATCGGAGTGCAGGAACACCAGCTCCGATCGTTTGCGGAAGCAGCCTTCGGGATCAAGCGGCTCATGCGCAGCAATCCCCGTCAGGCCACGGTCGATGACCTGGAGGGAATTCTGCAGGCGGCTTTTTAGGGGAAAAGGAAGGAACTGCCGGCCGGCTAAACCAACTCGTGGAGCGGCTGCCCCATGACGTCATCGATGGAGTTGGCGATGTAGAGGGGACGGCCTCCGGGGTTGACGTACTCCTTGGTCCAATCGATGCCCATGGCCTTGTAGATGGTGGCGAAGAGGTCGCCCATGGTGACCCTGCGTTCGGCCACCTGAGCCCCCTGCTCGTCGCTGGCGCCCACCACTCGTCCGCCCTGAATACCTCCACCCCCCAGAATCAACGACCAGCAGTCCGGGTAGTGATCCCGCCCGTTGTTGGCGTTCAGGTGGGGGGTGCGACCGAACTCGCCCATGGCCAGCACCACGGTGGAGTCCAGCAGTCCGCGCTGCTGCAGGTCCTCCAGCAACACCGAAAGGGTCTGGTCCAGGGTGGGGGCCAGCTTGTCCCGCAGCCTCTGGTCGTTGTCCTTGTGGGTGTCCCAGGCCCCGTGGGCGTATCCTGAGGTGGTCACAAAGCGGCAGCCGGCTTCCACCAGGCGGCGAGCCAGCAGCACGCTTTGACCGACCCGGGTGCGTCCGTAGGCATCCTTGGTCCGGTCCGACTCCTGGGACAGATCGAAGGCCTGCTTGACCTTGGGCGAAAGCAGCATGGTCAGGGCCTGGTTGGTGAAGCGGTCCATCCTGCCGAATTCGGCGTGCTTCTCCTTCTGGCGGAACCCCCGGTCCACCGCCTGCAGAAACGACCGGCGGTCGGCGATATCGGCGGCCGTCAGGGTATCGGGCAGGGACAGGTCCGGAATCTGAAAGGACTCATGGTTGGGATCGGGCAGAATAATCGGATCGTATTCCGAACCCAGAAAGGCCGAGGTGTAGGCATCCATGTAGGAGAAAAAGTCGGTCTCCTGGTGCTCCGGGACCATGATGTAGGGAGGAAGGTTGTTCCTCGGCCCCAGCTCCCTGGAGATGATCGAACCCAGGCTGGGAAACTTCAGGGCCGGATTGGGGCGGTGGCCGGTCAGCGCGTAGTGGGTGCCTTGAGGATGGTTGTTCTCCTCGGTGTGCATGGAGCGGACAATAGCCAGCTTGTCCATGTGGCCGGCGATTCGGGGAAAGATCTCCGAGATCCGAATGCCGTCGGCCCGGGTGGGAATGGCATTGAACTGGCTGTGGGGCTTGGGGTCCCAGGTGTCGATCTGGGAGGGACCTCCCTCCAGCCAGAGCAGTATGCAGGCCTGGGCTTTTTGTTTCGAACGGGCGGCGGCCGGAGTGGCCGCTTCCAGGGCCAGGTACTGCCTCAGGTTCAGGCCCAGCAGGCTAAGAGCACCGACTCTGAGGAATTCCCGGCGTGGCCGGCAACACCCGAGCTGATCGATCGGCAGGTCCATAGGAATGTCCCTCAGTGATTATAGGTAAACTGGCGGGAGGCCAGCAACCCCCAGGCCAGGTTTTCCACTCCCTTCCGGCGAGATGGAGCCATCTCGATGAGGTCTTGCAGCCGGGTTTCCTCGTCAGCCGTCGGAAAGCGCGAAAGCGCAGCCAGATAGAGTTCCCGAACGATCTCCCTGTCGGAGGCGCCGGCCGACAGCAGCCGACTCACACGGCCTTCCTTGGCCGCGATCTTGGTGGTGTAGGTGGAGCCGACCAGCAGGTGCAGGGCCTGCCTGAGGGTGGAACGGTAGTCGCGCCAGGGCATGCTGTCCCGGCTGACGGGCCGCCCATAAACTTCCAGGAACTGGGAGGGAGTAACTTCCGGGACCAGCTCGATGGCCCGGGTCCCCTTGGGCTCAGTGCCTCCACCCACGTACTCGTGAACGGCAAAGGCCTCCTCGATGCCGGTCACCGATGAAATGGCGTCCAGCAGGATCTCGGCCTCCAATCGGCGAGGCAGCGCCCGGGAGTGGTTGACCTCATCCTCCCGGTTGGTCGAATTGAGGTCTCCTGAAAGCTGATAGGTTCCGGACCGGGCGATAGCGCGCATCAGGTGCCTGAGATCATAGCCGCTGCGCCGAAAATCACGGGCCAGGGCCTGCAGCAACTCGGGGTGGCTGGCGGGGTTGCCGGGTCTGAAATCGTCCACCGGCTCGACCAGGCCCTTCCCGAAGAAGTTGGCCCACACCCGGTTGACGATGGCCTGGCTGAAGTAGGGGTTCGCCGGCGAGGTCATCCAGTCCGCCAGCTCCGCGCGGGGGTTGATGCCGGTGGAAGGGGGCAGTGAGCCGTCCAGGAAACTGGGGGCCACTTCCCGCCGGCGCCGGGGGTGAATCACCTTGGGCCCTTCCGGCTGTTCCTCGTTCCCGGAAACGTCGTCCATGAAGACCGAGAGGTCGCGGATTCGGGTCAGCTGTCCGTAGAAGGCGGTAATTCCCCAGAACTGATCCTGGGTCCAGGTCTCGTAGGGATGGTCGTGGCACTGAGCGCAGTCCAGGCGTATCCCCAGGAAGACCCGCACGTCCTCTCCCATCTTCTCGTGGGGACGCATGACTTCCCCGCTGATGGACTTGATGAAATGCCGGGTAGGCCCGCCGTTGCCCTGGCCCGCCACCCGTTCCCGGGCCATCTGGTCGTACGGTTTGTTGCGGGCCAGGCTTTCCCGGATCCAGCTCTTGTAGACGTAGGCATTGCGATAGACCACCCGGAAGAAGTCGGCAAAGCGAAAGGTCCAGTAGTCCACGAATTCCGGCGAGTTCAGCAGCCGCTCGATCAGATGCTCCCGCTTGAGAGAATCCCGGTCGGCCAGGAATTCGCGCACGCGCTCGGGGGGTGGCAGGGTCCCCGTGAGGTCCAGACAGACCCGCCGCAGGAAGGCGGAGTCGCTTGAGAGGCCCGCCGGAACAATGTGCAGTTCCCGCAACCGATCGAAAACCAGGTCATCGATGAAATTGCGTCCGGCCACCTCCGGATAGTTGTCCAGCGGTTGTCGAATCACCCCGCAGCGGACCTGAACCAGCTTCCCGGCCGCCCGTATCGTCACTCTGGCCTGTCCCGGCTTGAGGGCCCGCACCACCCCCGACGGGGTGACGTCAATGACAGCCGGGTCGCTGCTCTCGTAAAGCACCTCGGGACTCAGGTCTTCAGCGCGGCCGTCTTCAAAGACAGCGGTCACCAGCAGTCGCCGCCCAGCTCCGGGCTCCATGATCGCTTCCCGCGGAAAAACCTCCAGGCGTTGGATCCGGGACTCCGACGGGCCGGCCCCGTAGGGAGCCCCCTGGCGTATCCACTCCAACAGCCTCCGGTAGTCGGCCGAGCCCCGCTCGAAGCGCTGTCCTCCCCCATGGGGCAACTCCAGCGCGGGCTTCAGCAGCAATCGGCTCTGTCGCGGCTCTTCCAGGCTGACTCGAGGGTCGAAGGGCTCGGCGGCTTTGGGGGACAGCACCTGGTAGACTCCGCCCTTGACGGTCCAGCGGTAGTCCTCCCGGGGATTGATACCGTGCAGGGAAAGCTTGAAACCGCCCCGGCCCTTGACCCCGCCGTGGCACTCGCTGCCGTTGCAACCGTTACGGGTAAAGACCCCGACCACATCCCGAGCGAACCCGAAGGGTCTGGCCCTTCCGGTTCCTTCGATGCGAACCGTCGCCTCCAGCCTCTGTCCGGCAACCTCGGCCCGCAACGTGACCTCCCCATCCCGGCGAGCCGTCAGCAGCCCCTCAGGCTCGACTTGAGCCAATCGGTCATCCGACAGGCTGAATCGTGCTTCCGGCGTAAGGTCGATTTCGAGCCCCCGGGAATCGGTGGCCACCACCAGGAAGGATTGGAACGCTCCTTCCCCCAGCAATCGTACCCGAGAAGGGACCAGGCGAAAGCCCCACAGGCCGTTGCGGGCCACCAATCGGTCGGAGCCTGCCGAGCCGTTGGGGCTCGCTGCCGGTTCCGCGGGCGGGGTTTGGCGATCCCCATCCGCGCCCAGGTGCCCGGGCGCCAGGATCGGCAGGAGGCTCAACACCAATACCCGGACAGGTCTCTTCCAATCGGACATCCCCATGAAACACCTCCGGTCTGCGGCGATTTCAGCCGCGGACCGCCTCTCGCTCACGAGCCGGACGACCGCTCCGGCGAACCGATCACCATGAGCGGAATCTCTCCCACCGGCAGCCGGGCACCCAACCGGTTGTCGACCGCCGGCCGCGCCCACACCCTGACCCGGGCCGGCAGGTCCGTCAACGGTGCCTGCTCGTCGGCCCGCAACAGGATGACGGCCTTTTCGCTGAACCCCAGGAAGCTTTTGCGGCTTTCGGTGGTGGGCCCGATAGGGCTGGGGGGCTCCACTTCCGTGCCGGTCAAGGGCTCCACCCCCGGCGGCAGACCCTCCAGGCTCAGGGCCACCTGGCCCGAATAACCCTCTTCCAGGCCGGTGGTTACTTTCAGCGTTCTGACCTGGCCCCGCCTGAGATTGATACGATCCCCTTCGAGCTCGAGGTCCCCCACGTGGGGAATGCCGGGGCGAACCATCACCCGGTAGGCATGGTCCGATCGGCCCTGCTGGGAGGTCAGGTCGCCAACCTGCAGGAGGTAGTCGCCGGCGACGCCGAATTCGGCCACCATCTTGGCCTCCAGAGACTCGAAAAAGGCAAGGGACCCGATGGCGCAGGTTCCGCGGTCAGGAAGATGGAGTTTGAGCAGCTCCACCAGAAAAATGGGGTCCTGACGGGTCAGCGCGATCTTGCGGTGCTTGTTGTCGAACAACGGGTGCCCGGCGGAATCCAACACCTTGAGGCTGGGACTGAAGGCCGGAGGCGAGACCCGCGGGGTCTCCACCTCAAAGACCAGCGTCTGCCCGGCCGCAAGTTGGAATCGAAAGAAATCCACGTCTCCCGGAGCTTCGATTCTCCCGCTGATCAGAGCGGGTAGAGAAACAGTCGGGGCCTGCTCGCGGCTTCCGTTGGGCTCTTTTTCTTCAAAGACCACCGGAGCAGGATTGGCGCCTCTCGAAGATGGATCGGGCGAGCCGGCTGTGCCCGTGGGTTCCCTCGATTGCTTCTCGGATTCCGGGCCTGCCTTGGACCGGGACCCGTTAGCGGCGGGCTTGACCGTGCGGGCCCAGAGCCGGCGCAGCCGGAGCGGAGTCAACTCCCTGACGTATTGGCGCTCGCTCCACTTGGCCGGTTTCCCGGGACCGGGCCAACCCCCGTATGTCGATCCGTCTCCCGCCGGCACGATGCGAAGCTGATAGACGAATTCGGGTTCGGCTTTGCCATAGACTGATCCGACCCCTATCCGATAGCGCCCGCCACGGTCGAAGCGATGGCGCCAGTGCCTGGCCCGCGAGGGCCTGTAGCTTCCCTTGTGGCTGAACTCCAGCTCCGCCGGTCTGTCGCCGCGCAGCCAGCTTCCCTCGTCCCTGTGCAGCCTGAGTACCTGCCTGAAGGTTTCGGCCGGGCTGAACAACTGGAAAGCCAGGTCTTCCCCGGCCGTCACCTCCAGCGCGTAGCTGTCCACTTCCCCGTCGCGGGAGAGCCTGCCGTTGAGGATGACCGGGGGACGGACGATGCGGGGCCTGGAATCAACCCCGCCGGCATCCTCCGACTCCTCCATGACCGGATCGGAGCTGACCAGAAAGCTCAACGGATTGGAAATCCCCCGCCGGGAAACCAGGTAGAGGGAGTGGACCCCGCTCGGGACCCCGGGACCGATCTCCATCTCGAGGTTGACCCGCTGATTGGGCGCCTTCTTCTTGTCTCCATATCCGCTCTCCTCGGACCCCTTCTCCTGTTCCGAAACCGGGCGGACTTCCAGGATGGCGCCTTTGAGGCCCGGCTCAGGAGACCAGACCGCGTGCACCTCCTGCAGCAACCGGCCTTCCACCTCGGCCTTAAGGCGGGTGTCCGGCCGGCCTCCCAGCGGGTAGATCCAGTGGGCCTCCGGCTCTGTGGGTTCCGGAGCCGGCATTTCCTGGGCCACGGCATGGAAAACCAGCAGCAGGGCCAGCAGGGCCGGCCCGAAGCGGTTCGCCAGGGTGGCGGCCCCGCTCATTTTCCCGGGGTTCAAGGATTGCCGGTTCACGATTCTCGCACCTTCATGATTTTCGATTCGGTGGTCTTCGCCCCCTCGACCGTCGGCGCTCAAGCCTCGGCATGCTGGCGGGCGATGGCCGCGATCCTGGGCCGATCCTCGGGACGCACGGCCCTGCCCGGCGGCCTGACCGGACCGCCGGCCCGACCCAGGGCTTCCAGGGCCACCTTGATCCCGCTCACGTGGTAGCCGGGACTGAGGCCTCTGACCCGGGCCATGGGCTCTATCCGCGTCCGGAGCACCTCCTTCATGCGCTCGACCTCTCCCAGCCGCCCCTGCTTGCAAAACTCCCTGCAAGCCTCGGGGACGAACGTGGCCACGGCCGAGGTGTTGCCGCGGGCCCCGGCCGGCAAGGCTTTCACGGCGTGCCCTTCACCCCGGGCGATCCAGACCAGCCGGTCGGAGACCAGAGCCCCCAGTTCCTGTCCCATGGCGATGTCGCTGCTGGAATCCTCGAACCCGAGGACATTGGGAAGCTCCGACAGACGTTCCAGGACCTTGGGCCAATAGTTCTCCTTGCCGGTGGGAAAATTGTGGCCCGAAACCGTCGCCAGCACTACCCCGATGTCGATCGACTGCGCCACCTCGGTGAAATACCGAATGATGCCCTCGTCGTATCCGGGAATCCAGTTCCAGTAGGGAGGGGCGAACAGGAGGATGGCGTCGGCTCCGGCTTCCTGGGCGTTGCGGGCCATGATCCTGGCCATGCGGTAGCCGCCGCAAGCTCCCACCACAACCGGCAGCTCGCCCCGGGCGCCCCTGGCCGCGGCCTCCGCCATGGCCCGGTGCTCCTCCAGGTCCAGGGAGAAGATCTCCCCCATGCCGCCCCCGACCACGATGGTGGTGTCCTGGAGCCCGGCATCGGCGTGGTGGGCGATATTGCGGCGAAGCCCCTCGGCGTTGAAGCTGCCGTCGGGATGAAAGGGGGTCACCATGAAGCAATGGACGCCCTGGATGCGCTCGCGAAGGCGGTCCATGTCGCGGCGGTTGGGGGAAGGCGTGCGGGCCGAGCCGGCGGTCGGGGGTCTCAAGGCTGCCGCTCCGGCAATCAAGCCCACCTTTTTGAGAAGCGCTCTGCGGCTGGAGCCGGGCATCGTCAGGTCTCCTCCCACCTTCACATCAACTCTGGTGTTGACAGCATGTTACCACCGCAGGGGCAAGGCGCACAATGCCGTCCGTGGGTGCGATTTTCGTGATTCAGGGGATGGAATGTGCAGGGTCCCGGAACCCGGCCTCTCAGGTCGTTGCCGGATGATGTGCGTCTGGGGGACTCGGCCCCTACGAGTTCACCTGCCGGAGCCGTTGCGATCAGGGCAGGAGTTTCAAGAGTCCATCGGGTATGATGGCCGGCACAGGAGTCCCGGGCTCCTGGCGAAACTTCGAAAGCCGACGGCATCTGACCCCATCAGGAGAAGCCATGCGGCTACGCAACACCAACAGGCTGCCCCGTCTCCACCACCTGCTCATCGGCTTGCTGCTGCTCGGATGGCCGCTGCAAGGGGCCGAATCCGGAGCGCCGACGGATCTTAGGGTCAACGCACAGCGCCTCCAGGAGCGCATCGACCGCCTGGCCCGCATCGGAGAGAGCCCTCAGGGAGTGACCCGCCTGGCATTCACCGAGGCCGACCTCAGCGGCCGGGCTTATGTGACCGGGCTCATGCAGGAGGCCGGCCTGGAGATCCGAGTCGACGAAGCCGGCAACCTGTCGGGACGCTTGCCGGGTGTGTTGCCCGGACTCGCCCCCATTGTGCTGGGGTCCCACATCGACACCGTCCCTCTGGCCGGGGCCTACGACGGCGTGCTGGGAGTGATGGCGGCCATCGAGTGCGTCCTGGTGCTGGGGGAGAATGGAATCCGGACCCGACACCCGCTGGAAGTCATTGTCTTTGCGAACGAAGAAGGAGGCTTGACCGGCAGCCGCGCCCTGTCGGGCCGGCTCAACGCCCGGGCTCTGGACGAATCCAGCCGCAGCGGGATGTCCGTCCGTCAGGGAATTGCAGCCCTGGGCGGCAATGCCGACCGAATCTCCCAAGCCATCCGCCGGCCCGGAGAGGTGAAAGCCTTCCTGGAGCTGCACATCGAGCAGGGAGGCAGCCTGGAGTCGGAGGGGACAGACATCGGCATTGTGGAGGGATTCGTAGGGATCCGCTGGTGGGACGTGACCGTGACGGGTTTCGCCAACCACGCCGGCACCACCCCCATGAACGCCCGCCGCGACGCCCTGCTGGCGGCCTCCAGGCTGGTGATCGCGGTCAACCGGGCCGCCAAGAGCCTGCCCGGAAGACAGGTGGCCACGGTGGGGCGCATCAGGGCAGAGCCGGGAGCCCCCAACGTCATTCCCGGACGGGTGGAATTGAGCCTGGAACTGCGCGATCTCGCCAAACCCAAGCTGGACCGGGTATTCCAGGAAATCCGGCGTCGGGCGCAACTCATCGGGATGGAAACCGACACCGAGATCGAGTTCAACGAAATCGACATCGGGGTGGAACCGACCCTGACAGACCCCAACTTGCAGGAGGTGATCCGCCAAACGGCGGAGGCCCTGGACCTGAGCTACGCCCGGCTGCCCAGCGGGGCCGCCCACGACGCCCAGAACATGGCCCACATCGCTCCCGCCGCCCTGATCTTTGTTCCCAGCGCGGGTGGCATCAGCCACTCGCCACAGGAATACACCAAACCTCGGGACGTCGCCAACGGCGCCAACCTGTTGCTGCAAACGCTTATCCGGCTGGACCGGCAGGCAGGTCCCTGACCGGTACGGGCGCGCGTTCCCAAATCGTGTCTGAAACTATGGGAATAGAGTTATCCAGGAAAAAACGACGAACCACAAATGGACACGAATGAACACCAATGAGCTGAATGAATTGTCAATCAGGTAGGGGTGCCAACTGATTTCGAGCGGTCTGTGTCCGGCGCCAAGGACCCCGACTTTGTTCACAAACACACACTCGATCATTGAGCCAATTGGCTTCCTTCAGGAGGGTGCCCCCGTGGGGGGAAATAGGACCACGAATTTATACGAATGGGTCGAATGATTTCACTGAATCAGTCGTTCCCTTTAAAGTTGTTGAGGTTTGGAATCAGGAATGAATCCGCCTCTGAGTTGCGCTATCTTCAGGTTTTTCAAGAGTCATTTGTGTTCATTCGTGTCCATTTGTGGTTCGTCTTTATTGGCAGTCGGCCGTTTTCCCTCGCATGATCGGCACGGCATAGGCAGGCCTTTTCGGAAACTTCCGGGGCTCGGCTGGAACGGAAATATCTGATCGACCGGAAACCGGGGACGGCGGCCGGCCGGCTACCCGGGGGTTTCCGTGTGCAGATCCCATCCCCCCAGTTCCCAGACCCTTACGTTGGTGGGCCGGAAGGGAGGCTGCCCCGAGTCCATCCAGTCAGACACCTCTTCCCGGTGTCCCAGCCGCGCAACATTGCGCACTCTGTGGGTCCCGTCCCAGAAGAAGAGGTGCTCCACCCCGGCCTCGTAGAGTTGGTGCGCCTTGCGGTATTGAGCCTCCTTCGTCAGGAACCGCGGCATCATGTTCAGGGCCACCCGGGCTCGGGTGCCCTTGACCAGGGAGACGAACCACTCCACATCCTCGGGGTTCTCCCAGCTCGGTTCGCCGTCCCACGTGTTTGGGCCAACCTTGTTTCCATAGGCTCCTATCCGCTCGACCGAGGAATAGGGGACGATCACATCCACCAGACCTTCCTCGACCCAGGTGGCCAGGTCCATCCCAAAGAACAGGTTTTCTTCGCCATTGGAAACCACGGTGGTGATCTCGAAGGGCTTTTCCCGCTTCAGTTCCAGAGCCACCCGGTCCAGCTCGGCCCGCAGCTCTCTCATGAACTGGGTCAGGAACCGTGAACGGTGGCGCATGAAGCGAGGATCATTCTCCGGAAGCTGGCGCGGGTCCAGGCCGTACTCTTTCTGAAACCCTTCAACCACCGGCGCCTCGTAGGCCACCAGCGGCGGGCGGCGATTGTAGAGAACCGCCACTCCGTCGATGGGATTTTCCGTGGCCACTTCACGAAAGAGCGACACCACGTAGCGCCGAGTCTCGGGGAAGGCATAGGAGATACGGGGCATGGGCTTGCCCTCGCGATTAATGCAGACCAATTCCGGGTGCTGTTCATAGAAGCTGACGCCCGGAAGGGTCGGACCATAGTTTTCCGGGTAGATGAAGCCACCGGGACGGTAGGAGGCATGGAACTCTATTCCCACCTGGCGGGCGTACTCGGCGGCCACCCGAAAGGGGTCCACCCCGTTCTTGTGGTAGGCCTTCCAGCTCTCGGCCCACCAGCGGCCGTGGGGGCTGGTAAAGAAGGGACGGCCCCCTGCCGCCTGGGTCAAATCCAGCGAGTGGTCCCGGGCGATCTTGGAGATACGCTTGGCGCGGTCGCCGGTGCCGAACTCCCAGTAGACCCGGGACACGTCGGAATGACGCAGCGGTTCCAGTTGATCCCGGATTTCCTGCTCGGTTCCGCTGCGATCGATCACTCCGGCGTCGTTATGGATGAAGAGTCTCTTGGTGTCCTTGCGACGACGGTCAGACTGAATGGATCGCACCTGCTTCTCGGTGAGGGGCACCAGCTTGATGTAAGCGACCCAGGCGTGCACCGCCATGGGCTCGACGATCTGCTTGAAGACGATGTCCCTGCCGGTGAGGTCGGCTTCCTTCCAGAAGATGTCGTCGATGAAATGCTCCTGATGGTCCTTGGCTCCCTCGAGCCCCGTCAGGGTGCCGAAGGCCTGGTCGTCGCTCAGGCGGACCCGAACCCGCCTGGGGCCGGTGAACGGTTCGCGGTAAATGCCGATGTAGATCCGGTGCCATCCTTCCCGCTTCAGCGGATAGGTGATTTCAGGCGGCCGGTTGTCCTCGGCGGCCACCAGCAGGTTGCCACTGAAGGAATCGGTGGCGTAGGAGAGCAGCCGCCAGGTGCCATGTTTCCATTCATTGGCCAGGGCGGAAGCCGGCTGGCACTTCTCCAGGTCGGTGAGATAGATGGCGTCGGCCTCTGAATCCGCGCCGGAAATACCGGCCGCGGGTTGCTCTCCGGGAGGAGGCGCCAGAGAGCAGCCCGTCCAAAGGATAGCCACTGACAGGAGCAGGCCGGCCGGCCAACCCAACGGCGACTCATTTCTCATCGGTGTCTTGCGCATAAGCCTTAAGCCTCCGGGGCCTTCATGTCGGCCAGCATCTCGTCGGTGATGTTCTTCCCCAGGACGAACTGTTTGCGGTCGGCGTACCAGAAGACTCGACGGCCGTCCCTCTCCGTCAGGCTGGCGTACATGGCCAGCCACCAGAGCCGGGTCGTTCCGGCGGTCACCTTCTGCGTGTCGAAGAGAAACTTGGGCTCGCTGAACCACAGCGGCTGTTCCGCCCGGGGGCGAAATTCTCCCACCGTGATGTAAACGGGACGGCGGGCGTCCATGTCCCAGGGACCGGTGGCCCCGTCCCGGTAGCCGGAGTGATTGTGGAAGAAGAACAGGTAACGGCCGTCTGCCAGGCGGTAGAGGGGCTCGGGCGACTTGGGATGCTCGACCTTGGCGCCATTGTCTCGAAAGCGCATGGGCTGGGTGGGGCGCCAACTGTGGCCGTGGTCGTCGGAAACGGTGTACCAGATATAGCCGGTCACCGTTCTCATGGTGGTGAACAACCGCCCGTCCGGCAAAAGCACCAGGCCCGGCTCCTGGGCCAGACTGTAGCCGCGGGAGTGCTCGGGTTCGATGTTGGGTGAGACTCGAACGGTCCCGGCCTCGTCCGGCAGCCAGGTGATTTTCAGGTCCCTGGGGTGGGGGCCCTCATCCACATTCTCGAAGCGCATGAACTCGATGCCGCTGTCGCCGTGGTTGCGATTGCCCCCGATGGGACGGGGATAGGCCATGGGGCTGCTCCACCGGGTGAATCCCACCAGCATGCGATCCTTGGCATCCCGGATGGGCTGCTGCCAGACGATACCCGTGGGGTGGACCTTGGGATCGGGGTGGTCGAAACGGGTCCTCCGCCAAGGGATATCCACACCGCTCGCGACCCAGGTGCGGCCATCGTCATCGGAGTACTTGACCCGCAAGGGCGCGGAATAGAGCCCACCGTCGCCGTATCCCAGGTGCTGGTTGTAGAGACAGTACATTCTTCCCGATCGGCTGATCAGCGGAAATCCCAGGGAAGGAACCATGTTCTTGTACCTGGACTCGTCAATGGCAAGAATCGGAGACCAGGTCTGTCCACCATCCCGGCTGCGCGAGCAGACCACTCTGAGGTTGGAGGAACTCTCATGGGAGCCCTGGGTCCACATGCACATGAGATCGCCCCCGGGGGTGTAGAAGACGTGAATGTGGTCGGAATACTCGTCCCTTTCCCCCGGAACCTTCTGCAGATAGACGGCATAGTCGGGTGTGGTCCGTTTCCAGTCGTCGGTGTAGCAGTTCCCGTTGGGCATCTTCGGTTCTTCTCCCTTCGAAATCGACGTTTCCGGGCTTGGCGTCCACCCGGCCTAGTGACTATGAATCAGCCAACTAATCTATTCGATGTTTCGGGACAACTCAAAGGGAAAAGCATGTCCCCTCAAGACGATCCCGTGAATTGGACGGATGAGCTCGACTGGATCGACTCTGCAGGCGAAGTTCACCTCCAGTTGTCCTGCAGGTCGCGGCACCCTTTTAGAGATTGACTCTCCCCGATGTTGAATATATGTTTCCGGTCTTGTCGCCGCAGAGCCGGCTCCGGTCCATCCTAGCGAGGAACCCACCATGAGTCCCGTTCAACCTCTGAAATACGGCATGTTCCTGATGCCCATCCACAACCCGGCCAAGCCCAAGGCTCAGTGCTACGACGAGGACCTGGAGCTGATCGGCCGTTGCGAGGAGTGGGGATACGAGGAGTTCTGGGTGGGCGAGCACCACACCTCCAGCTACGAGAACATCGTCATGCCGGAGATCTTTCTGGCCAAGGCCTTTACCCAGACCGAGAGGATTCGCATGGGCCCGGCGCCTATCTGTCTTCAGTACCACCACCCGGCCCAGGTCGCCGGGCGCCTGGCCTTTCTGGACCACCTCTGCAAGGGACGGCTCAATCTGTGCTTTGGGCCGGGCGCGGTTCCCTCCGACCTGGAAGTCCATAACGTCGAGCCCAAGAACAGCGGGGCCATGGTCGCCGAATCCATCGACATGATCCTGAAACTCTGGGCCGAAGAGCCGCCGCGGGAGATGACGGGCAGGTTTTGGGACTACCGTCTGAAGGACAGTATTTCGGAAGAGCTTGGGACCGGAGTGGTTCACCGGCCCTACCAGCTTCCCCATCCCCCCATCGCGGTCCCCTGCATGAGCCGGGGTTCGGGAACGGTTAAAATGGCCGGCTCCCACGGTTTCCAGCCCTTCAGCCACCATATGCTGCACAGAGAGGTTCTGAAGGATCACTGGGTCACCTACAGCCAGGCTGCCGAACAGGCGGGGCGAACTCCGCGACCCCAGGACTGGAAGGTTTCACTCAATATCTTCGTGGCCGACTCGACGGCGGAAGCCAAGCGGCTGGCGCGCGAGAATACCTTGGGCGGGACCATTGATTACATCCTGACCTTCACGCGGAAGTTCGCGGGCGAACTGAAGCTGTTCCGGCGAGACCCGGAGATGGACGACGCCGATTGCAACCTCGACTACTTCATGAACGAGGTCGTCATTGCCGGCGACCCCGAAGAAGTGACCCGCCGGATCGTTGAGCTCCGCCAGGAGGTGGGACCCTTCGGCACGCTGGTGCTGGTGGCTCACGATTGGGACGACAGGGAGCGGCATCTCCACAGCCTGGAGCTGTTCGCCTCCGAGGTCATGCCGGCCCTTCAGCGCCAGCTCACTCCCAATCCGGTAGCCACCGGTTGATTGGCCGACACCGGCCTCTCATTCATTCCATCCCTTCCGAAACCCAAGAGCCGGATTCTGCGTCTATGCATGCGGAGTCTACCCCGCGTCCGTTCAAGAAAGGGTAGCGGTGACTTGGCCCCTGGCATATAATCTAGGGGTGCTTGGATTCCATTCGTTGGCTCAATTTTCCACACCGCGGCCTCGGTTCCACACCGGCGGCCGCACCCCAGCCCCGAGGAGGCGACCCTGGAGGTTCCCATGAGGAAACATTGGAAATTCTTTCTGGCCTGTGGTTTGGTACTGACCTTTGCGGCTCTGGCTGAGCCGCCGGAAGCCCTGGCTCAAAGAGGCACCGTCGAAGGAGTCGTCACGCTCGACGGTCAACCCGTCAAGGATGCCGTAATCCAATTCGAGAACCTGGGGCGGGCGGGAAAACCCATCAAGACCAAGACCAACAAGAAGGGCCGCTTCAACCGCTACTTCATCCCCATCGGGCGTTACAAGGTCTCGGTGCACATCGACAACGACAAGGTCTGGGAGAACGTCATCGACGTCTGCAGCCCCGGATCCCAGTGCCTTGGAGGAAAGGACACTCGCGTCATGCCTCCCATCGCTCTGCGCACGAGCAAAGGAGGCGGAGGGGGTAATGACGCGGCCTACGCCAAGCTGAATCAGGAGTTTCAGAAGGGGCGGGACCTGTTCATGAAGAAGGACTTCACCATGGCCGCCCTGGCCTTCCAACGGGCCGCCCAGATGGACCCGGATCAGCACGTGATCCACGCTTTTCTGGGCGATACCTACCGGCAGATGAGAAAATACGACCAGGCTGTCGGCAGCTACCGGAGCGCTCTCACCGCACTGGCAAAGAAGAAGTCCAACCCCAACTCCGAGGTGGCCTACCGGAGGAGCATGGCTTCAACCCTGGCCATGGCCGGCAAGGGCACCGAGGCCTACGCGGCGGTCGAGAGGGTGGCCGAGCTGGCGCCGGAAAAACTGTCCGATGCCTACTTCAGAATCGCGGCGGCATTCGTGCGGACCGGCAAGTCCAAGGAGGCGGTAGAGGCCTTCAGGAAATCTCTCAAGGCCGACCCCAAGAACGCCGAGGCCCAGTACCAGTTGGCTGTCACCCTGGTCAGCATGGCCACGGTCACCGAAGATGGCCAGCAGATCCCCGCTCCCGGCACCCTGGAGGCCTATCAGAGATATCTTGAGATAGCCCCCACGGGGTCCCACGCGCTGGAGGCCAAGACGATGATCACGGCCTTTTCCCAAAAGGTGAAAACCACCTTCTCGGCGGAAGAGGAGAGAAAGAAGAAAAAGAAGAACTGATCCCGCCCTGGCCCGATAGGCGGGGAGCCGGAGCCGGATCGGCGCCGATGGCTATCGGCGGTCCGGAACACCCAGGCACCACTTGACGGCGTTCCGCATCAGGCACTGGAACATCGGATGTTCCAGCGATTCCAGGGTGTGGCCGTTGGCCAGGTGGCAGAGCCGCCCTTGGCCGGCATGGTAAGCCCAGCCGGCCACCCCTGCCTTGCCCTGATCCGAGCGATTCCTCAGCAGCAACGACACCTTTTCCGAATCGAATGACGGTGTGTGCTGCTCGTCGGCCACGAAGAAGCTTTTTACGCCCCGGGTAACGGGGTGCTCCGCATCCACCACCTCCACCCCAAACCTCTCCAAGGGCCCGTGCCCCTCATATCGCCCTCCCACCAGGTCGAGGTAGGGGCCCTCGGGATAGAGGCCCATGGAATTGTGCAGGTTCAGAAATCCCCCTCCGGCTTCCACGAATTCCACCACCGCTTTCTGCTGCTCCATGGTCATCCACTGGCGGTAGGGGCGCTCATTCCCCTCCGGCCAGAGCATGCCGTCCTTCAAGATCACCAGAAGCTGGACCCGAGCCAGGTTTTCCGCTGACAGCGCCCGGAAGTCGACGGCAAAGTGAGGGGTCACCCCGGTCGCCTCGAAGACCGGTTTCAGCCCCTCCCGGATGTGCTCCGGCTCATGAAACCGGTCGCCGATCAGGACCAGGGCCTGAGGTCCCGCCCCTTGTCCGGGGGGTCCCTGCCGTCCGAAGGGTGCCGCGGGGACCGTCTGCTCCCGGAACAGGTGGGCGATGTCTTCGGCGGCGGGCTCACCGTATGGGGGCCAAGGATAGTAGGAGGCAGGCAACAGGATCCCCTTTCGGATCTCTTCCAGGGGCAGGCCCAGGGAGATCCCATAAGCCACCTGGCGGTGCAACTCGGCCAGATAGCGCATCTGGCGGCCCAGCAGATCCTTGCCCTCCCAGCTCCCGTAGCCCGGAACCACCTGCTTGGCCCCAAGCTGCTTCAGTTTTCGAAGCGTGGCCATCCAGGCCTGAGTATCCCGTCCCGACAGATCGGCCCGTGGGCCATGAATGACCATCCGGCCCGCAAAGAGGATCCGCTCCCGTGGCAGGTAGAAGGCTGCCGCCGGCGTTTTCCGGCCGTCGTCGCAGGGAATCGCTTTGATGAGTCCCGGTCCCGTCCCGAACGAGATCGTTGTCTGCGCCTCGGAAACCTCAACCACTTCAACGCTCCGCGCCTCGAGGGCCCGCAGCCTTTCGTCTTGCGGATCCGGTTCGCTGGTGAGCAACAGCGAGCGGACCGGCTTGGAGCCGGTACGGGCAACGGCCTCCAGGAACGCTTCCACACCGATTCCATGCGGCAGGTCGATCAGAACCGTCCGATCCTCCAACTCGATCCAACCGCAGTTGGCGGAACCGAAGCGGTCGGCGAAGCCGGCCAGGTGGACCCTGGGCGCGATCTGCTGCACGAAATCCAGAGCTCGGGCCGAACCGCCCCCCGCGGCCACGAAGAGACATCCGATCAAGGGGCCAAACCTAACCATCAATCACTCCTGTGCTCGCGTGAGGACGTCCGCCAGGTTACAAATCCCGGCCGGGACAAAGCACTCCAAGCCTTGGACCATGATATGCTACAAGTCGCCGACATTGATCGCTTCCCAAGGAGACACCCCATGACATTGGACACCGGAAACAGGCTGAAATGGCCGCTGATCGTCGCCGCAACCCTGGTCGTGCTGAGGATCGTGCTGGAACACCTGGGCGCGCCCGAGTCGATCAACAACCTGCTGGGGGTCGCCTGGCTGCACGTGCTGGTGCCCTTCTACCTCGCCTACCAGATCCAGTCGGCTGGGAGCGATCGGCCCTACCGAGCGCTCTTCAAGGACCTTTTCCTCTACACCCTCTACACCCGGCTGATGGTGCTGGTGACCTACTGGATGGCCTACCTTTGGCAGTGGCAGTCCCCCCGCTTCCTGCTGGCCCGGGGAGGGAACGTGGGCGAGGGTATCGGCCCCTTTCAGGGCATCCTGGTGATTCCGGGGCGCAACCTGGTGGTCTGGATCGTGATGGCCATGGTCGTCGGCATGGTCCTGGGCTCCATCCTGCTCCTAATCAAGCGGCGCGGCAACAGGGCCGCGGCCGCCGGCGCAAGCTGACGGGCCCTGCCATGAGGGCCGCCAAACCTGAAATCGGGATAAAGACCGACGCCTTCAGGTCAGGTGGGCTCCCTGGGTCTCCACGTAGACCGCGTAGAGGGACTGACTCCCGGTCATGAACAGGCGGTTGCGCTTGGTTCCCCCGAAACAGACGTTGGAGCAGATCTCCGGCAGCCGGATCAAGCCGATGCGGTCGCCGTTGGGGGCGAAGATGTGCACCCCGTCGTAACCGTCCCCCACCCAACCGGCGCTGGCCCAGACGTTGCCGTCGGTGTCGGCCCGGATGCCGTCGGCGAAGCCGGTCCTGCCTGCGTACTCCATGGAAGCGAACTCTCTGCCGTTTCGCAGATGCCTCTGGTCCACCACGTCCCAGACCTTGATGTTCTTGGGTGCGTCCGGATAGTGTGAGGCCCCGGTGTCGGCCACGTAGAGTTTCCTGTAGTCGGGAGAAAAGCAGAGCCCGTTGGGTTTGTAGATGTCGTCCGCCACCTTTTCCAGTGTGCCCTGGCGAGGGTCGCCCCGGTAGATGGCTTCCTTCTGGTAGGGCTGGAGGGATCCCGTGTCGGCCCGGTGCCCCTCGTAGTTCATGAGGCTGCCGTATCCGGGGTCGGTAAACCAGACGGCTCCATCGTCGGGGTGGACGACGGCATCGTTGGGAGCGTTGAGCGACTTGCCTCCGTGGGAGTCGGCCAACACCGTGATTCCGCCGTTGAACTCGTAGCGCACAACCCTGCGGTTGCCGTGCTCGCAGGCGATCTGCCGGCCCTGAAAATCAAAGGTGTTTCCGTTGGAGTTCCCCGAAGGAAAGCGAAACCGCCGGGCCACGTGGCCGTCTTCCTCCAGCCAGCGAAGCTGCTCGTTGTTGGGAATGTCGCTCCACAGCAGGTAGCGGCCGACGCCGTTCCAGGCCGGCCCTTCGGCCCACAGCGTCCCGCGGTGCAGGCGCAGAATGGGTGAATTTCCCAGCTTGTACTTGAACCGCTTGTCGAGAGCCACCACGTCCGGCTCCGGGTAGCGCACCGGCTCCGCCTCGGGACCGAAGTTGCGTCCGAAGGCCTCGGAGGTCATGGCGGTAACGGCAGCTATTTTCCCTGCCGCCCGCAGAAATTCCCGGCGCTCCATGGGCTTGTTTTTTGCTACATTGGATTCCTGTCTCATGACCAAGGGGATCTCCTTTGCCTGTTGAATGAACCGTCTCCCGCCGCCGGCAGCCTGCTCCCGGCAGCAATTTTCCAGCTTCCCGATTGCCGTTCTTAAAAGCTCGCCGTGCCGGATGCAGAACCGGCTCGGACCGTGCCGAGAGTTTACGGAGTAACGTCCCAAACCACAAAACAAAAAGAATGCCTCTCATTCCGCCATACCCCCCGAAGAATTCTCCGGCCGGACTGCTCCGCGAGCTGAAACCGATGGTTTCCCTGTCGGTCCCGGTGGTCATGACCGAGTTGGGCTGGATGACCATGAGCCTGGTGGACACCATGATGGTGGGACGCCTGAGTGCGGAAGCCATCGGGGCGGTAAGCATCGGAACAGCGGTATTCCTGGCGGCGACCATCCTGGGAATGGGCCTGTCATTGGGATTGGACACCCTGGTATCGCAAGCCCACGGAGCCAATCAATGGAGGGAGTGCCAGGGATGGCTGGTGCACGGTATTCACCTCAGCCTTCTGCTCAGCCCCCTCATGATGTTCGTTCTCTGGGGAAGCCTGCCCTATCTGGACCTGTGGGGCTTCCACCCCGACGTGCTGGCGCTCACCCCGCCCTACCTGAAGGCGGTGAGCTGGGGCATTTTCCCCCTGATGCTCTATAACACCTTTCGCCGCTACCTGCAGGGAATCGGGCGAGTCAAGGGAATCATGATGGTGCTGGTCACCGCCAACCTGGTGAACGTCGCCTCCAATTGGGTCTTGATATTCGGCAAGCTGGGGTTCCCCGCCATGGGAGTCGAGGGCGCGGGCTGGGCCACCTGCATCTCCCGCCTCTACATGGCGCTCGGCCTGGGGGTGCTCATCTTCCGCTACCACCGCCGGCAGCGGACACCCCTGCTGCGGGTCTCATTCAAGCCCGACCTGGACCGAATGCGCCGCCTGGTTAACCTGGGCCTTCCGGCATCGCTGCAGACCACCCTGGAGGTCGGGGTCTTCGCCGCCGTGACCTCGCTGGCGGGAAGGCTGGAGCCGGCGGCGGTAGCCGCCCACCAGATCGCGCTGAACGCTGCCGGTTTTGTGTTCATGGTTCCGCTGGGTGTCTCCTCGGCCGGAGCGGTGCGAGTGGGCCGGGAAATCGGCCGGGGAGACCCGCAGCGGGCAGCGGACTCAGGGTGGATGGCCCTGCTGCTGGGAAGCGGCTTCATGCTGCTGTCCGGTCTGCTCTTCGTCCTGTTGCCCGAAGGAATCATGCGTCTCTTTACCGTGGACGCGCAGGTGATTGCCATCGGAACGCCCCTGCTGCTGATCGCCGCGGCCTTCATGTTTTTCGACGGCATTCAGGTGGTGGCTACCGGGAATCTGAGAGGCGCCGCCGACACCAGGACGCCCATGGTAGTCAATCTGATCGGACACTGGCCGTTCGGCATGGTGCTGGGCTATTGGCTCTGTTTCCATTTGAATTGGGGGGTCCAGGGCTTGTGGGTCGGTCTGTCGGCCGGGCTGATCGGCATCGGCGCGGTGTTGCTGGGAGTCTGGACCCGCAAGTCCGGAGAGCTCAGGGAGGGCCGCACGGCCCCGCTGCAGTGACACCGCTCCCGCACAGGGGGAGTCTCCAAAACCGGTGGCGGCTGCCGTTCGACAGGCGGTACACTGGAAGGGGAGAAGGAGGTGCAATGCGAACGACGGCGTGGCTGGGGTTGGGGCTGCTGACCTTGACTCCGGTCAGCAACGAACCGGCGTGGGCGGCCGGACAGCAGACGGAGGTAAAGCCCGGCCGTACCGACCCGCACATTCCTTCCGGCATCGTGCCCGGGGTCCGGCGTCCTGCCGGAATGGTTCCGCTGAAGGTCGTGCCGGGAAAGCAGAAAAGACCCGTGCCCTTCTATGCCAGGCTGCGGGCGGAGGTGGACCGATCCTTTCTCACTCGGGGCGAGGGCAAGCTCTATATCGGTTTCCATCTGGACCCGCTCTACGCCGTCCACTGGAACAATCGGGTCAAGCCGTTGGAATTCCGGCTGGAGACTGCCGAGGGAGTCCGGGTCACGCCCGGCCGCGGGATCGGCCCCAGGGTGAAACAACCTGCCGACAAGGACCCCCGGGAGTTCCTGCTGGACATCGCCACCGCCGGACAGAGCCAACCCTTGAACCTTACCGTTCGCTACTTCGCCTGCGATGACGCCGACACCTTCTGCATTCCGGTCACCCAGAGCTACACGGTGCACCTGGAGCCGGCCCCCAGGGGGAATGTCGACGGTGAAAGCACCGAATCACTCCGCCGTTGAGCTGGGATCGTCGAGGCAACGCCTGATGCGGTGGGGGAACACCGAACCGGTAGCGGGGATCATTATTTTATTGAACATCGATGCACAGGATATACAGGATATGCAGGATTTGGTTTTGGGAGTTTGCAGTGCCCTGATCCTGGCATCCGCAACCCCGCGTCGGATCATCTCGCCGGTCAACACCCTGTACAGCAACCTTTCATCCTGTTAATCCTGTATATCCTGTGTATCGATGTTAATTTTCTCTATAGATCACTCGACGGCGGCCTACCAGGCTATCTGCCCGTAGCCGCAACGCCACGACAACCACGGGGAGATGCGATTCGTGTCTTTCCTTGGTTCTTCGTATCCCTTCGTAGATTTCTCTTTTCCCTGACTTGCCGGTCTGAAGCACGGACTCTCCAGATTATCCGGGATTTGATTGCCATCCGGGACGGAAACGAATAGCATCCTGCCTGCGAGACCCGCCGATTCCCAAGCGGGCTGCGCCGTCAGCCATTCACCCTATTAGCGTCCTTCACCCCTCGATCCACGCTCGCCCCCTTGGAACAGGCCTTTCAATCTTTTCTGACCGAGATCCATTGGAGCCTGCTGACCGGAGTTATCCTGGGCAGCCTGCTCATTTTGGGAAAGGCGGCCGACTGGCTGATCTCCGCGGCCGTCAGCCTGTCGCAGCGCTCACGCATTCCCAAGGTGGTGATCGGAGCCACCATCGTGAGCCTGGGAACAACCACGCCGGAGGTAGCCGTCTCGGTTCTGGCCGCCTTTCGGGGGCAATCAAGCCTGGCTCTGGGAAACGCCGTCGGCTCCATCATCTGCAACACCGGTCTGATTCTGGGACTGTCCTGCTTGCTGGATCCGCCCAGGATCGCCCGGAAGATCGTCATGCGGCAGAACGCCATCCAGTTGGCCGCGGTCATCCTGTTGGTTCTGGCCTGCTTCCCCTGGCCCTCGGCTGGCGATGCCTTCACCGATGGTGGCCGGGTCACCCGATTCGTGGCCTTCGCCTTTCTGCTGGCCCTTGCCGGCTATGTCTGGCAGTCGGTCCACTGGGCCCGGGAGAGAAACCCGGTGTCGGGAGAGGGTGAGGAGAGCGAAACGGACTCGACCGGGGCGATAGTCGCCCGGCTGGTGGGATCGGTTGCGCTGGTGGTGGTGTCGGCCCGCATACTCCTGCCCGCGGTCACCGAGTCCGCCGTCCGGCTGGAGGTTCCCGAGAGCGTGATCGCGGCCACCCTGGTGGCTTTCGGCACTTCCCTGCCGGAGCTGGTGGTCGCCGCCACTGCGGCCGTGCGGGGTCACGGGGAACTGGCGCTGGGCAACGTGATCGGCGCTAATATCCTCAACGTCCTGTTCGTGGTAGGCGCCGCGGGGGCGGTCACGCGCGGGGGGCTCAGCGCCGATCCCATGTTCTTTATTGTGCTGTTTCCAACCATGCTGCTGTTGATGCTGACCCTGAGGATCGGCCTCCTCCCGGGTCAGGATCGGCTGAGCCGCTCTTACGGAGTGGTGATGCTGGTCATTTACGTGGTGTATACGGTGGTCAGCTATGTTCTGGACGGTGGCGGTTAGGATGGGCGGGAAGGCAGGCCGGCTCGCCGCCATCAGGCCGAACCGGAGGGAATCATGCCACGGCAGGTTATCTCCGGCGACAAGTCCAATCTCAACTACCGCTTGGCGATGTCCGTTTCCTCACAGGTGATGAACTCAAGCAAGGCCGGACGTCCTTCCCGCGTCGCGGCAATGCCTCGCTGCAAGGCAGCTTGCACCGCCTCCGGATCCTCTACCCGCTCGGCATAGGCCCCCAGCCCCCGAGCCACCTGGCTGTAGTTTCCCGACAGAAACTTGGCGCGACCCTCTATGGCGGCTTTGGGGATGTACTGTTCGTAGCCGCCCATGGCCGAATTGTTCAGTAGCAAAACCAGGATGGGGATCTGCCCCCGCACCGCCGTCTCCAGGTCCATGCCCACCATCCCGAAGGCCGCGTCTCCCATGAGGGTGACCACCAGCTTGTCCGGAGCCGCCAGCTTGGCCCCCATGGCGGCGCCCAGCGAAAAGCCCAGTTGGGTCGAATTTCCCCATCCCAGGTAGCCGCGCGGGGTCACCGCCTCATAGAGCGGAGCGATCTGGTCACGGGGAGAGCCGGAATCGTGGGTGACAATGGCCGAAGCCGGGTCTACCGCTCTCTTCAACTCCCCAATGACGCGATAGGGGTTGATGGGCGCCTGGGAGGATTGGAGCTTGCCCGCCCAACGGGCCTGCCAGGCTTTCCGAAGCTTTCCGATGCCGGCCTCGACCAAGCGGCGCCGGTCTTCCCTCTTCCCCTTTCCGGATTGGCGGGCGATCTCCTCCAGCATCTGCTGCAGAACCAGCTTGGCGTCTCCCAGGAGGGGCAGGTCGGCCCGATAGTCCTTGTTCAGATCCTTCCAGTCCAGGGTGGCGTGAACGATCACCCTGCCGTCGCCGGGAATGGCAGGCGCGAATAGGGAACGGGTCAGGCTGGAGCCGATGACCAGCAGGGCGTCGCTGGAGGCCAGGTGCTCTCCCACCATGTCGGTCTGGCTGTATCCGGTTGTCCCCAAGGACAGGGGGTGGGTTTCGTTGAAGGCGCTCTTGCCCTGTAGCGAGGTCATCACCGGCGCCGCCAACTGCTCCGCCACCTGCTCCAGCTCCCTGGAGGCCCTGGCGTAGAAAATCCCCTGACCCGCCCAGATCAGCGGCCGCCTGGCGGCCAGCATCAACCGAACGGCCTCCCTGACAGCCGCGGGATCGGGGCCGGGCCTGATTGCCGGCACCGGCCGGTAATCCAGCCGGCCCGGAAACTCCTCCTCGGCCACGTCCACCGGAATCTCCAGAAGCACCGGGCCGGGCCGCCCCGATCGCAAGGCGGTAAAGGCCCGGGCCATCCGGCCGGGAATGGCTGCCGCCGACGGGACCCGGTCCGCCCACTTGGTGGTGGCCCGGTAGTTCTCAAGAGAGCCGAAGGTGGGGGGAACCCCGGCCTGGTTTCGGCCGGGATGACCCGGAAGGAAGAGGATGGGACTGGAATCGGTATAGGCGTGGGCGATCCCTGCGAAGGCGTTTTCAGCTCCCGGACCCTGCTGCACCGTTACCACGCCGATTCGGTCCCCAAAGCTGGTCCGAGAGAAGCCGTCGGCCATGTTTCCCGCCACCCGTTCCTGACGGGCCACGATCAGCCGGACTCCGGCCTCGGTCAAGGCCTCGAGGATCGGAGTCATTGGAAAGCAGAAGACCTGTTCCACGCCCTCGCGTTTCAAGAGTTCGGCGATCACCTGGCTACCCAGCATACTGTCTCCTTCCTGCGACCGAGCCCCGGCACGCCGGTACAAACCGCCGTCCCGGCAATCGGGAACCCGTTCAGGGATCTCTCACAAACAGGGCCCTCAGATCATAGGACACATTGAGCGGATAGGGCATCCGCATCCCGATGGCGAAGTAGAAGCACCAGGCGTGGTCGGCCCCGGCACGGGTGGCGCTCCACACCCAGGCTCCGGTCAACTCAAAGGGCTTTCGAATGGTGCGGCGGGGCGGGTCCCACACCCCGTGGAGTTCCTCCAGGGTCGGCAAGCGCCAATCGCGATAACCACCCAAATCCAGCCTCTGCGCGTGGTCGGCGGCATCATGCCAGTTGAGGCGGCTTCCGTTGTCGCGCCGGCTCCAGACCAGGCCCGTGCGGCTGTCAACCACCAGATCGGTAGAATCCCCTGAAGATCGCATGGCCTGTCACGCCCGATACGGGATCTGAGCCCAGTGGTTAGTGTCCTGTCACAGGAATAACGTCGCCATCTCCGATGGAGGCTCCACCGGATTCGGGCGGAACGGCGCCTTCTTCGTCGTCGCTCCCGGAATCCGGCGCCGTTGCGCTCCGAAAGACGACAACCCTGTTTCCGAGACTCAACACTAGAGGTTGACAGAGACCTGCACCCGGTTCTGCTCCACCCATTGCCTCAACTTTCGCCAAAGCAGCGCTCTCAGGAATTGACGGAACGCGGGAACCAGGCACAGAAAGCCCACGATGTCGGTCAGGACACCGGGAGTCAGCAGAACGGCGCCCGCCAGCAGTATGATCACCCCGTCAACCAGCGGAGCCGCCGGAAGCCTTCCAGCCGCCGTTTCCGCCCGCAGCCGGCGCAGGACTTCCAGCCCCTGACTGCGGGCCAGAAAGGCGCCCAGAGCCCCGGTGGCGAGAATCAGCGCCACCGTGGCAACGGTGCCGATGTGGCTGCCGATCTCGATCAGGAGGGCCAGTTCAATCAGGGGAAGGAGCAGGAAGAGCGCAAGAATCTTGAACATGAAAACATTATGGCACAGGCGAAGCGTCCCGGCTTCAATTCCCGGCGCCCAACTGTAATGGATAAATCGGGGAGGAGTCGAAAGACCAACTTTGAGGAAACTGCAGTCCCCGTCGCACCTATGGCGCAACGGGGACTTTACAGGTCAACGACCTGCAGAAAGGGAACGGGACAGGCTGGAACGCCTGCCCCGGAAGATTTCCGTCGGTTCCAACCCTTAAGGAGCCAGGTGCTTCACCGACTTGATGGTCAGGGTCCCATCCATCACCTTGCCGGTGACTTCGACCTTGTGGCCGAGATGGCCCATCACCTTGTCGGTATTGGCGATCTTAAGGACCTTCTTGTCTCCCGTGACGAAGACGGGCGCCTGACCGCCACTGACACACCCCTTGACGCAACTGATCGACTTTTCGGAATTGTCGGCGTGGGCAGCGCCGCACCTGGCGTCGGAGACATGTCCGGTCAAGGTCTCACCAGCCAGGAATTGCCCGCCAGCCACGGCAACGGCCAGCAATAAAATCAGGACTGCCTTTTTCATAGTTCCTCCCGCTTCCCAAGCAATGTCATTGTTTCGGGGACTACAGCAACCTAGAGTACTTCAACGACTGTTCCCTGTCAACCAGGGAACTCGACGTGGCGAGGATTCTCCCCCACACCGGAGGCTCACTCCACAATCACTTTCACAAACCCCCGTTTACCAACCTTCAGCACCGAGGATGAGGGTTGAGAGCAATCCTTCTCCGGCTTGACTT
>VXMN01000079.1 GCA_009841055.1 Acidobacteriota bacterium
ACCACCTGCGTCTCTCTCCCGTCTTTGTGCTGTGGTTGGGGTCTGTGTTTTTTCTTTCCCCGCGCGGGGGGGCGGGGGGGGCCCCCCGGGGGTCGTCTGAATTCCGCGCCAACATAGCCGCGAATGCGGCGAATCAGTAGCGCCCTTCGAGAACGCACGGCCTCCCCAAAGTAACGCCATACCCTCACGCTATCCCCCCTCAGCCGCAATCAACGCCGCATACCCCTCCCTGAAAGTCGGATAGCGAAACGCATACCCCGATTCCACCAACCGGGCGTTGCGACACCGCTTGGCGCCCCGGACGGGCTTGCCTGCCTCGGCAGGCGCCCGGGCGGGCGCCGGCACCTTCAGCCGGCCGGCGATCCAGCGCAAGACCCCGCACTGCTCGGCCGGCTCATGGTCCACCAGCATGTAGAGGGACCGAGGGCTGTCGGCCTTCATCAGGTGGGCCAGCGCTCCCGCGCAGTCGTCTCGATGGACGTGGTTCAGATAGCGGGGCGGGCCTTCAAAACAGCACGCCTCCCCTCGCCGGACACTCTCGATCAGCCGCTGCCGGCCCGGCCCGTAGATGCCTCCGATCCGCACCACGGTGCCCGTGATCGGGCCACCCAGCAGCACCTGCTCGGCGTCTCTGAGCAACCGACCCCGGAAGTGGCCGGCCTCGGCCGGTGAATCCTCGTCCACCCATTCCCCGCCGGACTGGCCGTAGACGGCCGTGCTGGAGGTGAAGAACAGCCTGCGCACGGGAGGATTCTGGTCCCGCAGAGCCCCAATCAGATTGCCCAACCCCTTGAGATAGGCCGATCGATAGCCCGCCTCCGAGCGGCGATCGGCCCCGGCCGTGTAGAACGCCACATCGAAAGGCCCCGGCAGGTTCTCCAGCGTCTCGGGCCGGGTGAGGTCGGCGCTGAAGCCTTGCAGCCCCGGCGGCAGACGATCCGGACCCCGCCGCAAGCCGCAAACGGAGTGACCTTCCTGAACCAGGCCCAGGCCCAGTTCCTGCCCCACGTAGCCGCAACCGGCGATGAGTATGCGAGCCATGGAATCTTGTTACTCCCGAATGGGGGCCGGATCGGGCGCGGCGCCGGCGAGGCGCGCGGGAAGGTCGAATCCGGTTTCGCCGTGGCGGCTACAGCCATCCCTCGACCGAGCCCCAGCCGACCCCGGCGTACAAGTCACACCGGCCGGTACGAAAACAACCTGGCCGAATTGGGAGCCAGAGGAACCGAAAGCCCGCCATGCATCAGCTCGTTCCCCGACAGGACCCGGCTCTCTCCGGTGCCCTCGTCCTTCAAGCGGTAGCGGCGGCCGGCATCCAGCGACTGCAGAAAAATGGATTGGCGAGGCCGGCGCCCCAGGTAGCGGAAGACGAAAACCACCCCTTCCCGGGTGCCGTCGCAGAACTGGGCGGCGTCCCAATCGGCCTCGCTGTTGGGAACCGACAGCAACCGGTAGAAGTCCTTCACCAGCAGCGGCCGGATCTTCTTGTAGACCCCCACCCAGTGCCTGGCCCGCTGCAACACTTCCGGCGGCCAGGCGGCCAGCCCGCCGTGCAGAAGCATCTGCCCGGTCATGCGACTCAGAAAGGCCTGGTCCGGGAAACCGGCATCCAGGCCGTTGTCCCGCCCCTCCCGGTCGGGTCCTACCGCCAGGCCCATGTAGTTGGCAGGGATGAAGGCATTGGCCCCGAGCTGGATCATGCGGCAGGAGTGAGGATGCCCGCTCATGTCGTTGGCCCAGGCGCAGTGGTGGCGCCTCAGACTGCCCAGATCGATGGCGTTGCCTCCCCCGGCGTTCAGCTCCAGCATCAGGCGGGGGTGCCTGTGGGTCAGGGTCTCCCATACCCGATAGAGTCCGCGGACGTGGGCGAAGCGCGTCTTGCCGTCGGAGTCCACCAGGTCCCAGTGAAAGGACTCCTCGCCCCGCATGGGATCGGTATAGAAATCGGCCCGGATATAGCGCAGGTCATAGCGCTCCACGAAGCCGCCGACAAGGTCGATCCAGTGGTCGCAGGCCTCGGGCGAGCTGAAGTTGTACTTGAGCGGTTGGAACCCCTCCGGAAGCTTGTAGAAAAACTCGGGATGCTCCCGGGCCAGCCTGGTCCAGGGAAAAGCCACGGCCTCGAAGTAGAGCCCCATGCCCATCCCCTTGGACCGGACATACTCGGCAAAGGGCTCCATACCCCGGGGGAACTTCTCGGGGTCCACCTCCCAGTTGCCCCTGCCCCGGGAGTGGCCTCCCTTGTACCAGTCGGCGTCCACGCAGAACATCTCCACCCCGGCCTCGGCTGCCGCGTCCACCTGGCGGCGGAGCTCCTCCTCGGTGTAGGTCACGCTGATGCCGGGCCAGAGGGTGTAGGCCACGTGCGGCACCATGGGCTTCCCCCGGTAGTGGGGCGTCAGGCGCTGGTGGATGTAGCGGCGCAAGCCGTTGGTGCCCGACTCGAAGCCCTTCTCGAAGAAGCCCAGGTGGACCACCGGCAGGTCCAGGCTCTCCCCAGGGTTCAGAACCAGGTCCTTGATCAGGGGACCCACCTCGATTTTCACGTCGGTGGGAGATTCGTCATAGGCGACCCGGGCCTGCCAGAAGGTGGACCACTCCATGCCGAAGAAGAGCCCGGGCTGGTCCGAATCGGGACCCTGGCTGACCATGAACAGGGGAAGATCCTGGGAAGAGGACCCGGTCCAGCGTTCTCCGAAGCCCCGCTGCTTGACGGGGACCGCTACCTCGCAGGAGCCGGTGGGACACCCGGTCAGGTTCCGGTGGCTGGCGAATTCCACCGGGCGGTAGTGGAAGGGTTCGATCCAGCGGGGACGAAAGGCATCCGAGGGGAACTCGCGGGCGTGGGGAAACCAGGAGGAGCTGCCGGCCCCGGAACAGGCCATGATCCGGGGACCGGTCACCCCGCCCAGCCGCAGAAAGAGGGAAAAGAGCCGGGTCAGGGGCATGGATCGCCGGTCGGAGGAGTTGGTCAGCTTCACCCGGTATTCCACCGTTCGCAAGGTCCGGTCCAGCCGCAGGCTCCCGGCGGCCTCGAGTCCGTCCCGGGAGCGGTAGAGAAAATTCCAGAGATCGCCGGTCTCCGGCTCGAGGGAGTCGAGTTTCCAGCCCAGCATCTCTCCGTTCCGCTCCATGGCGAACCCGGGACCCGGTTTCAGGGACACCCCCTGGGGCGCCAGCTTTGAGATGACCTCCACCAGGCTGGCCGGCTTTCCGGACTCCTGGCCGGCTGCCGGCGCCGCACCGAACCAGGCGGGCGTGGCGGCCATGACCGCGGTGCTGCTCAGGAATTGACGGCGGTTGATCCCTTTCAACGGCGTTTCCATTGTGGTTCCTCCCTCGTCGCTACCGGAGGCGGCATGATACCACGGCGGTCCGATCGGCCCGGGGGTTGGTGCAATGGGGCACCGGGCTCGGGTGTCTCGCCGACTCCCCCGATAGGGCAATGATGGCACGAGATGACGACCCACCCGGGAGCGCGGGCGTCCCGCCCGCACAAAGCCCGCGCAACTACGCCTCTCTTCCCGAAAATAACCTCCTCATCTCCTCCACCCGAACTCCATCTGGTAAACTGGGGCCAACCTGCAGACAGCCCGCAACGCGAGCTTGCCGAACCGATTCAACCGCCACGGGAGACAAGAGAGACGTGCTCAAACAAAATGATCGCAAAGACCGCATCGTCGAGACCGATTGGGCCGGGATGACCCTGGGAGAACGCATCGAACACCTGGAAGTGGAAGGCTACCTGGTCCTGCCCGACCTGCTGGACCCGGACCACATCCAACGGCTTCAGGCCGAGACCGCCAGGTTCGAGACCTTTCACGTCGACTACAGCGTCCATCAGAGGGGTTGCCAGGACATCCAGTTCCGGGGCGGAGCCATCACCGAACTCATCGCCCATCCGCCGCTCATTGAATTCCTCAAGGCCCTGTGCGGCCCCGAGCTGATCTTCATGAGCTACGACTACTCCCGCTCCGAGCCCGGCCATCCCGGGATCAGCCTGCATTGCGACGGACAGCCCTGGGGGTCCGAGATCTTCGGCTACGAGCAGAGCTGCCCCCGCCTGATCCGGGTGCTCTACTACCTGCAGGACCTCACGCCCGAAGTATCGGCCTTCAAGGTGGTGCCGCGCTCCCACTTGAGCTTTCACCATGACGGCAATCCCTACCTGCGCTATGACGCGCATCCCGAGCAGGCCATGGTCACCTGCCGGGCGGGCTCGGCGGTGTTGATCAACCAGAACGTCTTCCACGGGAACTACCCCAACATCGGCACCTACGCCCGCGAGATGCTGGGCCTCGCCTACCGCCCCTCCTGGGCCGGACCCAGCGACAAGATCGAGCCGTGGGATCCGGAGGAGCTGGCCAAGGTGCCCCCCGACGTGCGGGAACTCATGGGCGACCCCAACACCCGCATCTGGCACTTCGAGGGCGGGAACAAACCGCCCAACATGGCCAGGGAGGGACCCGGCATCGACGCCAGCCGCTGGGAGCGGACCAACTGAGCCCGCCGGCGCGGGCCAACACTCGAACCCGAGGAGGACCCATGGCAGCCACCTGTCCGAAGTGCCTCGCAGAGTTGCCCCGCCAACTGCTTTGGAAGGCACTGAAATCGGGTACCCTGGACAAGGCCGAGATCACCTGTCCTCAATGCCAGCAGGTGCTCCGCATCACGCCCAAGAGCCTCGCCACCATCCTGGCGCTGGCCATTCTGCCCGAGGTGCCGATACTGGTGTGGTGCATCTTTTTCCTGGCCCCACAGTATCCGCCCGTAATCGTCATTCTGGTTCTCCTGGCTCTGATACCCCTGACCTTCGTCCTGTTGGTGGTTTTCTACTTCAAGCTGGCCCGATTTCGAGAAAAGCCCCCAGGCTACTCCCTCAGGGGTTGACCGGCGCCGCCTCATCTCCGGGAAACCAAGGGGGCAAGGCAATCGATCGCGCCCTGGAGTCTTGATCCCATGAACAAGAAATCACTGGCTCGGCTGCTCGTCCTCGGCATCGCGGTCTCGGCCGTTGCGGCCGCAACCGACCAGGCGGAGTGCGAGCGGAAGTGGCTCGGCATGAGCGGCGCCGTCATCAAGACCCTGGGGGCCCTGCAGGCCCACAACGCCACCCTGCCGGCCCCGCCGGCCGAACCCCGCGACACCGGGCTGCGGCTTCGGGTGCTGACCTTCAACATCCACAACTTCAGAGGCTATCCGGAGGACCTGGGAACGGCGCGCTGGAAGAGCGACCCCCAGGAAAAGCTGGATATCCAGCTCAGGACCCTGGGGATGCTGGACGCCCACCTGGCTTCCCTGCAGGAGTGCGACTACGACAAGCCCCTGCAACTCCGGCTGATCGAGCGGCTGGGGTACCTGGCCAGCTTCTTCCCGGCATCCCACCACAAGCACTGCGCGGGAGCCACCCTGAGTCGATACCCGCTGCTCGACAACCTGAACCTGACCTTCCTGGAGATGGAGGGCCAAGTGGTCGTGAAGCGGTTTCTGGGACGTTCCCTGGTTCGCCTGCCGGGGGGACAGGAGATCCTGATCTACGGCGGGCACTACGACCCGAATCCCGAGGCCGAAATGGACCTCATCGAGGAGGTCTGCCGCCTGGACCGCGCCCTGAAGCGCCCCATGATCTGGATGGGCGACTGGAACATCCAGCGGACCCACGTCCTCTACAAGCGATTCCGCAGGATGGGACTGGTGGATGCCTTCGTCCACCTGGACCTGCCGCACACCACCACCAGCCTCAAGGGAGACCGCACCCGGGGCGGCATCGACTACATCTTCTGCACCCCCGACATCGCCGACCGCCTGGAGTCCATCGAGATCGTGGCCCGCGGCGCAGCCGCCCTCGACCCCAACGACCCCAAAAGCATCGCCGCCAGCGACCACCTCCCCGTCCTGGCCGTATTCCGGTTCTAACCCCCCCCGGAACGCCTACCCC
>VXMN01000230.1 GCA_009841055.1 Acidobacteriota bacterium
TCGGCAGCGTCAGATGTGAAAAAGAGACACGATGAGGGTAAGCGGGCCGGGCCAATAGCGAGCCGCGATCTCGTAGAATACCGGTGGAATGTTGTCGCTGATGACTTCGGCCTGATCCACCGAATCGATCAACACCAGCAGGGCCTTCCAGTCCGGCCTTCCCTTGATCTGAAAGATTCGCTCTACGGCACGCAGGTTATAGACGTCGGCGGACAGCGCATAGAAGGTTTCGGTAGGGAGGGCGATCAGGTTGCCGTCGAGAATGGCTGCCGCGGCAGTCTCGAGCGCGGTCCGGTCCGCGCTTGCTCCGTGAAGTCTGATTCTTTGCGTTAGCATCAGGCTGAAACTAACATAAACACCCAGGTGGGTCAACGCGGCTTGAGGGGCGGCTTGAAGGGTGTGGAACAGCCGCAAAGAGGCGGGGGCGGAGAGGCCGGTATTCTCCATCGCCGACAACCTCCCAACACCTCCTCTACCCACCCCTCCGCCGCTTCGCGACGACGCCTTGGGCACTGGCCCCGGCGAGGACCATCGATGACGCCTGAAACCATCACCTCCTCCGCGAATCGCAGGATCCAGCGGTTGAGGGCGCTTATGCGCCGCTCTCCTCTGGACGGCGCCGCCCTGGCCGTGGTGGAAGGACCCAAGCTGGTGCGCGAAGCCTGCCGCAGCGGACTCGAGGTCGAGGAGGTGCTGGTGGCCTCCAGCAAGCTGGCTGCCTTCAGGGAAGAAGACTGGTCCGGCACGGCAGGGGACGAGCTCTGCGGGGTCTCGGACAGTCTGTTTCACTCCTTGTCCGATACCGTAACCAGCCAGGGAATCCTGGCCGTGGTTCGCATGCCCGCCGCTCCCCTGAATCCACTGTTGGCCGGCGAGCCGTTGCTGCTGGTGGTCCACCAGGTGCAGGATCCGGGCAACCTGGGAACTCTGGCCCGCTCGGCCGAGGCCTTCGGGGCCACCGCGCTGTTGCTCACCGCCCGCACCGTCAGTCCACTCAACCCCAAGGCCGTTAGAGCTTCCTCCGGATCGCTCTTTCGACTTCCCGTTGCCGGCCCGTTGGCCCCTGGATCGCTGGCTCAACGACTGCGCCGGAGCCGGATCCGCTTGGTGGCGGCCATGCCGGACGGGACAACCGACTTCCGGCAGGCCGACTACCGGGGCGGTCTGGCCCTGGTGGTAGGGAGCGAGGGTGGGGGAATCCCGCCGGGCTTGGGCGCCTTCGATGACGAGATCCGAGTGCCCACGGCCAAAGGGATCGATTCGCTCAATGTGGCGGCTGCAGCCGCCATCGTCTTGTGCGAAGCCGCCAGGCAGAGAGATTGTCGCGAAGACGTCCCGGGACTTGCCCAATCGACAGATCCGGGTCAGCCGTTGTAGCATGGGCACAATGAATCTCTTTCCCGAATTTGCCTCCCCCCGGCAGATCCCCGCGGGCGAGGGGGCTCCCCTGGCGGACCGGATGCGGCCCACCCGGCTGGAGGGCTTCGTGGGCCAGCAACACCTGGTCGGGCCCGGCAAGCCGGTGCGCCTGCTTCTGGAAAAAGACCGCATCGGTTCCCTCATTCTCTGGGGCCCTCCGGGTACCGGCAAGACCACCTTGGCCCGCATCATCGCCCACGGAACACGGATGGACTTCGTCCCCTTCAGCGCGGTCCTTTCGGGAATCAAGGAGATCCGCTCGGTGATGCAGGAAGCGGAGCGGAACCGACGTTCCGGACGGCGGACCTTGCTGTTCATCGACGAGATTCACCGGTTCAACAAGGCTCAGCAGGATGCCTTTCTCCCCTTTGTCGAAACCGGAGCCATTGTCCTGATCGGCGCCACCACCGAGAATCCTTCCTTCGAAGTGAATCCCGCCCTGCTCTCCCGTTGCAAGGTCTACCAGCTGGAACCGCTGTCGTCCGAGGAGGTGGTTCAATTGCTTCGGCGGTCCTTGACGGACCGGGAGCATGGGATGGGGACCGACCCGATCGAGATTGAGGATGCCCACCTGGTCATCATCGCCGACTTCGCCAATGGAGACGCCCGGGTGGCCTACAACACCCTGGAGATTGCCGTCCAGATGGCTCCAGCCGAGGACGCCGGCCCGAAAAGGATCAGCGAGCAGTTGGTCAGAGACGCGATGCAGCGGCGGGTGCTTCTCTACGACAAGGCCGGCGAGGAACACTACAATCTCATCTCGGCGCTGCACAAATCGCTTCGCAACAGCGACCCGGACGCTGCGATCTACTGGCTGGCCCGCATGCTGGAGGCGGGAGAGGACCCGCTGTATGTCGCCAGGCGGCTGGTGCGCTTTGCCTCCGAGGACGTGGGCATGGCGGACCCTCACGCCCTGACCGTGGCCGTGCAGGCCAAGGAGGCCTTCCACTTCATCGGTCTTCCGGAGGGGACCCTGGCCCTGGCCCAGGCAGCGGTCTACCTGGCCACCGCTCCCAAGTCCAACGCTCTGGACAAGGCTTATGCCGAGGCCGTCGCGGACGTGAAGCACACCCTTGCCGAGCCGGTCCCCCTGCACCTGCGCAATGCCCCCACCCGGCTCATGAAGACTCTGGGCTATGGTAAAGGCTACCAGTATGCTCACGATTTTGCCGATCGATTGACCGCCATGAGCTGCCTTCCGGAATCGCTGAAGGATCGGAGATACTTCCGGCCGTCAGGGGAGGGATTCGAGGAGGTCATCCGGCAGCGGCTGAGAACCTGGCGGGAGAAGATCGCCAGGCTCCGCCGGCCGGGAAAAGAGGAGAGCGGAAGTTCGGGTTGACCTGGATCGGGGGCAAGGGGATTGTTGAATGACCATTGTGTACTGGAAATTCTCCTAAAGATCACTGGTCTTTCACAAAAGTCGAAAACAAGACACATGATGCGGTAGAATTCTTCCGGGTTGCGGTTCAAAGACCAGGGGCAGAGTTTCCCAGGCGACTGGGAGGTCGTGTGTTCTCCCTCTGGAAAACCTCGAGACCGCAGCCAACCAATCGCATCACCTGTGCGGGTGTGCGGCAAGTGAATGCAGCGGAATTGGTTCCCGGTCCGGAGTGTCGCCGACGCTTGCCGATAGCCCCAGCCTGGAAAGAAAAGGATAGCCCGCGATGGCACAGAAACGCTTCGATTCAGTCAGCGCAGTGAATACCTGGAGCGGCAGATCGGAATCCCGGTCGGGCGACCGCGATCTCCTCCCGCGCATCTTCGGGGAAGACACCTTCGGAGTGAGGGAGATGCGCGCGCGGCTGCCGGACAACGTCTTCAAACAGCTCATCAGGACCATCGAGCACGCGGAAAAGCTCGACATAAAGACTGCCGACACGATCGCCGCCGCCATGAAGGACTGGGCGCTCTCGCGAGGGGCGACCCACTACACACACTGGTTTCAGCCGCTTACGGGGAGCACCGCCGAGAAGCACGACTCCTTTCTGAAGGTTGATCGCGACGGGCGCGCCATCACCGATTTCGGGGGCGACGAACTCGTTCAGGGCGAGCCCGACGCATCCTCGTTTCCCTCCGGCGGGCTCCGCGCCACCTTCGAGGCCCGCGGCTATACGGCTTGGGATCCGACCTCGCCGGCCTTCATTCTGGGCGGGGAGTCGGCTACCTACCTCTGCATTCCGACAGCCTTCTCCAGTTGGGCGGGTGAGAGTCTCGATGCCAAGATTCCCCTGCTACGGTCGATGGACGCGCTCGACCGGGTCACGCGCCGGGCGCTCAGGATCTTCGGTGTGGAGGCCGGACGGGTCACGGCCAGCCTGGGTCCCGAACAGGAGTTCTTCCTGGTGGACCGCGAATTCTACTACCGCCGCCCGGACCTGATGACTTGCGGCCGCAGCCTCTTCGGAGCCAAGCCGCCGAGGGGACAGGAACTCGACGACCACTACTTCGGTTCAATCCACGATCGGGTGATGGCCTACATCCAGTCCGTCGAGTTGGACCTTTACCGGCTGGGTGTCCCGATGAAGACGCGCCACAACGAGGTGGCGCCGGGGCAGTACGAGGTGGCGCCGGTCTACGAGAACGCCAACGTGGCCTCCGACCATCAACAACTGATGATGCGGATCCTGGAGCGGAACGCGCGCGACTATGGCCTGGTGTGCCTGCTGCACGAGAAGCCCTTCCAGGGGATCAACGGGAGCGGCAAGCACCTCAACTGGTCCTTCGGGACCGCGGACCGGAACCTGATGGACCCGGGGGACACTCCCCACGACAACCTGATGTTTCTCTTCTTCTGCACCGCTGTGATGAGCGCGGTGGAGAAGCACCAGGATCTGCTGCTGGCCTGCGTTTCGAGCGCGGGGAACGACCACCGTCTGGGCGCCAACGAAGCCCCGCCCTCGATCATCTCGGTCTTCCTGGGCGACCAGTTGCAGGACATCTTCGAGCAGATCGAGGAGTCGGGCTCGGCGGAGGAGAAAGAACGGGAAGGCCTCGTCGGCCTGGGCGTCTCGGTGCTGCCCGACCTGCCGCGCCACTTCGGCGACCGCAACCGCACCTCGCCTTTCGCTTTCACCGGAAACAAGTTCGAGTTCCGCGCGGTGGGTTCGTCGGCGAGCATTTCGCTGCCGGCAACGGTATTGAACACGATCGTGGCCGAGTCCATCGACCTCTGGGCCGACGTGCTGGAAGCGGTGGTCGAGTCCGGGGCGTCCGTCGAGAAAGCGCTCTGGAAGCTGCTCTCCAACGAGATTCCGTCCTTCAAGCGGATCATCTTCAACGGCGACAACTATGCTCCCGAGTGGGTGGAGGAGGCCGAGCGGCGCGGACTGCTCAATACGGGGAATACGGTGCAGGCGCTTCCCGCGCTCGGTTCGCCCAAGAACGAGCAACTCTTCGACAAGTACGGGGTCATGACGCCGCGTGAGCTCGAGGCCCGGCTGGAGGTGCTCACCGAGCAGTACTTCATCAAGATCAATATCGAAGGCGAGACGGCCGCCCACATGGCACGCTGCATGATCCTGCCGGCGGCGGTCACCTACCTGAACCAGTTGGTTTCGGCTCGGGGCGGAACGCGGGCGGCGGAGGTTGGAACGGGTGGCCTCGACAAGAATATCGAGCGCGTTTCGGGTCTCATCGACGAACTGACGGAGGCGCTGGACGATCTCGACGCTCAAAACGAGGAACTCGGGGGCGACGAGGTATCGTCGAAGGTGGTCCACATGCGCAACAACGTGATTCCCGCGATGAACGCGGTGCGCGAAGTGGCCGACCGGATGGAGAAGGTGATCCCGGACGATCTCTGGCCGCTTCCCAACTATCGGGACATGCTGTTCGTGAGATAGGCGGGGTCAAGTTGGGGCAAAGACGCGGGTACCGTGTGCGGCATCTCAAGGCCGTTCGTCGCGGCTCCCTCCCGACCGCACCGGTCTTCTCCTGACAGCCCGGCTTCAGCAAGGGTGCAGGGATCCGGGTCTGCCAGGGGGCTTCCTACCAATCCACTACCGAGCCGTCGTCGGCGTCGTAGGTCTGGGGATTGTGCCAGTCGTGGCCGATCTTTGAGGCCAGGGCCTCCTCGTCGATTTCTATCCCCAACCCCGGTCCCGTCGGCAGATCGATGTAGCCTTCTTTGACCTGGAAGGGCGTCCTGAGATAGCCCTCTCCCAGGCTCACCTGCTCCTGGCAAAGAAAATTGGGAATCGAGGCCGCGATCTGCAGTCCGGCGGCCAGGGAAATGGGTCCCAGGGGGTTGTGGGGGGCCAGCGTGGCATAGTGGGCCTCCGCCATTCCCGCAATGAGGCGAACCTCGGTGATGCCGCCGGCATGGCACAGGTCGGGTTGCAGGATCGAGGCCGCTCCCTTCTCCAGAATTTCCCTGAAGCCCCACTTGGTGAATATGCGCTCGCCGGTGGCGATGGGCAGGTGGGTGCCCCTGGCGATATCGGCCATGACCTCCACGTTCTGGCAATTGACAGGCTCCTCGATGACCATGGGC
>VXMN01000129.1 GCA_009841055.1 Acidobacteriota bacterium
GGCTCTGCCCCATCGGCAGGGATGAGGCCCGGCAAGCCGACGCACGCCTCCTCGAACAGCAAAACCAATTGAAAGAGGCACCCCACCCGGGAGCGCGGGCGTCCCGCCCGCACACGTCCTGGCACAGCCTCGCCCACCTCCTCCACCTGTCTCGAGCGGCAACGGCTCCGGGACAATGCCGTTCCCGCCGCCAGGGTTCCCGGCGGCCACATCGTAGACATACTGAGCGACTCGCGACGGCGGTGCATGCGGGCGAGACGCCCGCGCTCCCGGGGGGGGCCTCATTCCGTGACGGCATCGCAGCAAAGGACGTCCATAGGTATTCGTGTCTATTCGTGTTCATTCGTGGTTCGTCTTTAAAAGAGATCGGCAGTTTCACCCTCGAATGATCTGCGCGGCAGGGCGGAGGCACGGCTGATCAGAGCCCGAGTTGGCTCGCCATGTCGGCCCCCAAGACGCTTGAAATGGCGTCGGACATTCACTATACTTCCCAGGCTTTGGCGCAAGCAGCGCCGGCGCCAGAGCCGCTGGATGCCCAGGTAGCTCAGTCGGTAGAGCGCAGCCCTGAAAAGGCTGGCGTCGGCGGTTCAATTCCGTCCCTGGGCACCATCGACCCTCCCCAAGGGCATTCCTCCTCCCCGCCCGCTTACCCCACCAAATCCCTGAAGCCAAGTGTATAATACGTTCAATCAACCATCGTTCGGCATTCCATTACGGCTTCAGGCGCAAGGAGGAGTCATGCGGAATCAAACCAGGCCGGCATCAGCCGGGTGCTCAATCGGAGAGCGTCGGACTTTTCTGAAGGCGGCTGTCCTGGGAGGGGTGGGACTGGCGGCCCGGGCAGCCCTTCCCGACAGGGCGCTGTCAGCAGCCGCAACCAAGGCCCCACCCAGTTCGGAGACTCTGGTGGCCACGCTCTACAAGAGCCTGTCGGAGGAACAACGAAAGGTCATGACGTTCCCCTTCGATCACCCCCTGCGTTCCAAGGTGGACAACAACTGGGCGATCACGCCTCACAAGATCAACCGGTTCTATACGGCTGACCAGCAGGCGATGATCAGGGAGATCTTTCAGGGGGTTCACAATCCGGACTACGTGGACAAGGTCATGGAACACATGAAGGAGGACGGGGGAAGCCTGGGCAACTACTCCATCGCCATCTTTGGACGACCGGCGACGGGAAAGTTCGAGTTCGTCCTTACCGGACGACACTGCACCATGCGCTGCGACGGAGATTCGGTGGAAGGAGCCGCCTTTGGCGGACCGATCTTCTATGGACATGCGGCCGGCGACTTCTACGAGGCTCCGGACCATCCCGGCAATGTCTACTGGTACCAGGCCAAGTCGGCCAACCGGGTATTCCAGGCCCTGGACGGCAGGCAACGCCAAATGGCGCTGCTTGCCGATCCCCGCAAGGAACAGCAGACTCGAACCGTGAGGCTGGATGAGGAATTGGCCGGCCTGCCCGTCTCGGAAATGAGCCGTGACCAGGTGGAGTTGGTCGAGGAGGTGCTGGCCGACCTGCTGCTGCCCTTTCGCCGGCGAGATGCCGAAGAAGCCATGCGCTACATCAAGAAGGAGGGCAAGCTGGATGGACTGAGCCTGTCGTTCTACCGTAGCGGCGATGTTGGAAACGACGGCGTCTGGGACAATTGGCAGCTACAGAGCAAGAATATGGTGTGGTACTTCCGAGGCAGCCCCCACGTGCATGTCTGGGTCAACATCCGGGCTTGACCCGGAAAAACCGGGAATACCGACTTCATGACCCCTTGAGCTCTCTCCAGAGCGCTTCGTAGTAGCGCATCAGGCGAACCGCGTCGGAGCTGGCCGGGATCTCGGCCAGCGTATACCGCCGATAGCCCGCCTGTGTGAGCAGGTCGAACAGTTCCCGCCACGGATAGTCCTTTCTCCAAAGCTCCCTGATGTGAACATTCCTCAACCAGGGCTTCAACAGGTCGAAGCTCGCGGCCACCGATCCCTCTTCGACGTCTTCGGGGTTCGAGTTCCAGCAGACCCCGACCATGGGATGATCGGCCAACTCCATGATCCTCCGTACCCGAGCCGGGCTGTTTGACCTGGGCCCGTGGACTTCCAGCCAGATTTCCACGCCGTAGCCCTGAGCGTGTTGGCCGCACTCCCGCAGGGCCTCTGCAATCTGATTCAGGGTTCGACTCTCCGGAACCTCGTCGGGGATCCCATTGGGGCGCACCTTCACACCAAGGGCGCCGACATCGTGAGCCAGTTCCACAAACTGCTTGGTCTCTTCTATATTCCGGCTGACGACGCTCCTGTCGGTGGAGTGAAATTCGCAAGCGGTCCCCAGGCCCAACAGGCGAATGGGAGAGAACCCGAAGCGGCTGGCAACGGCAACGCGCTCTTCCCTGCTCAGATGGGGTTCCACCCCGTGCCGGTGGGTCGTGCGCAGCTCGACCGAACGGAAACCCGTCTCCTCGCAGGCCTCGATCAGACCGGGCAGTTCCCAGTCCTTTCCCAAATTCCAGGTGACCAGGCCCAACGCGTAGTCACCGCCACCCAGAGCAGGATTGTTCCGGCTTGCTTGCATGACACACCTCCCTCAACCGACTCAAAGAACCACAGCCGTTCGATATTTGCATGCACGTTGGGCGGCTTCCACAACCTCCATGGCTCGTAACCCGTCCGTTCCCCCGGCCGCAACCCGCGCCCGGCCCCGGACTGCTTCCACGAAGTTGGCCAGCATACGCCGTATCGGCGTTTCCGCGGACCTGTCGCAACCCGGGTCCAAGCCGGCGAAATCCGCACCTGCAAACAACTCCAGCTCGAGGCGCCCCCGGGGACCGCGGATCTCGAGGCACACCGCATTCGCCATCGTGACAACTCCCGGCGGATCCATCAGGCTCCTTTCCACCGTGACCACCGCCCCATGGTTCATCTCCAGGCGCAACCGGGCTGACCACTCACCGGTTCCCTCCCCGGGGCCCGTGACCGTTGCCAACGTGAATTCTCCACCCAACAGCCAGCGCAGGGTATCGACCAGGGCGGTTCCCGGATTTGTCCGGATGACGCTATCACCCCCGGAAGTGTCTTCCGATGACAACCCGCTGTTTCCTTTCGACTGGCGGACCGTAACGGTCAAGGGATTTCCCAGGCTCCCCTGCAGGATCCGTTTTCGAACCCGGCTGCAAGTCGAACTCATGCGAACCGGAAAACAAACCCCGAACAGCACGTCGTGAGCCTGGGCAACAGCCCACATTTCACGGGCTTCCACCAGGGCTCCGGAGATCGGGTTTTCGCAGAGAATCGGTTTGCCGGCACGGACGCAGTCCACCACGGTTTCCTTCCGGCGATCACCGGAAACACAGATGACCATCCCCTCGGCGGGAAACTGCTCCAGCAGGATTCGATGGTGGGGGAAAGTGTCCACCCCGTGAAACTCTCCGCCCGTTTGCATACTCGGACAGGACCCGGGTTCCACCACGGCCGCAAGCAGCACGTCCGGCATTTGCCTGAGGCACTCCAGGTAGATTCCTGCGGTCGGTCCGCCAAGGCCGACAAGAGCAAGTCGAGTGGTCATCGACTATCGCAACCCCGACAGCTTCAACCGTCCCAGACGCCTGCCGATCTTGCCGCTGCTCATCTGCTTCATCATCTTCCGCGCCTGCACGTAACGCTTGAGCAACTGGTTTACTTTCTGGACCGAAGTGCCGCTGCCGCGAGCGATGCGCTTGCGCCGGCTTCCGTTGATGATCTGATGGTGGGCTCGCTCCCTGGGGGTCATGGAATTGATGATGGCTTCGATGTGCAGCAGTTCCTTTTCGTCCACCTTGACCTTGTTCAGTTCCTTGAACGCGCCCACTTGGGGAAGCATGGATAGAATCTGCTCCATCGACCCCAGCCTGCGCATCTGTCTCATCTGATCCCGGAAGTCTTCCAGGGTAAAGGAATCGCTTCGGACCTTCCTCTCGAGCTCCAGGGCCTTTTCACGATCGATGGTCTCCTCTGCCTTCTCGATCAGGGACAGCACGTCCCCCATGCCCAGAATTCGAGAAGCCATCCGATCCGGATGAAAAAGCTCCAGGGCGTCGTATTTCTCGCCCACCCCCACAAACTTGACCGGCTGTCCCGTCACCGATCGTATGGACAGGGCCGCCCCGCCCCTGGCGTCGCCGTCCATCTTGGTGAGGATGACGCCGCTCAACGACAAGCGCTCGTGAAACTCCCCGGCGCTCTTGACGGCGTCCTGACCGGTCATGGCGTCAGCCACCAGCAGGGTTTCGGTGGGAGTCACCAAATCCCTGACCTGCTGCAGCTCCTGCATAAGCGCATGATCGATATGAAGTCGGCCCGCGGTATCGATCAGGAGAACATCGCAGCCGCTGGTCCCGGCCTCCAGAAGCGCCGAGCGGCAGAGCTGCAGCGGATCATCGATGCCCTCTCCCCGGTAACAGGGAAGATCCAGGTCCCGGGCAATCACGGAAAGCTGTTCCCTGGCAGCCGGCCGGTACACGTCGATGGACAGCAGCAGAGGCCGATGACCGTTGCGGTCCAGCCACCGGGCCAGCTTTCCGGCAGAGGTGGTCTTCCCCGAACCTTGCAGGCCCACCATCAAGTAGACGGAAGGCGGCTTGCCGGAGAAGGAAAGGGCGGAGGATTCCCCTCCCAGCAGCTCCACCAACTCGTCCCTGACTATCTTGATGACCTGCTGGGTCGGTGTCAGCGACTGCAGAACCTCCCGACCCGTGGCCCTGGCTCTGACAGCCTCCACGAACTGCTTGACCACCCGAAAGTTGACGTCCGCTTCCAGGAGCGCCAGGCGAATCTCTCGCAAGGCGCCGGTGACGTGAGCTTCAGAGAGTTTGCCTTCGCCCCGAAGAGTCTTGAACACCCTCTGCAGGCGCCCGGTCAGTTGATCGAACATTCTGAAATACTCCTGGCGAGCCCCGATCAGGGGGACTCCGCCTTTACCGAGACTCTCTCGATTCCCTGAGCCCGGCCGGTCTCAGGATCGATGTCGACCACTACCGCATTGATCCTGACGTTCTGCTTGGCCGGCCCAAAGCGCCCCGGCAACTGGTCGATGAACTTCGATCGAATGATGTCGGTCTCGACACCGATGATCGAGTCGTGGGCACCGGTCATGCCGACATCGGTCATGTAGGCCGTCCCCCGGGGGAGCATGCGCTCGTCGGCGGTGGCCACATGGGTATGGGTCCCCAACACGGCCGAAACCCGGCCGTCCAGAAACCACCCCATCGCCTGCTTCTCCGCGGTGGCTTCGGCGTGGAAATCCACCAGGATCACCTCGATTTCGGGAGAGAGGCCGTCGATAAGCCGTTCGCCTACGCGGAACGGGCAATCGATGTTCGGCATGAACAGCCGCCCCTGCAGATTGATCACTGCGAAGGGGACCCGATTCCGGGTTTCACCCACAAAGAGGCCGTGGCCCGGAGTTGTCGGCGGATAGTTGGCGGGGCGCAACAGTCGGGGCTCCTGGTCCAGGAAATCCAGAATCTCTTTCCGGTCCCAAACGTGATTTCCGGAGGTCAACACCTCTACGCCCATCTCGAAAAACTGGTGGGCCAAGGGTGGAGTGATCCCGTGTCCCGCGGCCGAGTTCTCGATGTTGGCCACGCACAGGTCGATCCGTCTTTCCTCCAGAATCTGGGGAAGATGGCCCCGAACGGCTTCTCGCCCCGGTCTTCCGAAGACGTCGCCAATAAACAGGATCCGCAGATTCTTGACGGACATGTCCCCCCGGCGGAAAGTGATCCAATCAGCGGCTTGGCGGGGATGGCCGGGAAACCCTGGTAACGGCCAGGTGCTTCAGGAGGTTGACGGCCTCAAGCAATCATAGACTACGGAGATGGAGATTACAATTGAAGGTAGGGATGGGACCGGCGGGCAAAGAAAAGCCC
>VXMN01000128.1 GCA_009841055.1 Acidobacteriota bacterium
GTCCTGATTATCCTGTGCATCCTGTGCATCCATGTTATTTGGTTTTTTTCTACATGGATAAACAGGATATACAGGATTTCTTATCGCCAACCGGCTTGCGCCGAAATCAGACTTGAAGCGCATTCTGAGGCTGTGCCGAGCTTCATCTGCATTCGCTTCTCTTCCTTCCTGAGCCTCTTGCAATATTCAGCAGCGGAACGTTTACCGGGAATGGCCACAAAAGGCACAAAAAACACAAATTGTGCCCTTTGTGCTTTTTGTGGTTAAACAGCTTTTTCACCAAGTCGCACCCGATATTAAAAAGGGCAGAACCTCAGGCTTGCCGCCAAGATGACCTGCCCCGCTGCGAATTTTGCAAAAAGCTCGTCAATCCTGTGCATCGATGTTCAATTAATGGTCCTTCTCGATTGATCTACCCCGTCAAGTAGGCAGCCGCTATGCCCAACGCCGCGCTAACCCGCAACCGCCGACAGCGCCGCTTCCAGGGAAAACCTCCCTTCATACAGGGCCTTCCCCACGATCACTCCTTCCACTCCGCTTGACTCCAGATGCCTGAGCCGCGACAGGTCCTGCAGTGAGGACACCCCCCCGGAGGCAATCACCTTCAATCCGCTCTCCCGAGCCATTTGACCTGTGGCCTCCAGGTTGGGCCCCTGCAGGGTCCCGTCCTTGCCGATGTCGGTGTAGACGATTCGTTCCACACCGCGCCTGGCCAGATCCCTGGCGAAGGGCAGCGCCTCCAGCGCCTCCAACTGGTTCCATCCCCGGGTCGCCACCCGGCCCCGGCGGGCATCCAGCCCCACGACCACCTGGCCGGGGTGCCGGCTCAAGGCTTCCTCCACCAGGTCGGGCCGCTCGACCGCCGCCGTCCCGACAATCACCCGGGTGGCGCCGGCGGCCAACAACTCCTCGATGTCGGACAGGGTTCGCACCCCGCCGCCGAACTGCACGGGGATGGGCAGGGCTTCAAATATCTTCCGGGCGATGGTCCGGTTGTGACTGCCCTGGACCATGGCCCCATCCAGGTCGACCAGGTGAAGCCAGGAGGCGCCCTGCTCACACCATCGGCGGGCAACCACCAGGGGATCCTCCGAGTAGACCGTTTCGTGCTCCGCCCGCCCCTGAACCAGGCGAACGCATTTGCCGCGACGCATGTCCACGGCCGGGAAGATGATCATCAAGGTGCCCTGTATTGCCGCCGGAGGACCCGGGGCATGCGCCGCCTGCCGCCCCTCGGGTCCGACCGTTCATAGCCCGGCAAAATTCCTGAGGATGCGCAAGCCTACGTCCTGGCTCTTTTCAGGATGGAATTGGGTCGCCCACACGTTTCCCTTTCGGGTCACGGCCGTGAAGTCGATGCCGTAGTCGGTGGTGGCCACAACGTGGCCGGCATCAACGGGATCGGCATAGTAGGAATGGACGAAATAGACGAAACTGCCCTCGGTCACTCCCTCCAGCAAGGGATCGGACCTCCGCAGGTGCAACTGGTTCCAACCGATGTGGGGAACCTGCACCTCCGGCGGCAGCTTCCTGACCCTGCCCGGAATACAGCCCAGTCCGGCGACCGGTCCGAACTCTTCACTCTCGCTGAATAACAGTTGCAGACCCAGGCACAGTCCCAGCAGAGGGGTCCCATCGGCCGCTTTTTCCCTCAGCAGTTCCACCAGCTTCCTGGAGCGGAGATTCTCCATCGCATCCGCGAAGGCGCCCACTCCCGGCAGGATCAGCTTGCTTGCGCTTCGGATCGTCTCGGGATCCTGACTGATCCGTGACGGGATCTTCAGGCTGCGAAAGGCGTTCTGCACGCTGTGAAGATTGTTGATGGCGTAATCGACGATGGTGATCATCACAGAACGCCCTTGGTAGAGGGCACTCCCTTGACCGCCGGATTCCTGGCAGCCGCCAGGGATAGCGCGCGACCGGCCGACTTGAACATGGCCTCGGCCATGTGGTGAGAGTTTTTTCCGTAAAGGATTTCGATGTGGAGATTCATTCTTCCGTGCACCGCCAGGGCGCGGAAAAATTCCTCCACCAGCTCGGTGTTGAGCTCGCCGACCTTTTCGGCCGGAAACACAACCTTGCAGACCAGGAAGGGGCGGCCGGAATAGTCCACCACGGCCCGCCCCAGCGCTTCATCCATGGGGACATAAGCCATGCCATAGCGGGTGATGCCCTCCTTGGCGCCCAGGGCGCGGTCGAAGGCTTGCCCCAATGCGATTCCCACGTCCTCGACGGTGTGGTGGCCGTCCACCTCCAGGTCGCCCTTGCAGCGCACCTCCAGGTCGAACAAGCCGTGCTTGGCCATCAGGATCAACATGTGATCGAAGAAGTGAATGCCTGTCGAAACCCGCGAGGTTCCCTCTCCATCCAGGTTCAAACGGACTGCAATATCGGTTTCGCTGGTTTTTCGGGACACTTCGGATGTCCGCTGATTTTTCAACCTTCACCTCCCCCTTGCTTCGTCTCGTGTGCCTTCATGATCCGACTCAAGGCCGCCAGAAAGCGGTCGTTTTCCCGGGGCAGTCCCACGCTGACCCGCAGAAACTGCTGCAGCATGGGATAGCGACTGACGTCCCGCACCAGAATTCCCTCCTCGCAAAGGGCCCTGAAGACCGTTCCCGGTTCCGCGGCCAGTCGAAAGACCATGAAATTGGCCCGGGACGGAAAGGGCTCCACGCCGGAAATACGATTCAGGCCATCCCACAGCCGGTCCCGCTCGGCAATCACCCGCTCGATCTGCGGCTGCAGCAGGTCGAAATGCTCCAGCGCCGCCGAGGCCGCGGCCATGGAAAAGACATTGAGATTGTAGGGCAGCTTGGCCTTGGCCACCTGCTCCACCAGTTCCGGACGGCCCAGGAGATAGCCGACCCTCAGAGCGGCCATCGACATCGCCTTGGAAAAGGTCCTGAGCACCACAAGGTTGTCGAATCGTTCCAGAAGCGGCGCCACCGACTGCCGGCTGAACTCGTGGTAGGCCTCGTCGACCACCACCAATCCACCCGCCTGGCGCAAGATCCTCTCGAGGTCCCCGCGATCCAGCACTCCACCGGTGGGATTGTTGGGCGAGCAGAGGATGGTCAGATCGGCCTCCCGGGCCTCCTTCAGCAAGCGCGGTCCGTCGAACTCCAGATCCGGTCTGAGGGGCACGTCCCGGCAGTCCCCGCCCAGAATCCGGGCGAACATCCCATAGAGGGTGAAGGTCGGCTGGGGAATCACCACCCGCTTGCCGCGCTCCACCACCACCACCATCAGGGCCTCGATCAACTCGTTGGAGCCGTTCCCCACCAGCACTCCCTCCTTCTTCCAACGGCTGAAGTCAGCCAGCCGGGAGATGAGGGAGGTCGGAACGAAGTCCGGATAGCGGCACCAGGCTGTCTCGGACACCGCCAGGTGTACCGCCTGCTTGACCGCCTCGGGCATATCGAACGGGTTTTCGTTCTGGTTGATCTTTACCGGCGCCTTGAAGTGCTTGAGCGTATAGGGGTGCAAGTCCCTTACCGCCGGCTTGATGGTGGAAAGCGGATCACCCACGGGTGCCCCCGGAGGCCGGGGGCGCCAGACTAACGGCCTTGACCTCGGATTGGAAGCCGACCCTGCGGTGGCTGCCGTCACAAAAGGGTTTTCTGTCGGAGTGGCCACAGCGGCAAAGGGATATGGCGGTGCGACCGCCGAGGTCGAAGGCCTGACCCTGGGCGTCGTATATGGTGAAGTCCCCCGTGATTCTCAGGGAGCCGTGATTGTTCACCGTCAGCTTGGTGTCCGCCATTGAAAGTCTCCTCTCGTTCCCACTGGAAGTTCCGAAGCGCAGGCCCGCGCTACCGCCACGCCGACGGCACGAAGAGTCTATGATAGCAGATCCACCGAGGGACAAAATCTTCTTCATCCGGCCCTCGGCTGCCCGCGGAAAACGGAAGGCGGGGAAATGAGTGCGCAGGCTTGACCCTCTTCGAAGGATCCTGATATACAGGCTGTCCTTGCGTTGAAACCGGTGGATATCAGAGGAAGGATTGCGGCCCGTCATTCCTGGGCCAGTCGTCCACGAGCGGCAGACCTCCAGGAGCGGACCGCCACCTTGGCCTGAGGGCAAAGCAATGGTCCGGAAGATCCATGTAGCCCTGATCGGTTACCAGTTCATGGGCAAGGCCCACAGCAACGCCTACCGCCAGATGCAGCACTTTTTCAGTCCCGCGGCCCTGCCGGTCATGAAGGTGATCTGCGGCCGCAACCGGGACGGAGTCAGTGCAGCCGCAGACCGGTTGGGGTGGCAGGAGTGGAGCACCTCCTGGGAAGAGGTGGTGAATCGCCCCGACATCGACCTGGTCGATATCGCCACGCCGGGCGACACCCACCTGCCGATCTGCCTGGCCGCCGCCAAAGCCGGCAAGGCGATCCTGTGCGAGAAGCCCCTGGCCAACAGCTTGAGCGAAGCCCGCGCGATGCTGGATGGCGTTCGCCGGGGCGGCGTACCGCACATGCTTTGTCACAACTACCGCAAGGCCCCGGCCGTGGCTCTGGCCAAGCAGCTCATCGACGGCGGTGAGCTGGGGGACATTCGCCATTTTCGAGGCACCTACCTTCAGGACTGGTCCATGAGCCCCGAGCTGCCCCTTCTCTGGAGGTTCGACAAGCGAAAGTCCGGAAGTGGGGCCCTGGGCGATCTGGGAGCCCACTTGATCGACCTGGCCCGCTTTCTGGTCGGCGAGATCGGCGGCGTCTCCGGTCTGCTGGAAACTTTCGTCAAGGAGCGCCCGCTGCCGGATCAGCCCACCAGGAAGGGCCGGGTGACGGTCGACGACGCCGGCCTGGCGCTCCTTCGATTCGCCAACGGCGCGGTGGGTTCCATCGAGGCCACCCGGTTCGCCCCCGGCCGCAAGAACTACAACGCCTTCGAGATCAACGGCAGCCAGGGCAGCCTGGCTTTCAACCTGGAGCGCCTCAACGAGCTCAAACTCTTCCTGTGCAAGGATGCCGGACACTCCCAGGGATTCAGGGACATCCTGGTTACCGAACCCTTTCACCCCTACATGAACTGGTGGCCTCCCGGACACGTCATCGGCTATGAGCACACCTTCGTTCACATCGTCCATGACCTGATGCAGGCCATGGCGCGAAACCGTCCCCCCTCACCCGACTTCCGGGACGGTGTCGAGAACCAGAGAGTGCTCGAGGCGATCCAGGAGAGCGCCGAATCCGGACAATGGATCTCACTGCGGCCCTAATTGCCCCGAAGCCGAACGAGGCCGCCGAGCCGGACTCACCGAACCCACAACTCAGCCCGGAGGAAGACAATGGCTAGACCCGTCACACTGTTCACCGGCCAATGGGCCGACCTGCCTCTGGAAGCCCTGGCCAAGCAGGCCGGCCAGTGGGGGTTCGACGGCCTGGAACTGGCTTGCTGGGGAGACCACTTCGAAGTGGACCGGGCCCTGGAGAGCGACGGCTATGTCCGTGAGAAGCGGGATCTGCTGGATGGGCTAGGCCTGAGCTGCCTGGCCATCAGCAACCACCTGGTGGGTCAATGCACCTGCGACCCCATCGATGCCCGGCACAAGGACATCCTTCCCGGCCGCATCTGGGGGGACGGGGATCCGGAAGGGGTCCGCCAGCGGGCCGCCGAGGAGATGAAAGCCACCGCTCGCGCGGCCAGGCTGTTCGGAGTCGACACGGTCAACGGCTTTACCGGCAGCAGCGTCTGGTCCAAGCTCTACTTCTTCCCGCCCACCTCCCAGAGCCACATCGACGCCGGCTACCGAGACTTCGCCGATCGCTGGCTCCCCATTCTGGAGGGATTTCAGGAACAGGAGGTTCGCTTCGCACTGGAGGTCCACCCGACCGTAATCGCCTACGAC
>VXMN01000257.1 GCA_009841055.1 Acidobacteriota bacterium
GACTCGACCGGCTTCGTTCCCCCCCATCCCGGTTCCCGCAAGATGCCGCGCTGGAACTCCGGCGAGCTGATCGACGCGCCCAGGTTCGTCCGGAAGCACTGGTACGCCTTCCTGGGCCCCGGCCTGGTTGCCGGAGCAAGCGCCATTGGCGGCGGCGAGTGGCTGTTGGGGCCGCTGGTGACGGCCCGCTACGGGGGCGCGCTGCTCTGGCTGGCCACCCTCAGCATCCTGGCCCAGGGGCTCTACAACATCGAAGTCAGCCGCTATACCCTCTACACCGGCGAGCCCATCTTCACCGGAAAGTTCCGGACTCTGCCCGGACCGCAATTTTGGCTCGTGGTCTACCTGGTCCTCGATTTCGGGACGGTCTTTCCCTATTTGGCTGCGACGGCGGCCACTCCGGTCATGATCCTGCTGCTTGGCGGCGAGATGCCTGCCCCGGACTCGGTTCCCTTGCACTGGTGGATGCACAAGCTCACCGCCACCGGCATATTGGTTGCCAGCATCGTTCCGCTGATCTTCGGGGGCAAGGTCTACAACTCGCTGAAGGCGGTGATGTCCTTCAAACTGGTGGCGGTGTTCGGCTTTCTGTTGATTCTTGCCGTCTTCTATTCCCGCCCGTCCACCTGGATAGACATTGGAACCGGCTTTTTCAAGTTTGGAACGGTCCCGGTGCTCAGCGGCGAGGACCGCAACGGCAACGGAAGGCTGGACCCTGGCGAGGACTGGGACGGGGACGGTCACCTGGACGTGGTCGAACGCAGGCTGGAGCCTACCGTCGACTCCGACGGCGACGGCCGGCCCGACACCTGGGAGCGGGGTCCTCAGGGGCAACTGGTGAAACACGAAGACCTGGACGGGGATGGATTTCCGGACGGCGCCAACGTGGAAAACGTGTTCGTTGCCTGGTTCGCAAAGGGGGCGCTTCCCACCGTCGATTTCACCCTGATCGCCTTCATCGCCGCCATGGCCGCCATTGCGGGTAACGGAGGCTTGGGCAATACCACGGTCAGCAACTTCACGCGCGACCAGGGTTGGGGCATGGGACACCATGTGGGCGCCATTCCCAGCATGGTGGGGGGGAAGGGGATCAGCCTGTCTCACGTGGGAACCGTTTTCGAGGTGGACCGGCACTCGCTGACTCGCTGGCGGCGATGGTACCGTCATGTATTGCGCGACCAGTGTCTCATCTGGATGCCGGCCTGCTTCATCGGCCTGGCGCTGCCAAGCATGTTGTCGGTGGAATTTCTCCGCCGCGGCACGGAGGCCGATCGTTGGAACGCGGCCGCGCTGACGGCCGAGGGCGTCGGCCGGCAGGTGGCCAACCCGCCCGATGGAGTGCTGGTGACCCTTACGGGTCTTTCCCAGGTTCTGGGTGGCAGTTCGTGGGGAAATCTCTTCTGGGGGTCGACGCTCTTCTGCGGTTTCCTGGTTCTCGCTCCCAGCATGGTCGGAACCATCGACGGCATCGTTCGCCGGTGGCTGGATACTTTCTGGACTTCCAGTGCGTGGCTCAGGAAAGTGGATCCGGCCATGATCGGGAAAGTGTACTTCTGGATGGTTATGGCCTACTCCTTCCTGGGCTTGATCATGCTCTGGATGAATCCTCCCACCACGCTGATCAAGCTGGCCACCATCTGCTTCAATTTCGCGCTGGGCATCAGTTGCTGTCACACGCTGGTTCTCAACATCGTCCTGCTTCCGCCCGAGTTGAGGCCCGGTTGGTTTGTCCGAATCACCATGGTCCTCAGTGGCATCTTCTTTTTCCTTCTGGGCCTGGTGGCGACCCTGCGGGAGCTGGGACAAATCTGAGTCTTCATCGCAGGGGGACTGACCTGGTGAGATTCACCGGGTGAGTCGACCTGCAAGAAAGGGAGGTACTGCCGATGACATTCAAGGGACGTGGACGCAGGAGGTTGCTGGGGGTTGGTTTGGGGAGCCTGGCGGGATCGGCCCTGGCGGGTCTGGCCGGTTGCGCCAAACCCCGGGAGAAAGGGAATCCCTGGACCTCCGCCCTCCATCTCGATGCCTCCAGACAGCGGGTCTCCGGAAGCGAGGAGGCGCTGGCGGCGGCCATTCGCCGGGGGGCCGACCTGCGCATCCTGACGGAGTTCAAGAACAACGAACACATCGACACCAGTTCGGACAGCGCCGAGCTGATCGAGGAAGTGGCGGAGTTCGCCGGCACCTACCTGCTGGACGACCGGTGGGTGGCCGGAATCATGACCCTGCGCCAGCCCATCAGCTTGCCGGACGGCTTCGGGTCGCGACCCTCCATGTCCTTTTTCCTCTACAACCAGGACGGCCGGCAGGCCATCGCCCGCCCCTATCTCGACGGGGGAGAAATCACGGCCGAACCGGGCCCCTCGGAACTGGCTGACCACGGCAGCATGCCCAAGTACCACCAGATGGACAGTTGGGACCAGGGGACCAATGCGCCCAGCAGCAACTTCATCTACGATTTCGATCTTTTCAAGTACCTAGTGAGGGACGAATGGGAGGAGGTGCTGTCCCACGACGCCGAGGGGAAGGTGGTTTCGGGCTCAGCCGAGGCGCTGGGCCGGCAGGTGGCGGACGGGAAGGAGGTCAAGGTGGCCGTCCGGGGCCTCTGCGCCGACCTGGCGGGCAAGGACGAGGAGAGCGTCGACCACGAAGTCTTCGTCAAGACCGGGTCCTGCTACTACTACACGGAGCAGCGGCTGTTCATGGCCGGAACCCATCCCCTGGTACGGGTCAAGCCGGGGGTGCCGCTGAAGTACCGGAGCCGGGGGTGGGACTTCGGATGGCTGATGCCCCGCACCGACGGCTATGTGGCCCGCCTGCTCCTCAACCCCTACACCCTGAAGTTCGAACGGAGCCAGGGCCACTACCCGATCCGCTGGTTCGTGCGCTGAGGGGGGTGTAGCTTCCTTTTGGAAAACGGGGTACGACAACACAGGTTGGACACCCCTTAACTCCGTAGTAGGGAAGAATTCCTGTCCGATTCTTCCAGAGTTCTCGACAGTTCCTCCCACTCTTGGATCAATTCATCCAACCGCTTGCGGTTGTGCTCCACCAGTTTGACGAGGCGGATCGATTCCTCTGCACTCTTGTAAGTTCCCAGATCCGACTCCTGCGCGGCAATTTCCGATTCACACCGGGTGATTTCTTCCTCCAATCCCTGGCGCCGCTCCTTCATTTTCCGGACAAGAACAGGATTGATTTTCTTCCGTCGCAACGGTGTTTCACTCCGGTTTAGGGGTCCCCCTGAGTTCTCTGCGCGCGGCGGGTCCACTCGATCGTCCCGTTGGAGCGTGACAGGGTTCTTTTGCCGCAAGTAGTCTTCATAGTTGCCGAGATAGTCCTGGAACTTGCCGCCATCGATCTCGAAGATCCGCGTTGCCAGTTTGTCGATGAAGTATCGATCGTGGGAGACAAAGACTACCGTCCCGCTGAACGCCTGCAGTGCTTCGAGCAGGACGTCCTTGGCTCGCAGGTCGAGGTGGTTGGTGGGCTCGTCGAGTAGCAGAAAATTTCGAGGCCGCAGCAACATGCGGAGGAGCGCGTAGCGATTGCGCTCGCCACCCGAAAGAACGCGAATCTGTTTGAAGACCTCGTCGCTCGAAAACAGGAAGCAGCCGAGCAGAGTGCGCAGTTGCGTCTGGCCGCTCAGGGCATCGGGTGCGATGCTCGAGACATCGTCGATCAGGCGGGCGTCAGGGTCGAGCTCCTTGTACTGGTCCTGTGCGAAATGGTCGACTTCCACGTTGTGTCCCAGCCGAAATTCTCCGTCCGTCGCCGGTTCGCTTCCAGCCAGTATCTTGATCAGCGTGGATTTCCCCGCCCCATTCACCCCCACCAGGCCGATGCGATCTCCGCGGTTGATGACGAAGCTCATGCCCTGGAATACTCGATTGCCGGCATAACTCTTGGCGACCCCGCGAAACTCGGCCACCATGCTTCCGCTCCTGGTTGGCTGAGGAAACGCGAATCGGATGGTCTTTTCCCGGGCGGGGAGTTCGATCCGTTCAATCTTCTCGAGTTCCTTGATTCGGCTCTGTACCTGCTTCGCCCTGGTGGCCTGGTAGCGGAAGCGATTGATGAAGAGTTCCAGGCGTTCAATCTTTTCCTGCTGGTTGCGATAGGCCGCTTGAAGTTGCTCTTGACGGGCGGATTTCTGTGCCAGGTAGCGTTCGTAGTTCCCGACGTAGAAGTAGGCGTGACGATTCCACAACTCGAGGATCTTGTTCACCGTGGCGTCCAGCATGTAGCGGTCGTGGGAGACCAGGACGAAGGCGTACGGGTACTCGCTCAGATACTGTTGCAACCAGTTGCGGGCCTCGAGATCGAGGTGATTGGTGGGCTCGTCCAGCAACAGGAGCCTGGGCTTGATCAGCAGGAGCTTGGCCAGCGCCAGGCGCATTTGCCAGCCGCCCGAGAGTTCTTCCGTCGGACGGTTCAGATCTGCGGGCGCAAAGCCCAGGCCGTTCAGCACCGTGCCGGCCTGCGCCTCCAACGAGTAGCCTTCCCGACCCTGAAATTCGGTTTCGATCCGGTGATAGCGATCCGTGATCCGCTGGTACTCATGGCTGCGCGGATCGACTTCCGACATCCGGTGAGTCAGGGCCTTCATTTCTTCCTCGAGTTCGAGCAGGTCGCCAAAAACCGAGAGGCATTCTTCCAAGACCGTGCGCCCGGAAAGTGACAGGCCGTCCTGAGGAAGGTACCCGGCAGTAATATCTTTCGGCGCGGAAAACAGACCGCCATCGAGGGGCTCCATCCCCCCCAGGATCTTCAGCAGCGTGGTCTTGCCAGTTCCGTTCCCGCCCACCAGTCCAACCCGATCCGTCGGCGTGACAAGCCAGTCGAGATCTTCGAACAGGCTCTTGGAGCCGAACTGTTTTCTAGCCGCGGAAAGTCGAATCATCTTTGCTTACACCGAATGCTGGTAGAGGTCAGATGGGAGTCGGACATGGATTCCCACCGGGGAAACCTCAACGACACCCTCATCGTCAGAGATTTTCAGAACCGCCAATCCCATTAATTCCAATCATTCAACAACGTCCCTTGGTGCCGCCACACCGTACAATATCGGTATTACAAAAACGACATCGCTGGAGGCCGCGTGGAAACAGTGACCATTTCATCCAAGTATCAGATAATCCTTCCGAAGGAGATCTGTGATCGGCTCGGTCTTTTGCCAGGCCAGAAGCTCCATGTGATCGACCGTGGCAACCGCATTGAGCTTATTCCTGTGCGCTCGGGCCAACAGATGGGGGGTTTCCTGAAAGGAATAGACACCAAGGTCGAGCGCGAGGCGGACCGGGTGTGAACGTCGTCGATTCCAGCCCGTGGCTGCAGTATTCCGCCGATGGTTCGGAATGGCAAGTTGGGATGGCAGGATTGGTCAACAGACCTTTATAGAGCGCACCGGCAGCGACTCGGTCTCCAGCGCTGAAAGATCCAATCGCTTCGATGCATGGTAAATGTCGAAACCGAGTACGTTGCCTGCAGCATTGAGGTCGACGTTGAGGCCATCCGAAACCACGCGTGTCTCCGCTCCCGGCCCGGTTTTGAACTCGACATAGAGACTGTCCGTCTCGGGATAGTAGTGAAGCTTCACGGCTGATCCTTTCGAAAGGGACGCTCGAATGGGTTCAGGAGATCTGCCGAGCAGCAAGAGTGATGGGAGGAGGGCCCACCCGGGAGCGCGGGCGTCCCGCCCGCATGCACTGCCGTTGCGTGCCGC
>VXMN01000084.1 GCA_009841055.1 Acidobacteriota bacterium
CGCTCCCGAGCACGCGCTGAGGGGAAAATGCCTGCGCCAGGATCACGCCCCCTGGCGAGAAACGCGGGCTCGGGCTCCGTGTGATGTGGCTGGTAAACTGCCTGGAAGGGCTTCTGAATACGAGGGATCGCTCGCGGGACCTCACAGATCGTTAGCGTCGCCTGGTCGATTCACCCTGATGGGCTGATGTCCGGTTACGGTCTGCAGGAGTTTGTTCCAACCTTTGAACCGATAAGTATAGCGCAGGTCGCCTCTTCCGGCAATGATGAATCATCCCGATCAACCCTTCATGACCGCCAGCGGAACCAGCTTGGCCAGCTTGGCGGCGATGCCTGCCTTTTCAACCACTTCCACGACCTGGCTGACATCCTTGTAGGCGTCCGGCTTTTCCTCGACCAGTCCGGACCGTGACTGCGCCCGTACCAGGATCCTTTTGGCTGCCATCTCGTGCAGGAGCTCCTCTGCCGGTGTTTCCCGCTTGGCCTGGCTGCGGCTCTTGGCCCGCCCCGCCCCGTGGCAGGAAGAACCGAAGGTTTCCGCCATCGCCCGTCCCGTGCCCACCAGGACATAGGAGCAGGTCCCCATGCTTCCGGGTACCAGAACGGGTTGCCCCAGGTCTCTCACTTCCCGGGGCAGCGCCGGATGGCCCTTGGGGAAGGCTCGGGTGGCGCCCTTGCGGTGGACCAGAACCTCCCTGGTCTTGCCGGCGATCCGGTGATTCTCCCTCTTGGCGATGTTGTGGCAGACGTCATACACGATCCTGAGCTTGTCGTTTCCCAGGATCCGGCCGAAAGCCCGGCGAGTCCAGTGAGTGATCATCTGCCGGTTGGCAAAAGCGAAGTTGGCGGCGGCTGCCATGGCCGCCAGGTAGTCCCGGCCTTCACCGGAGTTGATGGGGACGCAGGCCAGCTGGCGGTCTGTCACCTTGATCCGATGGCGCTTCATGCCTTGCTGCATCAGATCCAGGTAGTCGCTGCACACCTGGTGACCCAGGCCGCGTGACCCGGTGTGGATCAGTACGACCACCTGGCCCGGGTAGAGACCGAAGCGGCCGGCGAGTTCCGAATCGAACACTTCCTCTACCTTCTGGATCTCGAGGAAGTGGTTGCCGGAACCCAGGGTGCCCAGTTGACGGTGGCCGCGTTGCTTGGCTCGGGAGCTGACTCTGGAAGAGTCGGCGCCGGGCATCTTGCCCCGCTCCTCGATGAAGGCTTCGTCAGCCGCTTCACCGTATCCTTGTCGGACCGCCCATTGGGCTCCGTCCTGCAGTACCGGGTCGAGGTCCCGCGGGGCCAGGTTCAGCAATCCCTGTTTTCCCGTGCCGCAGGGGATGTCGCGGAAGAGTTGATTCAGGAGAGCCTGCAGCTTGGGCTGGATGTCTTCGGTCTGGAAGGGGGAGGCCAACAGGCGGACGCCGCAATTGATGTCGAAGCCGACTCCGCCCGCCGAGACCACCCCTTCGTCGAGGTCGGAGGCTGCCACGCCTCCGATGCAGAATCCGTAGCCCTGGTGGGCGTCGGGCATGGCCAACGAGCGTCCCACCAGCCCCGGAAGGGTGGCCACGTTGGCCACCTGTTCCTTGGTCAGATCCTTGCCGATTTGTCGAATCAGCGATTCGTTGGCGTAGACCAGTCCCTCGACTCTCATTCCCTGCTTGTAGGATTTGGGAATGAGGTAGCGGTAATCGTCCAGCTTCTTTAGCATGGCTCCATTCACTCAGATCAAGCGATCGCCGTCCGCCAGAACCGAGTCCTGCCGGTAGTGGCAGCCGCGGCTGTGCCGGTTGTGGTAAGCGGCCCTGGCGACGATCAGGGCGGCCTCGACCGCGTTGCGCAGTCCTATCAGACCGTCGCTCAGCTGGGTGGTCCGGTAAAAGGTCTCGATTTCGTTCCACAGATGCCGTAACTCCCGAATGGCGCGGGAGAGGCGGTCGCCGCTGCGAACCAGTCCCACGTAATGCCACATGATGTTTTGAATCGTCTGCATGTCTCCCTGGATGAGGGCCGGGTCGGGATCCGAAACCAGGCCGCTGTCATCCCACGGGGGCAGGGACTCCAGGGGAGGAGGTGAAGGCAGGGAGCCGGAGTCCATGCAGGCTTCCATCTTGTCGGCGGCTCGGCTGCCCCAGACCAGCCCCTCCAGGAGGGAGGTGGAAGCCAGGCGGTTGGCCCCGTGGACGCCTGTGCAGCTGGCTTCACCCACCACGTGAAGATTCCGGATGTTGGAACGCCCCCAGGAATCCACCAATACCCCACCGCAGAAGTAGTGGGCCGCCGGAACCACCGGAATGGGCTCTTTCGTAATGTCGATGCCGGCATCAAGGCAGGTGGACCGGATATTGGGGAATCGTTCCTCGATGGCCGCGGCCGGCATCCGGGAGGCGATGTCCAGCAGCACATGCGGGTATCCGTGGGTTTCCATCTGATGGTGAATGGCGCGAGCCACCACGTCGCGCGGGGCAAGGTCTTTCCACTGTGGGGAATAGTCGGCCATGAAGGCGCGGCCCTCGGGGGAAAGCAGGACTCCCCCTTCGCCGCGTACGGCCTCGCTGATGAGAAAGCTGTCCCCGCCTGTGGTGGCCAGCGAGGTCGGATGGAACTGGACGTACTCGGCGTTGACAATGCGGGCTCCCGCCCGGTGGGCCATGGCGAGGCCGTCACCGCGGGCTCCCACGGGGTTGGTGGTGTTGCGGAAGATCCTGCCCAGTCCGCCGGTGGCCAGGACGGTGAATCGGGAAAGGTGCCGGTGGACGCGGCGGGCCTCGCGATCGAACAGATAGGCGCCGTGGCAGGTGATGGGCTGGTAGGTGGCCAGCGGATCCCTGGAGTGGTGAGGAAACGTGATGAGGTCCACGGCCGTGAAACCGGTGAGAAACCTCACGTTGGGACAGCGGCGCAGCGCGGCCATCAACCCTTCGACGATGCTCAGACCGGTGGAGTCTCCCACGTGGATCACCCGCCGGCGCGAGTGGGCGGCTTCTCGTCCAAAAACCAATTGGCCGGAATCTCCGCGATCGAATGGGATCTCCGCCTCCTCCACCAGGATCTCCTGCAGCAGTCGCGGGCCCTCTTCGGACAGAAGCCTGGCGGCTTGAGGAGAGCTGGCTCCGGCTCCGGCGGCGACGATATCGGAAGCCAGGGTTTCCGGTGCATCGTCGCTGCCACGTCCCACCACCCCTCCCTGGGCCCAGCGGGTGTTGGACTGCCTGGGGTCCTCCTCGCGAGTGACCACGGTCACCCGCCGCCGCGGATTGCGGGCCAGGCGCAGGGCCGTGGTGGCTCCGGCAATGCCGCTGCCGATGATCAGGACATCGGTGGGGCCGTGACTGTGCTCGGTGCCGTTGGGGGAAGCCGAGTTTTTCTTGTTGGCTGGGGCCATCGACAATGGACCTCCGGGGGCACTGGTTCAACAGCCCCGGCTTCCGGCAGATCGAGAAGGGCCGGTCCTGAAATCCCTTATTCCGTGGGCGATTCGGGGTAGAGGGTCACCGGGAGGGGTGAGTGTATCGGAACAGCGATTGGCCTGTCCAGCCCACTCTCAGGCCATGCTGCCCAGCAGCGTCGAGGCGAGCCAGAAGTAGATCACCAGTCCGGCCACGTCGGCGATCGAGGTGATCAAGGGGCTGCTGGCCACGGCCGGATCGATTCCCAGCCGGCTCAATAGGAAGGGCAGCACCACCCCGATCGTATTGGCGGCCACGACGATGGCCAGCATGGCCAGGCCCACCACGATGGCGATCTCCAATCCCCCTCGAAGCACCCCGAAGAACCAGGCGGTGGCTCCCATGGTGGCTCCCAGAGTTCCCCCAACCGCCAGTTCCTTGAGGACGGTTCGGGGCCATTGTTTGGCCCGGATGTCTCCGGTGGCCAGGGCCCGCACCATCAGGGTAGCCGACTGGGCTCCGGCATTGCCGCCGCTGCCGATCAGCAGGGGAATGAAAAAGGCCAGGGTGATGGCGGCCGACAGGGTTTCCTCGTAGGCGGCAATCACCGACGAGGCGGCCAGGTTCACCAGCACCAGCAGGGCCAGCCAGGGAATCCTCTTGCGGTAAAGGGACCAGACTCCCGCTTCTTCATAACTCATTTTCAGGGGTTCGACGGCCGCCGACTTCTGGAAATCCTCGGTGGCCTCCTCCTCGGCCACGTCCATGACGTCGTCGACCGTGACCACCCCCAGCAGCACGCCACCGGAGTCCACCACGGGCGCTGCTATCAGATCGTACTTGCCCAGGAGGCCCACGGCCTCCTCGCGGTCGCTGTAGGGGGAAAGAGTGGCGACCGAACGGTCCATCAAGGCATCGACTCGATCGTTGGGCGCCGCCAGCACGAACTGTTGCAGCTCGATCTCGTCCAGCAGCTTCCAGTGGGGGTCGGTTACATAGACGGTTGCGATGGAGTCGAGTCCCTTGCCGACCTTGCGGATGTGCTGCAAGCTGCGCTCGATGGTCCACTCGGCGCGGACGGCCACGTAGTCCGGGGTCATCAGGCGGCCCACGCTCTCTTCCGGGTATCCCAGCAGTTTGCGTGCCTCCACCAGGTCCTCGGGGCTCAGCAGGTTCAGCAGGCGCTGGGTGGCTCGTCCCGGCATTTCCTCCAGCAGGTGAGTCCTGTCGTCGGGCTCCAGGTTGGCCAGGAGTTGTCGGGTCTCCTCGTCGGTCAGTTCCTTGACCAGGGCAACTTGGGACTCGGTGCTGAGATGGGCGAAGACATCGGTGGAGGCGGCCCGTGGAAGGAAGCGAAACAGCAGCACGCGGTCCGACTTGTCCATTCCCAGCAGCAGTTCGGCGGTTTCGGGCGCTGGCCAGTTCGACACCAGAGCCCGCAACTCGGGCCAGTTCTTGTTTTCAATCAGTTCCTCGACGGATGGTCCGAGCGGTCGATTCATGGGTAAACCCTCTGACAGGAAGGTGGGGACGAATGCCGGGTGACAACCGGTTCAACACAGACGATCCGAAAACGCGCGGGCAGGAGCCCGCCGGCCCGGTATTATCCTACCAATTGCCGGAAGAGTGCAGCAGCTAGTTTGCAAAGGGAAATGTGCCGCGGGGGAAGCTCGTTTTCAATGCCCGCTCGCCGCTGTGATAGGCTGATGGGGACACTCAGTTCACTAAAGGGATTGCCGCAAGGCGGAGGAGTGGTAACGCCATGGATCGTCGAGAATTCTTGGGCGCTGCTGTTGCCGGTGTTGTCGGGGCTGCGCAACTGAGTGCATGCCGGATTGCCATGGAGGATCGCCCTGGTGGAGGAAAGCCACCCGTCCGGCTTTCGCCGCTCCACCTGGAAGCCGTCAACCGCCGCCGGCGGGTGGCCAAGAACTTTGACGTGCTGCTGATCGATCCCGACACCTATCCGAGTATCGATGCCATCCTTAAGAGTCGCTTCGCTTTCATCGACGACCCGGAGTCCTGCATCGACAGCGTGTGGTGGAACTGGGGGGAGGGTAACGTGGCTGCCTACCCCAGCAAGATCCTGCCAACCTACAATCAGCCCGCTTACCAGCGCTGGATCAGGGAAGGGATCGATATCGTACGGATTTTTCAGGACGAGACCCGCCGGCGCGGGCTGGAAGTTTTCTTCTCCGAACGCATGAACGGCAGCGACAACGACCCGCAGTTCATTCCGGGGCGGGGGACCTTCATCGATGACATGCACAATCAGAATCGCATCCCGCTCAAGCAGCAAAATCCCGACTGGGTCATGGT
>VXMN01000001.1 GCA_009841055.1 Acidobacteriota bacterium
CCCGTCGGGTTTCTTGGGAGGGGTGGCGTAGCTCAGGACATAGTAGGAAAACTGCCGGTCGACCACCTGTCTCAGACCCGCCCCCAGGTCGTTGTTGTCCTTGAAGTAGGTGCCTCCCGTAGCCCTGGCCAGGTACTCGAGGGACATCCCCTTTTGCCTGCGGTCCTCCGTGACCAGCAAGGCCTTGTCCAGACGGAGAGTGCTGTGGCTTTCGCTGACGTCGTACATGGGGCTGGTTTCCAGCCCGGTGGTCCGGATGGTATTGAAGATGATGCCGGTCTTCAGCGCCGTGTCGACCAGGCGCTCCAGCTCGTAGCGAAGCGCCCGGTGCAGGAAGCCTGCCGAGAGCAGCACCAGGGATTTCTGCGCCTCCACCGGTCCCAGGGAGCGGATGTGCCCCCGTAGAACATCCAGCAAGCGCCGGGTGCGGGCCTTGGTGAAGGACAGGTGCTGGGACGCCAGGGTGCGCACATAGGTTTCGACGGCCGTCTGGGTCGGATCAAGGCCAGGTGAACGGATGCTCGCTCGCTGTCCAATGTCCACCGGATTGGCCGAGGCGCCGCCTATCCCGCAGATTTCGGCTTCGGTCATGGCCACGTCGAAGGCCCGGATGCCCGGTGCCGCCGAAACGACATCGATTTCCTCGGCTTGAGCGTCGGTCATGGTGACGCATCCCGGGTGGTTCATGGACGGCGTGAAATCCAGCTTCTTGTGGATTCTGTCGATCTCGGCCAGCAGCAGTTCACCGTCCTGAGTGAAGGGGACGAAATAGCCGCGGGAGGCCGTCACGATGGAGATGTAGTTTCCCGCTTTCAATCCCCTTTCCACGAATCCGCGAATGGCCTGGATGGTGCGGTTGAGGGTGCCCACCGGGGGGTAGGTGAGATCGTCGATGACCAGGCTCAGCAGCCGGGGCTTTTCGGGGGCCGCCTCAGGCCCCGGCTGCTCGGCGCCGACCGCGCTGCCCCAGGCCGGGGAGCTTTGCGGGCTCTCGTGGACTTCCCGGGAAAACGACTGGATGGTCTGCTTCTTGCTGTTCTCGAAGACTTCGAAATCGTCTGCGGTCAGATCGGTAATGGGCTTCCCGTCCCGGTCGGTAACGATGGCATTGACCACCACCACTTCTACCGGCACCTTGAGGGTGAATCCGGAGGAGGACTCACCGCGAACTGTTTCGGCTTCCCGGGGCTGCGCAGGCGTCGTTGCCGGGACCAGCGCCAAGGCGACTGTCAACCAAGTGGCAACCAGGGTTCGCGGCAAAATTGCGCCGGGGAGAAAAGTCCTTCCGAGAATCACGGTCCGACCCCACAACATGGCGTAGAGGCTATTTCTTCCCTGTCTGAACAGGACCTATAAGCTCCAAATCCGGCACGGTAGAGTGCACTTTAATCAACAGCCTCTCCGTGGCTGCGAGCGAGCCTGGCTTCGAGGAATTGGTCTGGGTATACAGGATGTCGTAGAACGTCCACTCGTGTCTGAGGTTACCCGTTGTCAAGGTAATGAGCTTCATCTCAATACCCTCCGTCGGCTTCGTCCCTTTTCGTCTTTGGGCGCCCGCCGTTCTTGTTCCCAAGTCAGAGGCCCTTCCGGTACACAATCGTGCTTTTAGTAAGAATAGGCTCTTTTTGCCCTCAAGCATAGCAAATGTAAATACAAACATTAGTCCGGCGTAGACCGCCAGTCCGTCCCTTTTGATCGGTAGAAACTCCGTGGCCTCTTTTAGGAGATCGAGCAGCAGGATGCGTCCCCGATAGTCAGAAAGACGTTCCTCGGCGCCGTTGGCGACGCGACCGGCAATCTGTTACCATGAGGCCCGCCATGTCCTGTCACAAGGGGGAGGGAATGGTCACTGCGGAAGAGCGGTATCTGTTCGACCTCAACGGCTACCTGGTGCTGAGGAAGGTTCTGTCTCCGCCGGTTCTGGCTGCCATGAACGAGAGCATCGACCGGCTGGAGACCCTGAGCGACCAGGAGGTGGAGGCCCTCAACCTGACCCGGAAGTACCAGCAGGACAACGTCTATGCCCAGGTGGGTCCGGCCCCGCAACTGGGCCTGGCGGACTACTCCGGAAACATCCTTCCCTGCGGCGGCCCCTTCGAGGAGCTGATCGACTGGCCCGCTACCCTTCCCTACCTGGAAGAGACCATCGGCGTACCCATGCGGCTCGACGCGGCCAGCTTCATGTCGCGTCACAGCGGAGGAGGTTTCGTTTTTCACCACGGCTACGCCGAGATGCTGCCCTACAGCGAATATGTCTTTGAGCAGGACGCTTTTCGCTGCGCCAGCATCAAGATATCCTTTGCCCTGACCGATGTGGGCGTCGAGGACGGCTGTTTTGCCGTCATCCCCGGAAGCCACAAGAGTCACTTTCGCAACCCGCTGGTGGGGCAGGTTCCCGATCCTGCCCATCCGCTGGTGCGGCCTCTGCCCTGCGAGGCGGGAGACGCCGTGCTCTTTTCCGAGGATCTGTCCCACGGAGCCGTGGAGAATCGGGGCTCCAGAGTGCGTCGAACCCTGTTCTACTCCTATGCCCCCGCCTTTCAGTGCGCCTGGGGCCGGTTGACCGAGGTGGCCCCCGGCTTTGAGTCCCGGGCCAATCCGCGCCGGCTGGAGCTGGTCCGGGGACCGGCGCCGTTCCAAGAAGTACCCGCCGACCTTACCCCGGTATGATCCCAGGCGGGCAGGGTCGGGCCGGTAAACCCCGCTCCCGGACCGGGTCGCCCGGGACCCTGGCGGGTAGGCGGCGGCCCCTCCCAAAAAAGCACCTTTCAGCCGTGGACACGACTCCAATCCAACGACTCCCCACAGAGGAAGACGTCTTCGACCTTCAGACCGGAAGCGACCGGCAACTGCTCTCATTGGACGAGCAGCACTTCTTCGATATCGCCGGATACGCCCTCCTGCCTGAAGTGCTCGATCCAGGGCAGATCGAAGAGTCCCGACAACGCCTTGAGAGCCTGGCTCGGACCCCCTCCGACGGGGTCAGCCTCCGACGGGAGAACGACCCCGAGGTCGAGCTGCTCAACATCGTCGAAGCCGGGGGTGTCCTGGAAGACGCCATGGCCCTGCATCCCGCGCTGCGCCACCTGCAGGCACTCATATGGGGGCGGCAGTTTCGCCTGATTGCTTCCCGCGCAAGGATTCGAGGAGTGGGGAGCCGCGGCTGCCTGACTCAGGGCGGAAAGGCCGACCCACGGCGATACGCGAGTTACCGCTGCGGTCCCGAGGGGGAATTCCGTTGCCTGCTGGTGACCTGCCTGATTGCGCTGGACGACACCAATGCGGGAGATGGTGCCTTCTGCCTGATCCCCGGAAGCCACAAGTCCCACCTCCCCCATCCCTATGCGGACCGGGAACTGGACGAGGTTCCTCCCCTGCGGGACCTGCCCCTGACGGCCGGCTCGGCGGTGGTCTTCACCGAGAACGTCTCTCACGCCCTGAGACCGCCCCGCCTGGAAAGCCAATCCTGGCTGGAGTTCCAGTACGGCCCCTCCTACATGGAGAACTGGCCGGGCTGCGAGCCTTCGCCGGATCTGCTTCGGCGCACCCAGGCAGACCCGGTCAAGTCCCACCTGCTGCTGGCCCCCTACTATCACCCCGCCGGGTCCCAGAAGAAAATGGACTGACCGGCCTCAAGACTCAAGGCCGGTGGGCGAACTTCAGTGTCCGGTAGAGCAGCGCTCCCAGCTCGTCGTAGAAAGCAAACTCGGCCTGAGCCGGCCTGTCTCCGGACGGTGGATGGACCCGCACTCTCAGGAAGCCGCCGGACTGTCCCCGCTGGGTGTACTTGTGGATGATCCTGCCGTCGGGATCGGTCGAGTTGGGGTCGCCGGGTGAAATGGCCGCAAAGGCGTTGGGGTCGCAGAGGGCCCCGCAGGCGAACTCCTCCACGCCGCCGGGATGGATGGCATGATACTGCCAGTGGCGGTCACCGCAGATGAGATAGAAATTCCTCTTCACCTGACTGTTCCGGTCCAGCCATCCGAAGAACTCCCTGGCCTCGTGCTGAAAACCGCCGATGTTGACGTGGCTGTCCCGCTTGGTGGCGCCGTCGGGACCCACCATGGCCGTGGGTGAGATCAGGATCTTGAAGAGGGCGTCCGATTCCAGCAGGGTCCGCTTCAGCCAGGCGATCTGCGTTTTCCCCCACAGGGTCTTGGACGGACCGTCCTCCATGCCGTTGGGGCTGCGGTAGTCGCGGCCCTCGACCAGCCAGATTTGCAGCTCCCGGCTGATCCGGTGGGTGCGGTAGGTCACAGCTTCCTTGTCCGCCATGTCCACCACCGGCACCTGCTCCCGAAAGATCTCGATACCCAGGGCGTTGGAGGGCTGTTGAGCCAGTTCCGGATTCTCCTTGTCTTCCACCCAGGCGTGGTAGCCCTGCACGGGAGTGTGGGGATCGGAGTCGTTGAAGCGGTGGTCGTGATCATCCTTCTCCCAGTAGGTCGGAACCTGCCGGAACAGATCGATGAACCGCGGCTGCACGAACTGCTCGTGCCATTTTTTCCGCAGCTCGGTCCGGGTTCGGGCGCGGGAGTCGGCCGGGTGGTCGTAGTAGACGTTGTCGCCGGTCCCGACAAAGAAGTCGGGCTTCATGCGCAGGATGGTGGCCAGGGCCGGATAACCCAGGAGCTTGTCGTGACCTTCGTACCTGGGACGCTGAAACTGGGGAGCGCCGTCCTGGAAGAAGGCGTAGTTCATTCCGGTCACCACCACGAAGCTCACTGCGGCGCTCCTCTCCCGTCCGGCCAGAGTCTTGAAGGTGGCGGCGGGACCGAGGCTGGCGCTTTCCCGATCGACGCCGTAGCGCAACCGGTAGTAGTAGCGGGTTGCCGGGGTCAATCCCGAAATCCGGGTCTTGACGATATAGTCGTTCGCGGGCAACGCGGTCATCCACTCGGTCACCCTCGGGTCTGCAAAATCCTCAGCCGCCGACAGCTCGAAACGGGCGACTCCCGGGCTGCCGGGGAGGTCCCCGTCGACCAGCTCGGTGCTCCGGGTCAGGCGGGACTGCAGAATCACACTGGTCTCGGTGACCTCCCCCGCCATTTCCCCCTGTCCGTTGTGGATGTCTGCCGCGGAAAGGGTGCCGACAGTCAACAGGAGAAGGGCCGTGATGGCCTTGACCGATGGGTTGGATCGCATGGCAAGCCTCTTTTGGACGAAAACCGGCTAATCCTGCCGGCCCTGATTATACCTGGATTGGGAATAATCCTCGGAGGAAGGCCGCTTCCCTCCACCTTGTGATTGTCGGCGATGAATCACATGGATCGTCAGGATAGACAGGAAGGTCCTTGGGAGTCTGGCGTCCTGTAATCCCGGGCATCATTTGAATGAGTTATTCACATCGATGCACAGGATGCACAGGATTTTTTAGCAAAAATCGCAGCGGGGCAGGTCATCATGCCGGCAAGCCTGAGGTTCTGCCCTTTTTCATTATCGGATGCGACCTGGCAAGAAATGCTCTCTAACCACAAAAAGCACAAAAGTCACAAGCTGTTTTTTGTGCCTTTTGTGGCCATTCCCGATTAACGTCCCTGTGCCGAATTTTGCAAAAGGCTCGATTTTTTCGGGAATCCTGAGTCCTGTAATCCTGGGCATCTGCAGACCCGTAGCGGATCAGCGCGGCGCCGACTTGCGGTGCCGGAACCCTACGTCCTGTTCATCCTGTGCATCCTGTGCATCGATGTTCAA
>VXMN01000141.1 GCA_009841055.1 Acidobacteriota bacterium
CCGGCTTGGCCGGCGATTACCACCTGGTCTTCAATGACGGCGCTGCCGGAGATGGCTGTCTGAGAGGCAATGATCACCGCCGATCCGATCCGGGTGTTGTGGGCAATCTGGACCAGGTTGTCGATCTTGCTACCCTGGCCGATCCGAGTCATGCCCAGCGAACCGCGATCGACGGTCGTATTGGCGCCGATTTCCACATCGTCCTCAATCACGATCCCGCCGGCTTGCGGAAACTTGATGTGGGAAGTTCCGTCGAACACGTAGCCGAATCCGTCGGCCCCCAAAACCACGCCGGCATGCAGGGTCACCCGGCAACCCAACTCCGTGCCGGGATAGAGGACCACTCGGGGATGGAGTATGGAGTCGCTGCCGATTCGGCAACGTTCTCCCACCACCACGCCCGGGTGCAGAATGCAGCGGTCGCCCACCCGGGCCCCGGCTCCCACCACCACGTGAGGTCCCAGGTCTACCTGCTGTCCGACGACCGCCTCGGGGGAAACCACCGCGGAAGGGTCGCGTATTCCCCGTCCGGCCGGACGGGGATGGAGCAGGAGGGCTGCTCTGGAAAAGTCCAGCTTGGGCCGCTCGGAAACGATGGTGTTCCAGCCTGACCTGTGGATGTCTGCGGTGGTGATGATGCAGCCGGCCCCCAGCTCATCGGGCAGCCCTGCGGCCCTGGTTGAGCCCTCGCAGTAGATCAGCGAGGTCCGGTCGGCTTCCTCCCAGTTGGAGATCCTCTGGATTTGCAGGGAACCGTCCCCGTGGAAGGGGCACTCGAGGTAACCGGCGATTTCGGCAATGGAGGCACCCATGCCTTTCTATCTAGCAACTTTCGGGTGGCCTGTCCATGGAAATGTCGAGGTGGGGCTGCAGGGGCTTGACCGTGGGGAAACCATGGGAGTTGCCACCGGCAGGTCGACGCCGTCCGCTATCGAAGCGAATCTCTTCCTCCGTCCCCAATCGTCTTGGCTCACTGAGTGAGTATCTTGTAAGCCAAGGCCAGCATGGGAATGAACAGCAAGGTGATGAGCGGCCAAATCACCTTGTTCAGAGTGTTCATCTCCGCCCGCAGAGCGGTGATTTGAGGTTGAAGTTCCGCGCGGAGATCATTGGTTTGAGCTTGCATCTCGGCCCGGAGAGCAGTGAATTGGGTTTGCGATTCAGACCGAAGTTCAGTGATTTGAGCTCCGATGGCGGTGATGACGTTCTGCCCACTCAAGTTACGCATCTCCTCGATGGCGGGATGGATCAGCTTGGGGTCGGCGCCGCTGTCAATCAGAACCTGATGGATTGCGCTGGTTTCGGGTTCAGACGAGACTGGCATCAATTTTCTCCCTTCCGGACGGGGTGATTTCGCTCACCCAACCCCTGGAAACGATTCAATCCAAAGAGGGAGAAAGATGTAGCCACGCCGGAGACGGATAGGGCTGAAAAACCCCAGCGAAGGCATACCCTTCATAGTATACCCTGACAGGCGCGCTGTTGCCGCCACGAATCGTTGCCTGAGCTATCCTGATTTCCTGCCTCGGGATCCGGGGAAACGGGAACAATCGGTCCAGGTTTGGGCTTGCGTTGGAGGCCACAGTCCGACCGCCCTGAATCGATCAAGGCCCCCGGGTTTGGGGTTGAGGGCCTTGACAGCCGGGAATGGATGGAAGATCCTGCTGGCATGTCGACGCCGGCCGCGACCGAAGCGGTCCATCTCCCTGCAGCCGAAATCCGGCGCCTGCAGACCGGGCTTCTCGCCTGGTATCAGCAGCACCAGCGCCGGCTTCCCTGGCGTGAATCGCGTGACTTCTACCCCGTCTGGGTCTCTGAAGTCATGCTCCAGCAAACCCAGGTTCAAACCGTCGTTCCCTATTTTCTGCGGTTCATGAGGGCCTTTCCCACCCTTGAGGATCTGGCCGGGGCCGATTCCCAGGATCTGCTGCGAATGTGGGCCGGGCTGGGTTACTACTCCCGCGCCAGAAATCTCCGGAAGGCGGCCCGGATTCTGGTGAGGGAGCATGGAGGAAAGTTTCCCGGGAGCTACCGGGAAGCCTTGAAATTGCCCGGAATCGGGCGCTACACGGCCGCCGCCATCCTCAGCATTGCCTTCGATCAGCCGCTGCCGGCCCTCGACGGCAACGTGGTGCGGGTTCTGAGCCGGCTGTTCTGCCTGAAGGGCGACCCCGCAAAGTCGCCGGTGCAGGGAGTGCTGGCGGCTGCCGGACAACACCTACTTCCCGACTACAGGCCGGGGGATTTCAACCAGGCCCTGATGGAGCTCGGGGCGACGGTCTGTCTGCCGCGCAACCCGCGCTGCCTCCTGTGTCCCTGGTCGTCCCATTGCGAGGCTCTGAAATCGGGCATGCAGGATCGGCTGCCGGAGAAGGCCGGCCGGTCAGGAATTCGCCTGAGCCGTCAAGCCGCCGCAGTGATCCGGCATCGCGGGCGATTCCTGATACGGAAGCGGTCCGGCTCCCGTTTGCTCCGGGACATGTGGGAGTTCCCCGGGGGGGAATTCGGTCGATCCGACCTGGCCGGCTCCCTGGTGAAATACCTGGAGTCGGAACTCCGATTGAATGTCCGGCTGTGCGACCGGCTGACCGTGGTCAAACACGCCGTCACCAATCGGAGAATTACTCTGACGGTCTACGAGGCCCGGCTGAAATCTCCATTGCCGGCAACTCTCTCGATTCCGAACGCGCGCTGGATCTGGCTGAGCCAGGCCGGCCGTTACCCTCTGACCGCCGCGGCTTCCCGCATCGTTCAAGCCCTGACGGCGGAGTATTCGCACCGCCACGGACGGCCTGAAAGCGGGCCGGCGCAGGTGCGCCTGCGGTCTCCATTAAAACCTTGACAAGCGCCGGGGCCGGGGGCAAGCTAGGGTGCATTGACGCAACGATCTCAGGAAGGAGCAGGCGAAACGATGAGTGGAAACGTAGTGGAATTTACCGATGCGAACTTTGACTCGGAGGCTCTGCAGGCCGATCAGCCCGTACTGGTGGATTTTTGGGCTCCCTGGTGTGGTCCATGCCGAATGGTGGGTCCCATCATCGAGGAGCTGGCAGGCGCCTACGCCGGCAAGGTCAAGGTGGGAAAGCTCAACACCGACCATAACCCGATGGTCGCCTCCAAGTACGGTATTCGCAGCATCCCTACGATCCTGCTTCTCAAGGATGGCCAGGTGGTCGGCAACCTGCTGGGCGCCATGCCGAAGTCGGAATTTCTAAAGATGATCGAACCGCACCTGCAATAAGCTCGGGTGCGGACGGTCAGTAACCGGCAGGTCTCCGGCCGCAGGACTGGCGTTCTGTCTCAGAGTCCCGGAAGCCGGCATTCACTTCTTTGGATTCCTACCCCCCACACCTTCCGGATAAGGGTTCTTCCCGGGAACGCCTGCCGACGGTTCCCAATCGGCGCAAAGATCCCAGCCAGTTCTGCCCTCAGTGCGGTCTGGAGTTGCGCCCCGACCACTGCAAGCTGCGGTGTCCCCAATGCGGCTACTACATGTCCTGCTCGGACTATTACTAGACTGACGAGCGGCCGACCCGTATCTTCTTCCTAATAAACGTGTTCAGGCGAATTCAACCCAGCCACCTGCTCTTGATTCTCGGGTTCGTCTGGATCCTGTTCTTTCTGGGTCTGGGCGGTCTGGGACTGGTGGGTCCGGATGAGCCGCGCTACGCCCAGATCGCCCGAGAAATGCTGGTCTCGGGCGACTTTGTGACCCCTCGCTATTTCGGAGAGCCCTGGCTGGAAAAGCCGGTTCTCTACTACTGGCTGGCGGCGGCGGCTTACTCGATCTTCGGTGTCAACGAATTCGCCGCCCGGCTGCCTTCGGCTCTGGCTGCCTTGCTGGGCGTGTTCTGTGTCTACCTGGTCGGCAGGCAGCGGGAGGGTCCCTTGGAAGGGCTGTTTTCCAGTCTTGTTCTGGCGGCTTCGATTCTCTATTTCTCCCTGGCTCGGGCCGCCTCCACCGATATGGTGTTCTCGGCGGCCATGGCGGTGGCCTGGACCTCCCTGTTCCTGCTGTTGTTCGGCGACAAGGGTTGGTGGCGGGGTTCGTCCACTTCCGGTTCGCAACGGGGGTTGCTGCTGACCTTTTATGTGTTCCTGGGACTGGCGACCCTGGCCAAGGGACCGGCCGGCCTGGTTCTGCCCCTGGTCAGCCTGGCTGTGATTCTTGGAGTTACGGGTCGGAGGGATCTGGCGGCCAGGTTCAGGCCAGTCACCGGAGTCCTGGTCTTGCTGGCGGTGGTCCTGCCCTGGTACGGATTGTGCACCCTGGCCAACGGCTGGGGATTCGTGGAGGAATTCCTGATCCGGCACAACCTGGAACGGTTTTTTACCGACCGCTACGAACACCCCCAGCCGTTCTGGTTCTTTCCGGCGGTTGCCCTGATCGGGTTTTTCCCCTGGAGCCTGCAACTGATTCCGTCGGCCCGGGGACTGTTTCGGCACGCGGACCGCTGGCGCTCGCTTGCCGCGGCCCAGGATCTCTTCCTGTGGCTGTGGCTGTTGACGCCGCTGGTGGTCTTCTCCCTCTCCCGATCCAAGCTGCCCGGGTACCTGTTGCCGGCGGCTCCCGCCATGGCCCTGCTGATCGGCCACCAGGTTCGTCTCTGGCTGAAATTCGACCCGGGAGAGGCCCGGCCCCGCTGGTTCAAGGACTTCTTTTTCTACCAGGCCCTGTGCCTGATCCTGACAGGCCTGGCGCTGCCCCTCTATGCTCCCCGGCTGAACCTGCCGGTGGAGTCGCTGGCGGCTGCCGCCTCCTGGCTGCTGGCGGGCACGGGTGTGCTTGCCCTGCTGTTCTACTGGCGCCGCCGGCGAACGGCCTCGGTGTCTTGTTACCTGGCGTCGGTTGCCCTGGCGGTGATTCTGGTGACAGGGGGAGTTTTTGCCCAGGTGGATGCCGCCGAGTCCTCCCGCCAACTGGCGGCCTACATTCAGGAAGAGAAGGGATTCCGGGATCAACCCCTGTTCGTCTACGGAATCTCGCGCAATGTGGCCTATGGGCTGGGCTTCTACCTGAACAGCCCCGCCCGCATCATCTATTCGGAAGGCGACGTGCACTATCCGAGGGGAAGGGAAGCCTTCTTTGTGACTTCGCTCGACTTCAAGTCCGAGGGTTTCTTCGCCCGAAACCAGGTGGAAGGCCGCGCAGAATACCAGTCCCGCAGCATTCTCAGGATCCGGCATAAGCTGGAGTAGGAAGACGACAACACTGCTTGTACAGGGAGGGTAAATGAACACGGAACTAGAAGCCACTGAGATAAGCGCTTCCTCGGTTCGTCAGAATTTTTCCAAGATCATCGATGCCGTCCGTGTCGCAGGAGAACGCATCCTCGTCACGCAGCACGGGAGACCCGCGGCCGCTGTCATTGCCGTTGAAGACCTGGAGTTGCTGCAACTTCTCGAGGACCGCATGGATGTGGCCGAGGCACGCCGCCGAATGAAAGAGCCGGCTGACAAGGTCAGCCTGGAAGATTTGCCGAGCGGATCACTTCCGGAGGACAAGTCGACAAGGCGACGACCGAAGTCCACCTCAAAGCGTAAAGTTTGGTAAAATCAGGTCGAATCGACTGGAGAGTGAGAAGTGGCTGAGGAAATTATTTTTTCCGTTCGGGAATCTCCGGAAGGCGGTTACGAAGCCAGAGCAC
>VXMN01000219.1 GCA_009841055.1 Acidobacteriota bacterium
CCTTCAAACTTCAAACTTCCTCCTTCAAACTTCAAACTTCAAACTTCATCCTTCAAACTTCATCCTTCAAACTTCAAACTTCGGCCGGCCGGGTTGGCAAACCGCATTCGACACAGGAATTCCCCCTCGTTGACTTCCTCGAAGTCAGCCTTCAGACAGGTGAAGGGCTCCGGATCGGCGGGGGTGTCGGATACGCTGCAATCCGTGCGCTCCGCCCAGCGCCGCTGTCGAGCCAACGCCACTACGGCCAGAGTGAGCCCTTTGGCCAGCACTATGATTGCAAGGTAGAGATAGAAGTGGCTCATGACCTGGAATCCGCCGAAAGGCTCCGGGCGAGCCATGCACCCTGGGCCGGGGGGTGGCGCAACCGGCGATTTCAACCACCACTCTAGGTTCCACCCCCGAGATTGTCAACCGGAGCGCTGCCTGCAGATAGCCGCATTTCTCACCCGGCGCCGGCGCTCCCGGGAGAGCGTCGGTAGAGTTCCTTCCGCCCGGAATCCGTCCCTCCGGAACCGCCGGTTTTGATCTTGACTTGAACTTTCTCAACCGCTTAGATTGAGTTCGGGCAACAGAGGGCGAAACCGGCAACCAGAGGCGATATGAGGATCCTGTCGAGCGCGCAGATGAGATGGGTGGACCGGGAGACCACCTCCCGGTACGGCCTTCCCAGCCTGCTGCTCATGGAGAACGCCGGCAGCGGCGTCGTGCGCGAGATGGAACGGCACTTTGGCGGACTCCAGGGCTCGAGGGTGTTGGTGGTCTGCGGCAAGGGGAACAACGGAGGAGACGGCCTGGTGGTGGCCCGGCACCTCCACCTGGCTGGTGTGGCCACCCAGGTAGTGCTGATGGCTCGGCCGGAGTCCTTGAAGGGGGACGCCGGGACCAACCTGGAAGTGGCCCGGAAGATGGGAGTTCCCATTGATTCGATCGTCGAGGAAGGCGATTGGTCCGAAAGACTGCAGTCCCACCTGGACCCCGCCCGAAACGAAATCCTGGTGGACGCCCTTTTGGGTACCGGCGTCAGACTTCCGCTGAGAGGTTTCATGGCGGAGGTCGTCGAGCGCCTGAGGCGCTTTCCCCGCGTGGTGGCCGTCGACCTGCCCTCCGGCCTGGACTGCGATTGCCTGGGGAATCCCTCGGGCGATATGCCGGCCCCGGTGTCGGAGCTGACGGTAACCTTCACCGCGCCCAAACCGGCCCATGTCTTCCCGCCCGCGGCCCGCTTTTCCGGGAAATGGGTGGTGGTTCCCATCGGCAGCCCGCCTGAACTGGTACGGGAGTCGGGGACCTGGCTCCATCAGGTCACCCGGGCCGAAGCTGCAACCACCCTGCTGGCCTTTGCCAGAGAGCCCGAAGCTCACAAGGGACACTTCGGCCACGTTCTGGCGGTCGCCGGTTCGACCGGCAAGACCGGAGCCGCCGCCATGGCGGCTCAGGCTGCTCTGGCCTGTGGCGGCGGCCTGGTGACCCTGGCGGTACCCGCTCCTTGCCAGCCGGTCGTGGCCGGTCAACTGCTGGAAGTCATGACAGAACCGCTGGCAGCCACCCCGGGGGGCGCATTTTCCACCAAGGCGTTCGACTACTCGAGGGTTGCGGACTTGCTGCAGGACAAGGCCGTGGTCGCCCTGGGACCGGGATTGGGGCGCGAGAGTGAAACCGTGCAGTTCGTGAGGCGCTTTCTCGAGGAATGCCCGCTTCCGGTGGTCCTCGACGCCGACGGTATCAACGCCTGCCAGGACGCCTTGGAACTGCTGGGACGCAAAGAAGAGGTCTTGGTGCTGACCCCCCATCCGGGGGAATTCGCACGGCTGCTGGGGATCTCGACGCGGGATCTGCAGGAGAACCGTATCGAGCTGGCCAGGGACTTCGCCATGGAGAGGGGGCTGTACCTGGTCCTGAAGGGACACCAGACCCTGCTGGCCTCCCCTTCCGGTCAGGTCTATCTGAATTCAAGCGGCAACCCGGCCATGGCCAAGGGTGGTTCGGGAGATGTTCTGACCGGAATCGTGGCCGGACTCATGGCTCAATGGTTTTCGATGCCGGCTACCAGGGACCGGCGGGAGATCGACGATCTGGAGTCGGTCATCACCCTGGCGGTTTTCGTTCACGGTCTGGCCGGCGATCTGGCGCAAGAGATACGCGGTGACCAATCGGTGATGGCCTCCGATCTGACCGGCTTCACGGCCGAGGCCCTGCGCAAGATCCGGGAGGCTGCCCCGGGGTTCGGTGCCGCCTGCAACCGCCCTCCGCAGGCGGCCCGAATCCCATGACATTGAATATCTTCAGCCATTCCGCGCGGCAAACCTTCCAGGCGGCGTTCGCCATGGGGCAGACGTTGGAGCGGCCCTGCATGTTTCTGCTTGACGGTCCCCTGGGGGTCGGCAAGACCGTGTTTTGCAAGGGGATGGTCTGTGGACTGGGCCTGGAGGATCCTGACGAGGTCACCAGTCCGTCCTTCACCCTGATCAACGAGTACAAGACCCGGCTGCCCGTGTTCCACCTGGACCTGTATCGCGTCGAACCGGGGCCCGACCTGGAGACTCTGGGCCTGGAGGAAATCCTGGACCGGCAGGCGGTGATCCTGGTGGAGTGGCCGAAAAAGCTGAGAGAGCAGGACCGCCAGGGAGCCATACGAGTGCGCTTCGTCGATCTGGGCGGGGAGAGCCGGCGCATTGAAGTGGGAACGGCGTCGGCATGCTGACAGGAGAGTGGATAGTTTCATGAGGCTGGATGCGCTGGCTTTCGGGGCCCATCCGGATGACGTCGAGTTGTCGGTGGGCGGAACTCTGGCCAAGTTGGCCAATCTGGGTCATCGAACCGGAGTGGCGGACATGACTCGGGGCGAGCTGGGGACTCGGGGAACCCCCCGGATCCGGTCCCGGGAAGCCCAGGCCGCGGCCGAGGTCCTGCAATTGAAGACACGAGTCAACCTGGGGCTTCAGGACGCCCATCTGCAGGATACCTCGGGAGCGCGCCTCAAGGTCATCGAGCAGTTGCGGGAGTTCCGCCCGGGTCTGGTATTCACTCACCACTGGGACGACCCCCATCCCGATCACGTGGCCACCAGCCGGATCGTGACGGCTGCATGCTACCTCTCGGGCTTGAAGAAAATCACGACGGGTCAGCCGCGGTTTCGGCCTGACCGCATCGTCTACTTCCGGCAAGCGAGTTTCCCGGCTCCTACTTTCCTGGTGGATATCAGCGCCTTCTTTGAGCAAAAAATGCGGGCCGTAGGTTGTTTTGCTTCTCAGCTGCACGACCCCGGATCGGATGAGCCCGGCACCTATCTGAGTGTTCCGGAGTTTCTTCCGGCGCTCAAGGCGCTCAACCGGCACTACGGTTCTCTCATCCGGACCAGCTACGCGGAAGCCTTCCACACCAGAGAGGCATTGGCCGTGGGGGACCCGGCGGCCTTTTTTTCCTCGTCCCGAAAGGCGGCGTCGCCATGAAAATCGGCATTACCTGTTATCCGAGCTACGGCGGAAGCGGCGTGGTCGCCACCGAAATCGGCAAGGAACTGGCCGAACGGGGGCATGAGATCCATTTCATCACCTATGCCATCCCGATCAAGCTGGATACCACCAGCGATCGGATTCATTTTCATGAAGTGGAGATGATGAATTACCCCCTGTTCGAGCATCCTCCCTATGCCCTGGCCTTGGCCACAAAGATGGCCGATGTCGCCATCCACCAGGATCTGGACCTGCTGCATGTCCATTACGCCATTCCCCATTCGGTGAGCGCCTTCCTGGCCAAGGAGATGCTCAAGCCCAAGCGGCTTCCCGTAATCACCACCCTGCATGGAACCGACATCACCCTGGTGGGCAACGATCGATCCTATCTGCCCATTACCCGCCTCTCGATCGAAAAGAGCGACGGCGTGACCGCGGTTTCCGAGTTTCTGAGAGAACTGACCGGCCGGGAGTTCGAAATGGACAGTCCCATCACCGTCATTCCGAATTTCGTCAATTGCGATGTCTTCCAGCGTTCCCACGATGAAATCCTCAGGGGAAAGTACGCCCTCTCGGAAGAAAGGATCCTGATTCACATTTCCAACTTCCGTCCGGTCAAGAGAGTCAACCACGTCATCGAGATATTCGACCGGGTTCAGCGTGAGGTCCCGGCCAGGCTACTGATGGTGGGAGACGGACCGGAGCGCTCCAACGCCGAGTGGCTGGCTCACAACAAGGGGCTGGAGAGTCGAGCCATTTTTCTGGGCAAGCAGGACTCCATCGCCGAGTTGCTGGGTGTAGCCGACCTGCTGCTGCTCCCTAGCGATACCGAGTCCTTCGGCCTGGTGGCTCTGGAGGCCATGGCCTGCCAGGTGCCGGTGATCGCCTCCAGGGTGGGGGGGCTTCCGGAAGTGGTCCGGGACGGGCGGGACGGATTTCTGGTGACTCCCGGAGATGTGACGACCATGGCGGGCAAGGCGATCGAGCTGTTGACGGATCCCGGAAGGCACCGCGCCATGGGCCGGAACGCACGCGATTTCGCCATGGAAAAATACTGTTCCACCAAGATCATCCCACTCTACGAAGACTATTACAGGCAGGTGATCCGTTCCGTTCGTCAGGAATTGGAACTGGGGGCCGCCGCGATTTGAAGTTTGAAGTTTGAAGTGTGAAGGGTGAAGTGTGAAGTCTGAAGGGTGAAGAGGGGTTGGCCGAGGGGTTCGGGAACAAGATGATTGAACATCGATGCACAGGATGCACAGGATTAACAGGATGAGAGCTTCCTGCACGAGAAGCCAGCTCAGGCGATGATCCGGTGGGGTTTTGCGAATTCCCGGCATAAGAAGCTGGCCGCATGCCAAAAAAATCCTGTGCATCCTGTGCATCGATGCAAATAAACGATCTGCTCATGCTCGACGTTGAACCGGTTTCCAGCCAACAGAGGTCATGGGAGAAAGCCCACTTTGGGGAGCGGGCCGGTTTGCCAGGTCGCAGCCGTGCCGATGCGGCAGAGCCGTCCCGCTTCGTGTCCCTTCGTGGTCCTTAGTGTGACTTCGTGGATCACTCTTTTTTTCTTTTGTTTCAAATAAGGAACGTCATGTCGGTCAAGGACCGGGCGGGCGAACAGATTGCCGGATTGCGGGAGCGGATCCGTTACCACGAGCACCGATACTACGTGTTGGACGACCCTGAAATCTCCGATCGGGATTTCGACGAACTGGTCAGACAACTCCAGCAACTGGAGGCAACCCATCCCGAATTGGTCACTCCCGATTCTCCCACCCAGCGCGTAGGAGGCAAGCCCGGTGAGGGGCTGGCCGCGGTGGAGCACACCCTCCCGATGCTGAGCCTGGACAATGCCTACGGGGAAAGCGAGCTGCTGGACTACGACCGGCGTGTTCAGGAGTCGTCCGCGGACAGGCTGACCGGATTTGTCTGTGAGCTCAAGATCGACGGCCTCAGCCTGGCCTTGACCTTCGAAAATGGATCGCTGGTTCGGGGAGTTACCCGGGGCGATGGTCTCCGGGGCGAGGATGTCACGGCCAACGTCCGCACCATACGGTCTGTGCCGCTATATGTGCCGGCTCTGGGGCGGGTGGCGCAGGGCGGAGGGAGGGC
>VXMN01000019.1 GCA_009841055.1 Acidobacteriota bacterium
GTCCATGGATTGGGGCGGACTCCTGGAGTGTTTTCTGGCATCCCCCAATCTGAGCTCCCGGGAGTGGGTCTATCGCCAATACGACCACATGGTACGGACCAATACGGTTCAGGTTCCCGGTGCCGATGCGGCCGTGGTTCGGGTCAAGAATACCCGGAAGGCACTGGCCATGAGCCTGGATGGCAATGGCCGCTACTGCCGTCAGGATCCCCGGGTGGGAGCCCAGCTGGCGGTGGCCGAGAGTTGCCGCAACCTGGTCTGTGCCGGAGCCCGTCCCCTGGCGGCCACCAACTGCCTGAACATGGGCAATCCGGAAAAACCCGAAATCATGTGGCAAATGACCCAAGTGGTCGAGGGAATGGCCGAAGCCTGCCGCGCCCTGGGGACGCCCATCACCGGCGGGAACGTCAGTCTCTACAACGAGACGCTTGGGGAGGGTATAGACCCCACTCCCGTCATTGGAATGGTGGGCCTGATCGAACCTCTTTCCCGCCTCCGGGGCTCCTGGTTTGTCCGGGAAGGCCATCGGGTCGTCTTGCTGGGTCCACTGGTCGGGCAACTGTCGGGCTATTCGAGCGCAGTCCGCCACAACCTGTCGGGGCTGCAGCCGTCGCGGGAAAACGGCACAGACGTTTATACCCGTTGGGTCAATCGGCTTCCCTGTCCGCCCCTGGACCTGGACCTGGAGGTGCGCGTGCAGAGAGCCTGCAGCCAGGGCATCGAGAGAGGCCTGATTCTCTCTGCTCACGACTGCTCGGACGGAGGTTTGGCGGTAGCCTTGGCGGAGATGGGTTTTTCCCGTTTCGGCGCCGGTTGGCTGGGGGCCGAGATCGTGTTGCCGCCGGCCGAAGAAGTGGGAGAGGTGTTGTTTGCGGAATATCCCTCCCGGATTCTGGTAACGGTCGAGGAGGAGAACCTGGTGGCCCTCGAGAACATTGCCGGGCTTCAAGGCGTGCCGGTGACTCCTCTGGGGCGGGTGGTTCCGGATGTGTTGAGCGTCCGTGATCCCGGTTCGGTCGTGCTCGAAAGATCGGTCGTCTCGCTGGAGGAGACCTGGAGAAATAGTCTGGGTGGATTGTTCGCCGATCCATTATAATTTTCTGTTCGCACCGCCGGTCATTCCAGTTGCCGATTTCCAGCAAACGATAGCCGCAGGCTGCGGTCCCGACAGAGCGAGGTGTCCCGGGTAACCGATGTTTGACAAGTTTCGGGAAGAGTGCGGAGTCTTTGGGGTGTTCGGGCATCGGGAGGCGTCACGGATCGCCTATCTGGGCCTGTACGCCCTTCAACATCGGGGACAAGAGAGCGCGGGCATCGTCTCCAGTGACGGAAGCGGGCTCCACAGCGAGACGGGGATGGGCCATGTGGCCGACATTTTCGACCAATCTCGCCTGGAGCATTTGAAGGGGGAGTCGGCGATCGGCCATACCCGCTACTCAACGGCGGGTGAGAGCGCCTCGAAGAATGCCCAGCCCCTGGTCGTTTCCTGCAGCCAGGGTGACCTGGGGCTGTGTCATAACGGGAATCTGATCAACGCCTTACAGGTAAGACACCAACTCGAGAAGGCCGGGTCCATCTTCCAGTCGACGACCGATAGCGAGGTCATTCTCCACCTCATCGCCCGATCCCGCCAGGAAACCATCGAGGACGCCATCCAGGAAGCCCTGTCGCAGTTGACGGGGGCCTACTCGCTGATCTTCCTGACCCGGGAAAAGGTGATCGCCGTTCGCGATCCCCGGGGTTTTCGCCCCCTCAACCTGGGTTGGCTGGACGGTTCTCCCGTGCTGGCTTCGGAGACCTGCGCCTTTGACCTCATCGAGGCCCGCTTCGACCGCGAAGTCGCTCCCGGGGAAATGCTGACGCTTTTCAAGGGCGGGACCCGGTCGCGCCAGATCTCGCCGCCGCAGTCTCCCTCCTTCTGCGTCTTCGAGCACGTATACTTTTCCAGGCCCGACAGCCATATCTTTGGCCGGTCCGTTTACGAAAGCCGTCACCTTCTGGGAAGGACCCTGGCGCAGGAACAGCCGGTGGAGGCCGACATCGTGGTGCCGGTGCCGGATTCGGGCGTAGCCGCGGCCATCGGCTTCTCCCACGAATCCAGGATCCAGTTCGAGTTCGGGCTGATCCGCAACCACTATGTCGGCAGGACCTTCATCGAGCCCAAGCAGTCCATCCGCCATTTCGGGGTCAAGATCAAGCTGAATCCGGTGGCGGAGCTGATCCAGGGGCAGCGAGTGGTACTGGTGGACGACTCCATCGTGAGGGGTACGACCAGCCGAAAGATCGTCAAGATGGTCCGGGACGCCGGTGCCTTGGAAGTCCATGTACGGATCAGTTGCCCACCCACAATCTCCCCCTGCTTCTACGGAGTGGACACGCCTACCAAGAGGGAGTTGATTGCCTCCAGCCATTCGGTCGAAGAAATTCGAAAGTATATCGAGGCCGACACCCTGGGATATTTGAGCCATGAGGGCATGCTCCGCAGCTGCGGCGTGGAGCAGGGCCAGGGGCACTTCTGCTCGGCCTGCTATACCGGCGACTATCCGGTGCCTTTCCCTCAGGTGCCCGCGGTCGAGACTGCCTGAAACCATGACTGCCAAGACCGTCTTTGCCTACCGGGACGCCGGCGTGGATATCGACCGGGCCGATGCCGCCAAGAAACGCATCAAGGCGCTGGCCCGCCAGACCTTCACGCCCGAGGTCGTCAGCGAGATCGGCACCTTCGGCGGACTCTTTCGCCTGAAGACGGAAGGGGCGACTCAGCCCATTCTTGTTTCCAGCGTCGATGGCGTCGGGACCAAGCTCAAGATAGCCTTCGCCACAGGCATCCATCACACCGTGGGCAGGGACCTGGTGGCCCATTGTGTCAATGACATCCTGGTTCAGGGAGCGGCTCCCCTCTTCTTCATGGACTACATCGCAACCCATCGGATGGAGCCGGAAGTCATCGCCAGGGTCGTGGAGGGGATCGCCGCCGGCTGCCGGGAATCGGAATGCGCTCTGCTGGGAGGAGAAACGGCCGAGATGCCGGGGTTTTACTCCAGCGGGGAATACGACCTGGCCGGTTTTATCGTGGGCCTGGTCGATCAGTCGCAACTGGTGGACGGACAAGGCATCCGGCCGGGAGATGCCATCCTGGGACTGGCGTCCACGGGATTGCACACAAACGGCTACTCTCTGGCGCGCAAGTTGTTGTTCGAGGTCGGCGGCTATGAGGTTGGCACCAGGCTCCCCCGGTTGACGCTTCCCCTGGGGGAGGTGCTGCTGCAGCCTCATCGGAACTATCTGTCTCTGTTGAAGCCGCTGCTGGAACAAGGCCGGCTCAACGGGCTGGCCCACATCACCGGAGGGGGACTCACCGACAATCTCCCCCGCATTCTCCCCGGCGGCTGTTCCGCCCACATCCAACTGAAGTCCTGGCCCGAGCCGCCCATCTTTGGCGTTCTTCAGGAGCTGGGCCGAATCGATGAGGCCGAGATGCTTCGTACCTTCAATATGGGTATCGGAATGGCATTGATCGTTGCACCGGAGGAAGTGCCCAAGGTGGAAGAACATCTTGACCGGAGCGGGGAGCCCCTCTACCGGATTGGCGATATCCGTTCGGGAAAGCGTCGGGTTCACTACAGGCGGTAGCCGGGAAGAATCGCCGCGGTCTGCCTTGACGGCGCCGGGTCTTCCGGGCGGGTTTCCATCAGATGAAGCGTCTTGCAATCTTGCTGTCCGGCCGCGGCTCCAACTTCGAGGCTATTGCCGACAGCATCCGGCAGGGTCGTTTGCCGGCCAGCATCGAAGTGGTGGTAAGCAATCTGGCCTCGGCACCCGGACTGGAAAAGGCCCGGCGGCGGGGATTGACGACGCTGGTCATTCCCTCCCGAGGTGTGCCGCGGGAGGATTATGACCGGAGCCTGGTCTATGAGCTAAGGCGGCACCGGGTGGATCTGGTCTGCCTGGCCGGATTCATGCGGATCCTCAGCCCTCTGTTCGTCCGGTCGTTCCGCAACCGAATCCTGAACATCCATCCCTCGTTGCTTCCTGCTTTTCCCGGACTGCATCCCCAACGCCAGGCGCTGGAATACGGTGTCAGATTTTCGGGCTGCACCGTCCACCTTGTGGATGAAGGGGTCGATTCGGGTCCCATTCTGCTGCAGGCGGCGGTGCCGGTGCTGGAGAGCGATAACGAGGAGTCGCTGGCCGCGAGAATTCTGGCGGAGGAGCATCGGCTCTATCCCCAGGCGATCGGGATGCTGGTCCGGGGTGAAGTGCGCCTGGAGGGTCGAAGGGTGATCCGCCGGTTCTGACTAACGGCTCGCAGGCGTTGAATCAAATGGGCAAAAGGAGCAACGCTCGATCGTGACCATTGAGGAACAACTGAGCTTTCTGCAGGAGGGGGTCGCCGAGCTGATTCGACCGGAAGAGCTTCAAGCCCGGCTGGTCCGCTCAGCGGAAAGCAGAAGGCCATTGCGCATCAAGGCCGGATTCGATCCGACGGCGCCGGACCTGCACCTGGGCCACACGGTCATGCTGCGCAGCATGAGGCGTTTTCAGGACCTGGGCCACACGGTCATCTTCCTGATCGGCGACTTCACCGGCCTGATCGGAGACCCCTCCGGCCGCAGCGCCACCCGCAAGCCCCTGACCCGGGAGGAAGTGGCGGAGAATGCCGAAACCTACAAGCAGCAAGTCTTCAAGGTCCTGGATCCAGGTAAGACCGTTGTCGACTTCAACAGCCGCTGGATGACTTCCTTCAGCAGCGAGCAGTTCCTCACTTTGGCCTCTCGCTACACCGTGGCCCGCATGCTGGAGAGAGACGACTTCAGCAAGCGCCTGAAACGGTCGCAGCCGGTCGCCATCCACGAGCTCCTTTATCCCCTGATTCAAGGGTACGACTCGGTAGTGTTGCAGGCCGACGTGGAAATGGGCGGCACCGATCAGAAGTTCAATCTGCTGCTGGGGCGGGAACTGCAGCGGGAGTATGGACACGATCCCCAGGTGCTGGTGATGCTGCCGTTGCTGGAGGGCTTGGACGGCGTGCAGAAGATGTCGAAGTCGCTGGGAAACTATATCGGAATCCAGGAACCGGCCTCGGAAATCTTCGGCAAGGTGATGTCGATTTCCGATGACCTCATGTACCGCTACTACGAACTCTGCACCGACCTGAGTGCTCCGGAAGTCGACCGAATCCGAGACCGGGTGGTTCGAGGCAGCCTGCATCCCAAGGCTGCCAAGGTGGACCTGGCCAAGAGGATCGTGCGGGAGTTTCATTCGCGCCAAGCCGCCGACCTGGCCGAGGAGGAGTTCCATCGCATCCATTCTCAACGGCTGCTCCCGGACAAAATCGAGGAGAAAAGGCTGCCGGTCTCTCAGGAGCGGTTGCGGCTTTCAAAGTTGATGGTTCGCGTGGGATTGGCCGCCTCGGTAGGCCAGGCCGTGCGTCTGATCTCCCAGGACGCCGTTTCCCTCAACCTGGAGAAGGTCACCGATGTGAAGGCGGATATTGATTTCTATCAACCCTCATCCTCGGTGCTGAAGGTTGGTAAACGGGGGTTTGTGAAAGTGAT
>VXMN01000346.1 GCA_009841055.1 Acidobacteriota bacterium
CCCCCCCCCCCCCCCCCCCCGCCCCCCCCCCCCCCCCCCCCCCCCCCCCCCCCGACCACCCCCCCCCCCCGGTTGTCCATTGCGGGCTCCAGGGCGCCGTTCGGGGACGGGTTGCGGTTTTCCGGCGGTCCAGCGCCTGCCGGCAATCCTTGCAGCTTGCGCAGGCACCTGCAAGAGCCAAGGCTACTGGACTCGGGCGGGTGGATCAAGAGTTCGTGACAACCGCGCGCGCCAGCCCGCTTCTTCTTTCGAATTCCCTTTCGGAGGAGCCCCGGCCCGCCTAAAATCGTTGCGGAAGGATCGTCGGAGATTTGGGAGAATTGCGGGACGATCCCGCCGGGAACCGTCCCGGGCGATTGACCTGGAAGTGCCGATGCGAACGACAAGGGGGTAACGCATGTCACCGTTGGCTAAACCGAGCGCCCTGCTCTGTGCCATCCCGATCCTGCTGGCCGCGCTCTGGACCGTGGCTCCGGGAGAGTCCGGAACCGACCAGGAATGGACCACCACTTCCTTCCTGGATTTCGTGGACGGCACCCTCGCCGACGGCGGCGCCAATACCTACGTGGGGGCCGACGGCACGGTCCGGCTCATCAACCTCTGGGACCTCAACGACGACGGCCGGCTGGATCTTTTTTTCCCGAGCAGCCATGACCACAATGAAAAAGTGGACCTGTTCATCTACTGGGGAGATTCAGATTTCGACCACGACGGCAGGACGCAGCTGCCCAGCGACGGAGGCAAAGCCGCGACCATTGCCGATCTGAACCGGGACAGTCATCCCGACCTGGTACTGGTCAACCGCTTCAACGGCACCCGCAGCGACCTGGACTCCTACGTCTACTGGGGCAGCCGGGACGGCTTCGAGCCCGGACACCGGACGCTGCTGCCGACGCGGGGCGCCGAGGCCGCGGCCGCGGCCGACCTGAACGGGGACGGCTGGAAGGACCTGGTCTTTGCCAACAGCGGCTTGAGCTACCACGTTCCGGTGGATCGATTCAACCAGTCGTTCATCTACTGGGGCAGCCCGAGCGGCTACATCCCGGATCGCCGCACCAGCCTGAAGACGGTGCTGGCCCGCGACCTGGAGATCGCCGACCTGGACCGGGACGGCTCCCTCGACCTGGTCTTCGCCATCGAAGGAAACCGCGATGAAGAGTCGGGCGCCTGGATTTACTGGGGTGATGGAAAGGGAGATTTTTCCAGCCGCCCGGTCACCCGGCTGCCCGGCCAGAGGAGCTCGGCAGTAGCCGTCGCCGACCTCAATGGAGACGGCCGGCCGGAAGTGGTTCTGGCCAACGGCTTCAGGCTTCGGGCCCGGGAGATGGATATCTACAACATCGTCGATACCGTGGCTGTGGATTCCTATGTCTACTGGGGTGGCCCGGAGGGCTATGAGGCCAAAGAGCCCAGCCGGTTGCCGACGGTGGCCGCCAGGGACGTGCAAGCGGCCGACCTCAACGCAGACCGCAGGCCCGACCTGGTCTTCGCCAACGGGGCCGGAGGGGCGGCCTACGTCTATTGGGCATCGGCCGAAGGGTTCCAACCGAACAAGCGGTTGGCCCTCCCCACCTCGGAAGCCGCCGCCGTGGAGGTGGAGGATATCAATCGAGACGGCTTTCCCGACCTGGTCTTTGCTCAGCGAGCGGACCGCCTGGCCCGGGATGGCGGCTCACTGATCTACTGGGGCAGCGACCAGGGATTCAACCGCGACCGCAAGCGGACCCTTCCCACCTTGAACGCCAGCGGAATCGCTATCGGCGACCTGGACTCCGACGGCGCCCGGGACCTGGTTTTCGCCAACAAGTCGGACGGCAGCCGCCGGGTGCCCTCCCTTCTCTACTGGGGAGGTCCCGAAGGCCGGTTCAGCCGGGAAGCACGGTTGGAGCTCGGCAGCGGCGGCGCCGGTTCCTACGCGGCGGCCGACCTGAACCGGGACGGATTCCCCGATCTCTTTCTCCCGGAAATGCCCCCCGCCATTTACTGGGGCGGACGGGAGCCCTATTCTCCCAGCCGCACTTCCAAGGTGGACTCCGATCCGGCGATGTCGGGGAGGTTCGCCGACTTCAACCGCGACGGCTACCTGGACCTGGCGCTGAGCGAGTGGGAACCGGGACACGGGCAGACCAGCCTTCTCTGGGGAGGGCCCGGGGACTATTCCCGGGAGAACCGTTTTGTCTTCCAGGTGGGAGGGTTGCGCCACCACCACCTGGCCGACCTGGATCGGAACGGATGGCCGGAACTCATCTTTACCAGCACCACCGCCCGGGAGATCGTTGTCTACTGGAACGGCCCGCGGGGCTTCGACAACGCCCGCAAGACCCCCTTGCCCTCCGGCGTGGCCGCCACCGTCGAAGTGGCCGACCTCAATGGGGACGGCCGGCTGGACCTCATCGTCCCCAACCTGTTCGATCCCGATCCCGCCCCCGACAAGCCTCAATCCTTCGGGGGCTCTCCCCAGGGCGATACCTTCATCTACTGGGGCGGCCCCTATGGCTACTCCCCGGCTTCCCGCCAGGTTCTGCCTTCCATCGGGAACGCCGACGTGGCCGTAGCCGACCTGGACCGGGACGGCCGCCTGGACCTGGTGCTCACCAGCTATCACGCCGGCTACACCCGCAGCCATCCCTCCACCATCTACTGGAACAGCGCCCAGGGATTCCAGCCCGACCGCTTCACCCGGCTGCCGACGAACTCGGCCTCGGGCGTCCTGACGGCCGACTTCGACCGCAACGGCTACGAAGACATTCTCTTCTCCTGCCACTCCAAGGACGGAAACCACCGCAACCAGGCCTTTCTCTACTGGGGCGGTCCCGCCGGATTCTCGACAGACCGGCGCAGCCATCTGCCGGTATTGGGGCCCCACTATCTCAGCGTCATCGACATCGGCCACATCTATGACCGCGGCGACCGCTACGACTTCATCTCGCCGGCGTTCGACGGCGGTCCCGGAGCCGTCTTCTCCACGCTGGCATGGAAGGGCGACACCCCCTGGCGAACCGGCCTGGAGTTTCAGCTCCGCGCGGCCGAAACGCACCAGGGATTGGACACCGCCCCCTGGCAGGGCCCCCGGGGTCCGGACAGCTTCTACCGAACCTCGCCGACCGGGATCGAAGGCCTTCCCCCAAAGGCCCGCTGGATCCAGTACAAGGCCAGCCTGGTCAGCCCGGACTCCGCCAACAGCCCGGTATTGCGATCGGTATCGGTCGGGTACGTCCGGCAGGGTGAATGATGCACTCGAAAGGGTGAGTCGCGCCCATGGCGACAGAGCTCATCGGCTACTGCGACAAGTTCAGCGTTTCCCCCGGAGAAAAGCTGTCCTTCAAGGTCAGCACCGACCTGGCCCGGTACGAGGTCTCCGTCGTGCGTCTCATCCATGGCGACGAGAATCCGGCCGGGCCGGGCTACAAGGAGGAAGTCGTTCCCACCCCGATCGACGGCGCCTACCCGGGTCGCCGGCAGGAGATCCACTGCGGATCCTGGCTGACGGTTCCCGACCGGCCCGCGCTGAGGGGCCTGAACTCGCTCACCCTGCAAGCCTGGATCTTCCCCACGGGAACCGGCAGAGGCGAACGGCAGGGGCTGATCTCCAAGTGGTGGTCGACCGATCGGGCCGGATACGGGCTGGGGCTGGGACCCGGGGGAGACCTGGAGCTGCGGGTGGGCTGCCCGGACGGCCATGGCTACTGCCTCTCGACCGGATTGGCCCTGCGAGACCGTCACTGGTATTTCGTGGCAGCCACCATCGACGTCCCCAGCCGGCAGGTCTTCCTGTGCCAGCACGAGTGTTTCGGACCCGGCCCCGACACCACCTCTTGCAGCGCCACCGGCACGCTTCCCCGCCGGGCGGCGCTCGACAGCAACGCTCCCCTGCTGATGGCGGCCGGACGCGCCTGCCGCCTCGACGGGCGCACCCTGGGTAAAGAACTCTATGACGGCAAGCTCGAACGACCCAGCCTCATCCGACGGGGCCTGGGGGCCGAAGAACTGGAGCAGTTGAGACAAGGGGGCCTTTCCCTCGAGGTGGGCCGGAAGGACCTGGTCGCCGCCTGGGACTTTACCAGGGAGATGCACACCTCCCGTGTCAGGGACCTGGGCCCGAACGAGCTGCACGCGACCGCCGTCAACATGCCGGCCCGGGCCGTCACCGGGCGCAACTGGAGCGGGCGGGAAACGGACTTCAATCAGTCCCCCGCGGAATACGGCGCCATCCACTTCCACGGCGACGATCTGGAGGATGCGGCCTGGCGGACCGACTTCACCCTGGAGGTCCCCCACACGCTCAGGAGCGGGGTCTACGCGGCCCGTCTCAAAGGAGGCGATCGGGAAGATCACATTCCCTTCTTTGTCAGGCCCGGCGAGGGAGCGAAGCGGGCTCGGGCGGCCCTGCTGGTCCCCACCCTGACCTACCTGGCTTACGCCAACGAACGGATGGACTACAGCCCCGGCCTGGCGGCCCTGATGGCCAGCCCGCGGCCGCTCAATCGCGACCCGAGAGACCTGTACCTGGTGGACCACCCGGAGCTGTCGGCCTCCCTCTACGACCATCACCGGGACGGAAGCGGTTTCATCTACGCCTCCCGATTGCGACCCATCGCCAACCTGCGCCCCGGTTACCTCAAGTGGCGGCAGGGAGGCCCCCGCCATCTCGCCGAAGACCTCTACCTGGTGGACTGGCTGGAGGCCAAGGGACTTGACTGCGACGTCATCACCGACGAGGACCTGCACCGTCAAGGCCTGGATCTGTTGCAGGACTACCGGGTCCTGCTGACCGGCACCCATCCCGAGTACACTACCGGGGCCATGCTTTCGGCCCTGGAGCAGTACCTGGCCCAGGGAGGACGGCTGATGTACCTGGGGGGAAACGGGTTCTACTGGGTCACCAGCATTCCCGCGGAAAAACCTCACGTCATGGAGGTCCGGCGGGGACATGCCGGGTCGCGAACCTGGGAATCGGCTCCCGGAGAGGTCCACCACAGCACTACCGGGGAGATGGGAGGCCTGTGGCGACACCGGGGCAAGGCTCCCAACAAGTTGGTGGGGGTGGGTCTTTCCTGCATGGGCTGGAGCACCGAGTCGCCGGGATACGCCCGCACTCCGGCCAGTCGCGACCCGCGGGCGGCCTTTATCTTCGAGGGCGTGGGCGAACGCGAGATCATCGGCAATTTCGGCCTGGCCATGGGCGGGGCCGCCGGAGACGAGCTGGACCGGCTCGACTTCGAGCTGGGGACCCCTCGCCACGCCCTGCTGCTGGCCACCTCCACCGGGCACAACCACCACTACCAGCAGGCCATCGAGGATATTCCCCAACTCAAGAGCGAACGGCTCTACGGCGGCAGCACCCATCCTCCGATTCGGGCCGACATGGTCTATTTCGAGACCGCCCGCGGAGGCGCGGTCTTCTCGGTGGGGTCCATTTCCTGGTGCGGCAGCCTGTCCTACAACGACTACGACAACAACGTGTCCCGGATTACCGAGAACGTCTTGAGGGAATTCCTGAGGTAAGCACCACCCCTTCCCGGCCGGGCAGATCATTCGAGGA
>VXMN01000262.1 GCA_009841055.1 Acidobacteriota bacterium
CGTCTCCAGAAAAAATCCTGTAAATCCTGTCCATCCTGTGCATCGATGTGAATCATCCCTGCAAGTCACGATGCGCTGGGAAGCGCCCCCCAACTGGCTCCGCCGCTGTCCGTCACCCCACGTTGAACGCTTCCATCGCCGGCACCAGGATCATGCTCAGCGCGATCACGACCATCGAGGTCAGGACGGTGGCGACGAGGCCGACCTTGAACAGGGTCCCGAATTCAACGGCTCCGAACGAGAATGTCGTGGCCGAAGCCGGGCTGGACCAGGGAAAGGCCACCGCCTGGGCCGTGCCTGCGATAATCCGGGCGAGAATAGCGGGGTTGTACCCGAGAGTCTCCGCAATCGGGAAGAGAATCGTGGATACCATGATCGAGGTTGCCGCCCCGCTGCCCAGTTGCGTCAACAGCACCGTAGCCAGACCCGCAACCCAGGGCAACGCTCCGGCGGTGAGGTTGCCCGTCAGCCTGCCGGCGAGCCAATCGATCGAGCCCAGAGTGGTCAATACGTCCGCCAGCGCCATCCCGCCGAGCACCAGGAACAGCACATTCCATCCGACGCCTTTCTGAAAGTCTCCCGCCTCCAGGGTCATTTCACCGCGCTTCGGGTCCGCCGGCAGCACGAAGAGCAGCAGCATGGCCACCGGGGGCACGTACCAGATTTCGAGAAATCCGATCTCGGCGACCGTGGGCAGGGTCCACAGCACCAGCATCAGAACCAGCACGAACAGGACGTTCCTTTCGCCCCGGCTCACAGGGCCCAGTTGCTCACGTTCCTTGAGGAAGCGGGCGCGGGCATCGGGGATGGCCTTCACTTCGGGTGGCAGCATGAACTTCAGGATCAGATAGCAGACCGGGAAGTGGGCCGCCGCCAGGATGACTCCGGTCGACACCCACTGTGCGAAGCTGACACTGTAGCCGGTAAACCGGTCCAGCAGCGAGAGGGTCAGCGCGTTGAAGACGATGCCCGGCGGCGTTGCCAGCCCCCCGGCGGCGGCGCCGTACAGAACGGCCAGGCTCGCCGCCGCCGACATGCGGGTCGCGCCGGGCGCCACCGAATGCACGACCGACAAGGCAATGGGCGTCATCATCACGATGACAGCCAGGTCGCTGACCACCGCCGACAACAGCGCCGATACGACCAGGATCGCCAGTATCAGGCCGCTGCCGGAACGCGCCACTCCCGGAATGCACAGCGCGGCGAGGGCGATCCTGCGCGCCAGACCGTGCTTTTGAAAGGCGTGGCCGAAGAGCATGACTCCTGTCAGGTAGGGCAGGATGACATGCCCGTAAGTACCAGCCACGCTGGACAAGCCCATCTCCGCGCCGATGGGCAGGAGGACAAACGGCAGGAAGCTGGTGACCGCCCACGGAACCGGCCGGGTCACCCACCAGGCCACGATCCAGGCGTACACGCCGAGGGCGAAGTGGGCCTCGGGCGCGAGACCGGCGAGCGGCGCGGTCCGGACGATGGCGAACGCGGCCGGCCCGGCCGCCAAGCTCAGCAGGAACGCCCGACGTTTAGCGGTTCCCATGGCCGGTCTCCGGGACTTTCACGTGGACGGTCACGATATCGGTGTCGTGAAACTGCTGGTGGCGAACGGAGGAGGCGATGTGCCGCAACAGCCGTAGAGAGACCTCCCGCTCCATCAGTACGTCGTCGGGCGTCTCGGTGAGCAGCGCGATCCGGTTCTGAAGGTTCTCCTCGCCGGAGGCTGCAACGAACTCGAGCACTGCGCCGTCGGCTTCCTTGCGCGCCTGCAGCAGCAGGCGCCGCCTCTCGCGCTTTCCCTCGTCCTCATCCTCGCCCATCAGGGTCAGAATCGTTTCCTCGGTGGCGGCGTCCAGGCGATCCACCATGGCCGCCCCCCAGCCGCTGCGGGATGCGAACGTACCGAGAAACTCCCTGATCTTCGGCAGCACGGAAAGATCGAGCTCCCCTTCGATCCGGCTGCGGCGCGGCGCCGTGGCTTCCAGAAACAGCGTCATCAGGATTGCCGTGATGCCCCCGGCCGTGATGCCGTTTCCCAGCAGGCCACCCCCCACCTCCGACAGAAACTCGGGGAACAGCAGGTCGTTCTGACAGCCGACTCCGACCCAGAAAGCGACACCGGAGATCATTCCCTTGCGGTGATCGATCCCGCCCCGCACGACTTCGGTCATGCCGCGCACGAAGGTCATGGCCAGCACGACCGTCAGGTAGGCGACAACGACCGGGCTCGGTATGGCCAGGATCATGGCAAGGGCCTTGGGCAGAAAGGCCAGCGCCACCAGCACGCCGCCTGCCGCGATTCCCACGTGCCGTGCCGCCACCCCGGTCAGCTCGATCGTGGGAGCGCTGACCGCGATGGTCTGGGTCGGCACGATCGCCGTGAGGCCGGACAGCAGCTTGCCGATTCCGTCCGCGGCCACCGCACCCTCGACGGCCCGGTAATCGATGGCGCGCGGCCGGCGCCAGGATACGCGCTGGATGGCGACCGCGCCGGTGATCGTCTGGATGGCGCCAATGAGGGACACGAAAACGAAGGCGGGGAGCAACTCCACGAACGCCGGACCGAGGTCCAGCCCGATACCGGGCCAGTTGCCCTGCGGCAGGCCGATCCAGGGAGCTCGGGCAACCAGGTCGAAGTCGTAGAGACCCAACGACCCGCCTATTGCCGAACCCGCAATGACCCCGGCGAGCGGTGCCCACAAACGCAGCCTCGGTCCCGTCTTCAGGGAGATGCCGCTGATGACCAGAACCGTGGCCACAGCCGTGAGCGGCGGACCCGGCGCCGTGTCGTGCGGCGCGTCGGCCAGGCGACTGAAAACGACCGGCAGCACGGTCGCCGGCACCAGCATGTTCACGGTGCCGACGATGGTCGGCGTCAGAAGGCGCCTGAACAGGGCGAGCCGCAGCGAAATCACGATCGGGACGAGCGAGGAGGCGATGACCAGGGTGGCGAGCAGCGCCGGACCGCCGTCGTTGAGAGCGCCGACGCAGACCCCGATAAAGGCTCCGGCGGGGCCCATGAAGAGCAGGTATCCCGCTCCGACCCGGCCCAGCCGAACCGCCTGCAGAGCCGTGCAGAGTCCACTGACGGCGACCGCGCCGAACACGGCCCAGGACAGGTAGGCGTCGGTTCCGCCGCCGGCCCGGATGACGATTGTGGGGATGAAGATGATGCTGGTGATGCCGAGAACCACCAACTGCAGGCCGCAACCCAGAGACAATACCGCCGGAGGATTCTCGTCGGGTTGGTAGCGAACGCTTGCAGCGGGTTGCTGGTGACCGTCGCTCATGAGGTTCCCTCGGCCGGCTCACGCACGCCTTGTCGATCCTCATGACCGGAGACTATCGGAATCCCCGGCGGAGTGATTCACCTCCGGAGGAAGGCCTGCCCGCTGCTTGCACGCGGTCACGGGCGACATCCTTGCGGATTCCGCCAACGGGCGAGGCAGGCGCGCTCGCTCCATGTCAGCTTGAGTTCGGCATCGTCCGCCGGAAACCATTCCTCGGGGAAACCACCGGGGACCCGACGGACCGGACGGCGCTCCAACCCGTCTAGCCGGGGCGGCCCGTCAACCAGTTCCACGGGCGGATATGGGAATCGGCGAAGGTGCCCGCCTGGGCATAGGGACTGTCGCCGACGAATGCCTGGGCCGCTTCGAGCGAGGGAGCCTCGAGCACCAGGACCAGGCCGGTGACGGTCTCGCCGCTCTCGCTGAGCGTCTGCCCACCATGATGGACGGTCACGTCAGGATGATGGGAGGAATCGTGAAGATAGGCGGCGAATGCATCCGCCACGCGGAGCCGTTCCTGCCCCATGTCCCCCTTGTGAGTGGCAAAGACTACGAAATGCATGATGTACTCTCCTTAAGCCCGGGACTCCCGCAAGACCACACCACCGAGCGCGGGCAGCCGACACGGGTCTCGTCGCAGAATTATACACTTGACGCCACCGAATCTCCGCTTCCTATAATTTCGTCGGACAAACCCGGGACCGGCCTGCGGCGCCGGTAAAGTGCCGTGGCTACAACGTCAACCACAAGCAGTCCCCGCACCCATGAAGCTCATCAGCTACCTTCAGTCGGAAGAGACCCGGCTCGGCGCGCTCGACCAATCGGGCGATCTGATCGTTGACCTGAGCCGCGCCCATCGGGAACTGATGGGAGGCAGCCGGGACCCGATCGGGGGGCGGCACGGCTCGCGTGCCCTGCCGACGCGGATGATCGAGTTCCTGGAAGGCGGCGCGAAAGCATTGCAGACGGCCAGGGAAGCGCTCGCACAGGTCGAAGGGCAACTACCGGGAGCGAGGGAGGAGTACCAGCGCCGGCGCATCCTGCTTCCGCTCGCAGCCGCGCCTCTTCTGGCGCCGGTTCCCCGCCCTCCCAAGCTGATTGCAGCCTGGGTCAACTACGAAGAACACGGCAGGGAGGCCACCGTAAAGGCGCCCCGGGAGGCGCCGCTGTTCTTCACGAAGTGGTCCACCTCCGTCATCGGCCCCGGCCGGCCGATTGTCCTGCCCCGCATCAGCCGGAAGGTGGACTACGAGGCGGAGCTGGCGCTGGTGATCGGCGCCGGAGGAAGGAACATTCCGGCGGAAAATGCCTGCGATTACATCGCCGGCTATACGATTCTGAACGACGTGAGCGCGCGGGATTTTTCTCTGCGCGCTCTGTTCGGGACGCCGGGGCCGTCCGACATCCAGAAATCGTTCGACACCTTCTCACCCATGGGGCCGTGCCTGGTGACGCGCGACGAGATCCCCGATCCCCACGCGCTCGGCATCCGGCTGAGTATCGGCAACGAGGTCTTGCAGGACGACACCACCGGCTCGATGATCCACCGCATTCCGGCGATCATCGCCTATCTATCCTCCATCGCCACCCTGGAACCGGGCGACGTGATCGCCACCGGCACTCCCTCGGGCGTGGGTTTCACCCGCACGCCGCCTCGCTGGCTGCAGCCGGGTGAAACCGTGCGCATCGAGATCGATGCCCTTGGAGTGTTGGAAAACCCGGTGGTTGCGGAATCCGGGAGACAGTCGTGAACGGCAGCCCTCAAACCCGGTTTCCTGTCTCTTCACAGTCTGTGGCGGATCGAAGGCCGAGGTTCCCTGCCATTGGCGATTGACTCTGCCCCCGCCCTGCCGTGCGGATCATTCGAGAGTGAAACAAGAACAGCTAATGGCCTGTCGGGAACAACATGATTGAACATGGATACACAGGATGCACAGGATTAACGGTACGAGAGCTTTCTGCATCAGAAGCCGGCTCGGGTGATGAACCGGCCCGGGATTGCGGATGCCCAGGATTACAGGACACGAGACTCCCAAGACCCTATCCTGTGTATCCTGTATATCCTGTGCATCGATGTTAATAATCCTTAGTGGCAGTGCGCGCCGTTGAAGCAGATCCGTCTCGCTTCGTGGCCCTTCGTCGTTCTTCGTGTGTCTTCGTGGATTTCTTTTTTTGGCCTTTGTGGTTCACTCGCGTTTGTTTCAGGTAAGCCCCGCCCCTGCCCTGCCGGACAGATCATTCGAGGAA
>VXMN01000038.1 GCA_009841055.1 Acidobacteriota bacterium
GTAAGATCGTCGGCTGCGTCAGATGTGTTTATGAGCCCGGCTCGGAGGAGCTGCCTGGTCAGGCAGCCGCCGATGAATCCGCTGGCGCCGGTCACCAGGTATTTCATGGAATGCTCCCGGTTGCCTTGGACATTGTCCTCTGCCCCGCAATATTAGCAACGACAGGGGGACAAGATCATTGCAAGAATGCACGGGCTTCCAGGCGAATCCGGTCCCCGCCCCCGCAAAGGGGCAGGTCATTCGAGAGTAATGTGAGTCAATGGGATAGACTCAACTGAAACCGGCTGGTTCCCAATTTTGCTTCACGTAGGTTACCTTGTCTGTTTCGGGAGGCTGGAGATGAAAAATCCAAGGTGCTCCGCACCGAACCGATGGGTCCTGCTATCCGGGATGGCGCTGGTGCTGGCGATGGAAGCCTGCGGCCCGGGCGATCAAGGGCCGACCGAGATCCTTTGGGATCGCTGGGGAGTGCCCCATATCCATGCCGCTGACCCTGGCGAGCTTTTTCGGGCCTTCGGCTGGGCCCAGATGAAAAATCATGCCAACCTCATCTTGCGGCTCTACGGCGAGGCCCGGGGACGGGCGGCGGAGTATTGGGGGGAAACCCACCTGGTTTCCGACCGCTACCTGAGGACCATGGATGTGCCCGAGCGGGCACGGCACTGGTACGGAGCGCAGAAACCACGGTTCAAGGGGTATCTGGACCGCTTTGTGGAGGGAATGAATGCCTTCGCGCGCCTACACCCGGAGAGTATCGATCCCGAGTTGAAGGTCGTGCTGCCCCTGGACCCGACCGATGTGCTGGGGCACTTGCAGCGTGTGATCCACCTTTCCTTTGTCGGAAGAGAGGTCACCTTCGGCAGAGCCGGGCAACCGATTCCCGGGTCCAATGGATGGGCCATAGCCCCCTCGCGTTCGGCCGGCGGCAACGCCATGCTGTTGGTCAACCCCCACCTGCCCTGGAGCGGGCTCTTCACCTGGTTCGAATTCCAGTGGAAGACACCGGAAGTGGATGCCTACGGAGCCACCCTGGTCGGAATGCCCATCCTGGGGTTGGGTTTCAACGATCACCTGGGTTGGACCCACACCACCAATCCACTGGACGGCATCGACCTTTTCGAACTGAGCCTGACGGAAGGCGGTTACCTCTGGGATGGCGGCGTCAGAGCCTTTGAGACCGAGACCCAGGCCATTCGGGTCCGTCAGCCGGACGGGACCCTGCGCCAGCAGACCCTTGAGGTGCTCCGGTCGGTCCACGGCCCGGTCCTGGAGGTCAAGGGCGACAAGGCCGTGGCGGTTCGGCTAGTCGGTCTGGATCAACCCCATATGTTCGAGCAGTATTGGGACATGATCCGGGCCAGGAACCTCCGGGAGTTCGAATCAGCGCTACAGCAGCTTCAGAGTCCAATCTTCAACGTGATCTATGCCGATCGGGAGGGTCACATTCTCTACCTGTTCGGTGGACGGACACCGGTTCGCTCCGGAGGCGGCTGGCAGGATTGGCAGGGAGTGGTTGCCGGAGACCGCCCGGATATGCTTTGGACCCGGACCCATCCCTACGAAGAGTTGCCCCGGGTGGTGGATCCCTCCAACGGATGGGTGCAGAACGCCAACGATCCGCCCTGGAGCTCCACCCTCCCCAAGCTTCTGAATCCCGGTGATTTTCCCGCTTATCTGGCCCCCCGCGGGCTGCGTTTCCGTGCCCAGCGATCGCTGCGCATGCTGGAGCAGGACCGCAAGATCAGCTTTGATTCCTTGAGCCGCTACAAGCACTCCACCCGGATGGAGTTGGCGGACCGCATTTTGGACGAACTGACGGTCGCGGTGGGCCCGAGATCAAGCGCGCTGGCCCGACAGGCGGCTCGGGTGCTGGAGGATTGGGATCGACAGGCCGACGCCCGGAGTCGGGGCGCCGTACTTTTTGCCGAGTGGGTCCGGACCCTTGGCCCCGGCATATTCGCCACGACCTGGCGGGAGCAGGAGCCCCTGTCCACCCCCAAGGGGCTGGCCCGGCCAGTCGCCGCCGTGGCTGCCCTGGAAAGAGCCGCTCGCAACACCATGGATCGTTTCGGTGCTCTGGATGTGCCTTGGGGAGAGGTCTATCGCTTGAGAATGGCTGGGCGCGACCTGCCGGCCAGCGGTGGTCCCAGCCGACTGGGAATTTTTCGATCCCTGGAGTTCGCCCCGGAAAAAGACGGCCGCTTCCGGGCGCTCTTCGGCGATTCCTTTGTGGCTCTGGTGGAGTTCTCCCAACCGATCCGGGCGAAAGCCCTGCTGAGCTACGGAAACGCCTCTCAATCCGGCTCACCCCACCGCGGCGACCAGTTGGCCCTGTTATCCCGCAAGCAACTGCGTCCGGTATGGCGGGACCGGCGGGAAATCGAAGCGAACCTGGAATCGCGGGAGGTTCTAAGCCGCGTTCCTCGCCAATAGCAGGAACCGTGCATTCCCCCCTCAATCCTCACTTGGCTTGGGCATGCGGTAACCGACCTGGCGTATGTTGAATATGTACTTGGGGTCGGCAGCGTTGTCGCCGAGCTTGCGCCGCAGTCTCTTCACGTAAGCCCGCACCGACTGGGAGTCGCCGGTGTCTTTTCCGCTCCACACCTGGCGCAGTAACGAATCGTATGTCGTTACCCGCCCCGCGTTGACCGACAGCACGCGGAGCACTTCGTATTCGGTAGCCGTCAGTTCCACGGAATGCCCCGCCATTGTCATCTGGCGCTGTTCAAAGTAAATGGTCAGATCCCCCAACCGGAAGGGTTCCTGCAGCTCGGCAATTCTGCGCAGGGCCGCCTGGACTCTTGCAGCCAGCTCGGTCGGCGAGAAGGGCTTGACGATGTAATCGGCGGCCCCGCTTTCCAGAGCCCTGGCGATGGTCTCGTCCCTGTCGTAGGCCGAGAGAAAGATGACCGGCAGGTCGGACAGCTCGGGAAGGCGCTCCATCAACTCGATGCCGTCGGTGCCGGGCAGCATCAGGTCCAGCAGGACCAGGTGAGGCTTTTTGGTCCTGACCAAATCGGCCACTTCCCTCGGGTCGCCGGTAACGAGCGGTGAATAGCCGGCTGCCGTAAGGGCATCCCGAATGTAGCGAAGCGCCTTGGGGTCGTCGTCCACCACCAGGATGCGTCTGCCTTCCCTTCTTCTCCGTGGCAAGCGGGAGGCGCTTCGGACCGAGCCGGGCGTGGCCACGATTCCGGTCTGCTCCGCTACCGGGAGGGTAAAAGTGAAACGCGTGCCCTGATCCTTCCCGCCGCTCTCGGCTCGTATTCGGCCCCCATGAGCCTCCACCAGCCCCTTGCAGATCGCCAGGCCAAGGCCCGACCCGCCGATCCCGTGCTCCTGATCACCGGTGCCGACCCGCGTGTGTTTTCGAAACAGGTAGGGGAGCAGGTCCGGCGACACGCCCCGGCCCTCGTCGCAGACTGAAACGGCCACGTGAACGCCATCCCGCACCGCAACCACCCTGATCGGAGAGGATACGGGAGCGTGCCTGGAAGCATTGGAGAAGAGGTTGTTGAGAACCTGGACGATGCGCCTGGGGTCGGCCAGCACCGGGGGCAGGTCCGGTGGCAGGTCGATAAGGACGGTGTGTCTGCCTCCTCCGCTCAGGAAGGTATTTCTGGCCTGTTCAACCAGGTTGGCCACCTCCTCCGGTTCGGGGGACACTGACAACGTGCCCGTCTCGATGCGCCCAGCATCCAGCAGATCGCTGATCAGACCCCGCATGTGATCAGCCTGCTCGTCGATGATGTGGAAGAACTGGAGCATCTCGGCCGGCTCCAGCGACGGGGAGGCGCCCAGCACGGTTGCCGTCGAGCCTTTGATGGAAGTCAAGGGAGCCCGCAGTTCGTGGCTGACCAGGCTCAGAAACTCGGCCCGCGACTGTTCCAGCTCATCCAACGGCGCCAGATCCTGCATGGTCACAACCATCGAATCGACCTCTCCGTCCGTGGAGCGAATCGGAGTGGCATTGATCAGGGTCTTGACGCTACGGCCGTCGGGGACCTCGAGCACGATCTCTTCGGCGCGCACTGTCTTGGCGGCGCTCAACTCCCGCGTCAGCAGGAAATGGTTCGGAGCGATTTCCCGCCCGTCAGCGCGCCGGTAGGTAATGGTTTCCAGCAGTTGCTCAGGGGATTGGTCCGCCTGCCGTAGACCCTCGGCGATTCGCCTCGCCTCCCGGTTGAGCCTCAACGGATTTCCGGTTCTGGCGCCGAACACCACCACCCCTACCGGAGAGGTTTCGACCAATGCCTCCAGATCTGCCCTGGCCTGCCGCTCGGCCCTATGGGTGCGCGCGTTGGCGATCGCCGCCGCCGCTTGCGACGCGAACAGCACCAGGACCTGTTCGTCCTCACCAGTGAACTCTCCCCCGCCTTCTTTCTCGGCCAGAAAGAAATTGCCGACATGGAGGCGCCGGTGGTACATCGGGGTTCCTTGAAAAGTCTTCCATCGAACCATCTCAGTAGAAAATCCGAGTGACTGAATGTAGCCGGGCAGGTCCCGGAGTCTGAGCGGTCCCGCGAGGTCCCGGAAATGTTCGAACAACTGAACTCCATTGGGCCAATCCGCCAGTCTACGTTCTTCCTCCGCCGTAAACCCGGCGGTGACGACGTCCTGAACCTGCCCCGATTCGTCTATGGTCGCAATGACCCCGTAGCGGGCTCCGGTGAGCTCGCAGGCGCTTTCCACGGCCTCGCGCAGGACGGTACCAAGGTCGAGGCTCGCGATGATGCGCAGGCTTGCCGCGCTCAGCTTGGAGATACAGTCTCGCAGCACCTTGTTTGCCTGCCTCAGTGTGTTGGGCTTGGACAATGGACGTTCCTCCGTCCGAGGCGGACCAGCTTGCGGACCGCCGCTGGTTGGCTCGATGGAGATCGGTTTGGAATCACTTCCGACCTCTCCGAATCTTTACCATAACATCGGGAATTTTAAATTCACTGATATTTCACAATATTAGTTTAAAAATTCCCGATGTCTTCACATAGGCTCAAATTTTCGTAGGGTATGTTGACGGAGTGACCAAAAACTACGAGGTGGGAACAATGGGTGGCCACAGGCTTTTTTCGGGGTGGGTTTTTCCATTCCTGCGGCTCAGACTCCCGGCTTTGCCTGGATACTGGTCGCGGCGGCCAATCCACCGCATCTTTGAGTCATCGTCCACGACCGGAATACGCGAGTCCTTCCACTCTTCGAGAGGCAGGTTCCGACGGTTCCCGATCACCCCGCTTTCTTCGGTCGCCGGTATCGTGAAGCTGATCCGCGTGCCCGGGCCGAGCCCGCCGCTCTCGGTCGGGATGCGTCCTCCGTGGGCTTCCACCAAATCCTTGCAAAGGGCAAATCCTGGCATATTGAGAAAAAGTTCACTCTAAAGTCTCCATATTCCGTTTCAGGTTCATTATTAAGGAACCTCTGATCAATCACCGATTTCAACCGGAGACAGACAGGGGAAGGGT
>VXMN01000025.1 GCA_009841055.1 Acidobacteriota bacterium
TTGGGTCGGAGATGTGTATAAGATTCTGGGAGAGGCGGATCCTTGGCGGTGACGTGTTCGTGGACACGGTACTACGGGAAGCGGAAGAGCGCATACGCCAACAATTGGAGGCGCGACGAGACCAGCCTGATATAGCCGAGGCAATAGAGCAGGTCTGTCGGCAGGCTGGTGTCAGCTCACGGGAACTCCAGGCGGGCAGTCGGCGGAGACTGGTGTCGAAGATCAGAGCGTTGCTGGCACAACGGCTAGTGTCAGAGTTCGGGCTGCCCCTGGCGGAAGTTGCTCGACAACTAGGGGTCTCCGTCTCCGCAATTGCTAAGAGCTTACGGAATCTCCAGGCAGAACAATTCCACTAATTCAACAACGTCCCCTATTTATTCCCCTTTGAAATGTCGAGGAGTTCCACGACAACCTGTAAGGACGTTATCCATAGCTCCCTTTATCGTTCCATATTCCAACGCTCATCGACGGCAGATACACGCCGAGGCGAATCAATCGAATAAATCGGCATGGGTCCCGGTCCGAACCAGGATGAGAGTATCGTCCTCCTGGTCCCAGACCAACAGCCAGTCTGGTTCGATATGACATTCCCAGCAAGGAGACCAGTCCCCGGCTAACCGATGCTGCCGATATCGTGGTTCGAGAGGCTGTTTCAACAGGAGCCGTTCCACGACACTCCAGAGCTTGTCGAGATTCTTGCCGCGCTTCCTGCTACGCTTCAGGTCCTTTTCGAATCGCTTCGTGGTGAGCAGGCGCATGAATCAACCATGACGGGCTTTGAGATCCTCCAGATCGGCGTATTCGGTCAGGCCCTCTCCGGCGCGGGCCTGCCGCATCGCCGCGATGGTCTCGGCATTAGGAACCTTGACGGCGAATGGCAAGCCGTGATGCAGCGTCACCTGTCGATAGAACAGAGTGATCGCCGCGGTCGGCGACAAACCGAGACCCGAGAATATTTCTTCGGCTTGGCTCTTCAACTCCGGCTCAACACGGGCACGGATCATTTCGGTCTTGGCCATTTGGGCACCTCCCTATCTTGGTCACTGATAATGTACCACAAACGGGGAACACATCAATGAGTCGGAATGAGTCGGAACAAGGAATCTCCAATAAGGAGATTACATGGAATCACCGCTCTCTGTCTTGAGTAAGGGGCTTTGAAGATTACAACGGCCGTACCGCTCCCGATTCCCCGGACAGACAACATGCACCTATTGCTCCGTGGAATGACGTTCTATGTAGCTAAGCGCGGCGCGAGCGAGCAGGCCTGACCGTGTTTCTCCTTCTCGGGCCGCCGCCTTGTCCACGATCGCCAGAACGCGGGCGGGCACCGTGATGTTGATTCGCTTGGTCTTGCTCAACAGCTTGGAGAGATCAACGTTGACGAGTGCCCAAATCCCAGACTTGTAATCGTCACTCGCCTGGTGTGTTTCCAGCGATTGCTTGGCAGGTATGGGTTCTCCATCCATGAGGAGTCCCTCCAGATGGCAGGCAATTGCCTCCTGGGCCGCATCGACGGCTTCCTCAAGCGTATCTCCCGCCGAAAAGCAGCCAGGCAGATCAGGTACGCTAACCCCGTAAACACTCTCGACATCCTTGTGGATCACAACCGGGTATCGCATCTCAGCGGTCCTCCCATTTCCAATTGGCTTGTCGGTAGATGTTGCGCAGCGTGCCGATGGGGATCTCCTTACTGGGGTGCTTCACAGTGACCCGACCGGACTCTTCAGGGTGGACGAACGGACCGGGAACAGGGGACGTTGTTGAATACCTGGAATTACTGGGACTGGCGATTCCGCAAACGCTTGGCGATAGCGGAAATGGAGACACCTGCCTGGTGGAAGACCTACGCCTGAGCCCGGTTCGAACTCCCGAAAGCAAAGTTATTCCGGTATTTCAACAACGTCCCCTACTCTTCACTGTCAGGCAATGATGTCGTGCACGACGTTGCCGTAGACATCGGTCAGGCGGAAGTCGCGGCTATTGTGGCGGTAGGTGAGCCGCTTGTGATCCAGGCCCAACAGGTGGAGGATGGTGGCGTGAAGATCGTGATGCGAGACGCGATCCTTGACAGCGTGCATGCCGAGCTCGTCGGTCGCGCCGTGCGTGATCCCCGGCTTGACGCCGCCGCCCGCCATCCACATGGAGAAGCCGTAGTGGTGATGGCCGCGGCCGAGGGATTCCTCCTTATTAGCCTCCTCCATCGGCGTGCGACCGAACTCAGTGGCCCAGACGACGAGAGTCTCGTCCAGCAGACCGCGCGACTTAAGATCCATGATGAGGGCGGTGATCCCGCGATCGGTGCGCGCCGCGTTGGTTCGGTGGTTGTTGACGAGCCCGCCGCGGTTGCCGTGCGCGTCCCATCGCCGCCCCTGGGCGCCGTCGAGAATCTCCACGAAACGGACGCCGCTTTCCACCATCCGTCTCGCCGTCAGGCACTTCCTCCCGAAGTCGGTGTCGCCATATAGCGCCTTCACCGAGTCCGGCTCGCTCCCGATATCGAAGATCTCCGGCGCTTCCATCTGCATGCGAAAGGCCGTCTCGAATGCGGCGATGCGCGTGTCCAGCTCGGGCTGGGTGCGATGATTACCGCGATGGAGGCGATTCAACTTCCGCACCAGGTCCAACTGCGCGCGCTGCTGGCCTCGGCTGAGAAACACCGGCGCCTCCATGTGCGGCACCGGTGGATGTCCGGGCTTGAAGTCCGCCAGCGTGGCCTGGTGAATACCAGGGAGGTATCCGGCATCGTGAAGCGCGCGCCCGCCGGACGGTCGGCCGTCTGTCATCACCACGAACCCCGGCATGTTCCGGTTCTCCGTCCCCAGACCGTAGGTCACCCACGAGCCCAGACTGGGGTGGCCCTGTCTGGCATAACCCGTGTGCATGAGAATCTGGCCGGAGAAGTGAAGTGCTGAATCGGTGTGCATCGACTTGATGAATGCGATGTCGTCGACCACCTTGGTCAGGTTCGGGAAAATCTCGCTGACCCATGCGCCGCTCTGCCCATAGCGCTTGAAGGAGAACACCGGCGGAACGATGCGCGTGTGGGTGTAGTCCTTCTCCGGGCTAAGGCCTTCCAGGTCTTTTTTGGAGAATATGTCTCGCGCCAGTCTTCCGGCGTACTTTTTCAAAAGCGGCTTGTGATCGAACGTCTCCAGTTGACTTGCGCCGCCGACCATGAACAGGAAGATGACGCTCTTCGCCCTGGGAGCGAAGTGGGGCTGCCTGGGAGCCAGTGGCTCGCTGAGGTCAGCCGCCGCACCGCTCGCCGCCTGGTCCGCGAGCAGGCTGGCCAGAGCGATGCCACCCAGGCCCAGTTCCTTGAGGAACCCACGGCGGTCCCTGCCAACCGGTCGATTTCCATAAGCTGCGTCAGTGAACATAGATGAACTCGTTCAGGCTCATGACGGCATGGCAATATTGTACCAGCGGGCTTTGCTCATCCAAAGACCCCGGCTCCTTGCCTGCCTCCAAGGAGCCGGCGCGCCGTTGACCGAGAAACGACAGGCCGATCTCCCGTTCTTCCACGGTCGGCGGCCGGGAAAGAGCAATCCGGTATGCCGACTCGATCTGCCGGCCGGGGTCGCCTCCGACTCTGTCCCGCACCCGTTGTGCGAAGCGCTTGGCTTGCTCCCACACGAATGGCGCATTCAGCATGAAAGCCGTGCTGATCGGTGTCGTGCCGACATCACGAAGGCCGACGCTTTGCGTGTTGTCCGGAAGGTCGAAGATCTTGAGGACCGGATGGAGGATGAAGCGCGGCGACATGAGGTAGACGGACCGGCGCCAGGTGTCCGGCGTGTCCTTGAAGGGTTCCTCTCGGCTGCCAATGGGAGTGCTGGGCCCGTACAGGCTCGTGCGCAGAGCGCCGGAGACGCTCAACAGGTGATCGCGGATGACTTCGGCCTCCATGCGCAAGGGCCTGCGGTGCCACAGGTACTCGTTGTAAGCATCTTGCTGGGCCTGAGTCAACTCCGTGCTGGCCGCCTGTCTGTATACGGCGCTGTTCATCATCAGCCGGTGGATCGGTTTGAATCGCCAGCCCTCCTGGATCAGCTTGGAAGCGAGCCAATCCAGCAGAGCGGGGTGCGTGGGTTCGGTACCGAGTCTGCCGAAGTCATTGGGAGTGCTGGCGATGCCGCGCCCGAAATGATGTTGCCAGAGACGATTGACGATCACCCGAGCCAGCAAGGCGCCGGCGCCGCGCTCGACGTCGGTCAGCCAGTTCGCAAGCATCCGACGCTTCGACGCCTCACGCTGCGCCTCGGGGCCATCGGTGGCCTCGGGACGGGGCCGCCAATCCTGCGCGCTGCGACCCTCCCGCATCAAGACGCGCAGGAACCCCGGCTTGACCGGCTTGATGGGGCTCGCCCAGCTACCGCCGGCCAGAAGATGGGGAGTGGCTACCTCCAGGGCAACATGCTTGCCGCCTGCATTTGGCTTGACCTCGACTTCGTCGAAGAATACAGCCGTCAACTGATAATACTCTTCGGCCGTGATCGGGTCGACCTTGTGGTCGTGGCAACGCGCACACCCGACCGTCAGGGCAAGGAACGCCTGACCGGTCGTCGACACCATGTCGTCGAGGCGGTGAAACTTCCGATCGTTCGGGTTGTCGTTTCTGCTCAGATTCGTTCCAATCTGAACGAACCTGCCCAGGTCCCGCCGGCCGGCGGGGAAACCGCTCGGAGCGCCGGCAACCTGGTAGCGGACGAAGTCGTTGTAAGGCAGGTCGTCATTGAAAGCGCGAATCACGGCGTCGCGGTATCGATAGGCGTCCTCTCGAACTGCGTTGTCCCCCTCGTGTGCTCCAAGGCTCTCGCCGAACCGAGCCACATCCAACCAGTGCCGTCCCCACCGTTCGCCATAGTGCGGGCTGGCGAGCAGCCGGTCAACGAGCTGGCGAAAGGGTTCCGCAGAGGAATCCCGAACGAACGCCTCGACTTCTTCGGGTGCCGGCGGCAAACCGATCAGGTCGAAGTAGGCGCGGCGAATCAGCCTCGCCCGATCGGCCTCCGGTGCAGGGCGAAACTGCTTCTCGCGCAGCTTGGCGAGGACGAAACGATCGATCGGCGAGTCCGTCCAGGCGGACTCTTCCGGACTTGCCGCCGACACCGGAGGCGGATCGACAGGACGCAGGGGGCGGAAGGCCCAGTGGAGACGTCCTGATTCGAGATCCATCTTGGCCGTATCAACCGACTGCGCATCTCTCGGATCGGGCGCACCGAGGGCTACCCACTGGACGAAATCAGCGATGACCTCGTCGGGCAACTTGCCGCCAGGCGGCATCTGCAGGTTGGGGTTGGTGTACTCGAGGGCCTCGATCAGCATCGACTGATCGGGTCGCCCCTCCACCACGACGGAGCCCCGCGACCCGCCCCGCTGGACACCCTCCCGGGTGTCGAGCTGCAGCTTCCCCATCCTGTCTCGTATTCTCAGCTCCGCGCCCCGGAGACAAGAGGGATGGGGGGGTGGGG
>VXMN01000241.1 GCA_009841055.1 Acidobacteriota bacterium
CTCTTTTTTCGTTTGTTTCAGACAATCGGTTGCCGCGGGTGTCGCTCAAGTCGCTATCGCCTTGGCGCCTGGTACCTCTTCAGGAATCGAACCTGGTATTGGGGTTGATTCACCGCTACCCGAATTTTTCTGAACTTGCCGTCTCTCTTGGGGTGAGTGGAAGGGTATTCCAGCACGTACCGATTCTTGAGCTGGTAGGGCAACATCTCCAGAGGGCCGGCAGCCTCTTCCTCAGATTCCACGAAGTACACCGATCCACCGGAATGGTCGGCATAGACCTTGAGGGCTGAACCCTTGACGTTCAGAATCTTGATCCTTGTCCTGAAACTGATGGCTCCCTCTATTCCCAGGGCGTAGACGGGACGACGGTGTCGCGCGATGTGGTCCAGCGTCGCGGGGCCGGCGATGTCCCGCCCTGCCGAGATGAACAGGACCGCACGATTGGGGTTGCTGGCCTCCCGCAGCTTGATCAGGGCCAAATCCAGAGCTTGGCCCATGTGCGGTCTGCCACCGGTCGACAGGTTCTCGACGGCTTCCTCCAGGTAATCTTCCGGAGCCATGTAGTCGAGAAGCTCCTGGTATTCGGCACTGAAGGCGTGGACGAACAGTTCGTCCGGGCTCTCCAGCCTGGTCGCCAGGCGTTTCAGCAGCTTCAATGCCAGGCGAATCCCATTCCCCTCCATGCTCTTGCTCACGTCGACCAGGACGCCGAGCGAGACCGGAACGTTTCTTTCGAAACGGGCCTGGGTCACCTTCTGAAGCTTCTTTTTCTCGAATACTTCGAAGTCGGCGGCCTGGAGGTCTTCGACCGGTTTTCCGTTCCGGTCAGTTACCGCCACATGGAGTGAAACAGGCAAGGGCCTGTTTTCGGATCGAGCCGGCCCTTTGAAGAGTCCGTCGGGGAGCAGCAGAAGGCTGCACAGGAGAACCCCTTTGATCGGAAGCCGGATCCGACGTCCGTTACTGGAATGATTCCCGATCCGGTTGGGTTCAGGATGTTCCGGCATTCAAGCCTTGTCGCTAGCGTTTTTTCTTGCGGTTGACCGCAGCTTTCAGGTCGGCTCCGGGGGAGAACCTGGCGACCTTCTTGGCTTCGATCTTGATGGAGCTGCCTGTCTGGGGATTTCGACCGGTTCTGGCTTTCCGATTGCCTACTGAAAAAGTCCCAAAGCCGACCAGGGTCACGCGTTCGCCTCTTCTGAGCGCGCTCTGGATTCCCGCCAAGGCTGAATTGATGGCGGCGTCGGCCTGTATCTTGTTGATTTTGGCATCCTTGGCGATTTTCTCAATAAGATCGGCTTTATTCACGTTGTCCTCTCCTTGTTGGCCCGATTGGGTGCGGAAAGCTGGCCTGACCCCCACATTGCTCACCGAGTCGCTTGCTATTAGGTGCGAGCTTTATATATTCCTGAGTTAAGCCTTGTCAAGGTCTATTGCGGGTGCCGGTCGGTCACGGACGCTCGCGGTTGAAAACCCGGATCATTGCGGCTTTTTCAAGCCGGCCAGGTATCGAATTCGACGCGTGTCTTTCAGTCTTTCAGGTTTTGCCGGGCCGAGTTTCCCGTCTCGATTTCTGTTACAGGACACTAGTCGCTGGAGCGGGCGTCCCGGGTTTCGGCCAGCACGCCGTCCACCACGCGGTAGCCGCTGGAGTGGAAGATATCGGCGGTGCACACCACCGACACCTTTCGAGTTTCTCCCCGCAAGAATGGCTGCTCTTCGCCGAAATCGGGGTTTCCCGGCTCCACCGACCAGACAATGCGTCCATTGAAGTGCACCACGACCTCCAGGCGTGCGCCGCAGGCCTTGCAGACGTAGCTACTAGGACTCCCTGGCCGCAGATTTCTCCGGAAGGCTTGGGGATTGGACCCTGACATGGTTCACAGCTCCAGATCAGACAGTTTCCAACCGCGGCGACACCGGCGAAGGGATCCTGCCTGGGTCATGCGCCCAATTGTATCAGGCAAGCCTGAAATCGACATCCCTGTCCGGATGGCCCATGAACACTGCGGGCTCAAGTGGATTTTGGCTTGACGGCAGGCCGGATCCTGACTTCCAATGGTTCCCATGAAAGTTCGAGTCCTCCTGTTTGCGCGCCTGAGGGATCTGCTGGGCACGGATAGTGTCGAATTGGACAGCCCGGATATCGAGTCGGTCGGGGATGCTTATCGAATCCTGCGTGCCCGACACCCCGAACTGGAAGCGTTCAGCCGCAGCCTCCTGGTGGCCGTGAATCATGAATTTGCCGATTGGAACACACCGGTTGCGGAAGGGGATGAGTTGGCCCTGTTTCCACCCGTCAGCGGTGGCCAGACACCACCGAAGGCCGACTATCCCGTCGATGCCGCCGGAGACATTTACCGGATCGTCCGGGAAAGGATACGAACCCGGGGACTGGTATCTCAGCTCACCCGCGATCAGGATGGGGCCGCCGTCACCTTTTTCGGAATTGTCCGCAACAACACCCGCGGGCGCAAGACCACTCACTTGTATTACGAGGCCTATGAGCCCATGGCGCTGCGACAGATGCGCGAGATCGGCGAGTCTCTCAGGCAACGCTGGCAAATCGGACAAGTGGCCATGGTCCATCGGTTGGGACGTTTGGAGATCGGGGAAGTGAGTGTCGCCATTGTCATTACTTCACCGCATCGCGGCGTCGCCTTCGAATCCTGCCGGTATGCCATCGACCGGTTGAAGCAGACGGTCCCCATCTGGAAGAAGGAATTCTTTGAAGACGGCGAAGTCTGGGTGGAAGGCGAATGCCGTCCGGCCGAGGGCGGTCCGGCGCCTTCCTAGCCTGTTTTCGGGACGGGGCGCTACAACCCGGCCACCCGGCGATTCATCTGAGGTTTGAAGAAACGCCAGGTCGTCGCCCAATGCCCGCCACCATTCCCTCCTGGAGTTCGCGACTCACACCCTTCCTGTTTTGGACGGCGCTCTGCCTGTTGGGTCCGGGTGCATTGCCCGTGTTCTCGCAGGAATCCCCGGATGACGATTACAGGCTCGTTGTAGACGTTGACCTGGTCACTGTGCTGGCCTCGGTGACGACGGCTGAGGGCGCCCTGGCTGCCGGGCTGGGCCGGCACGACTTTCACCTCTACGAAGGCGGAACTGCTCAGGAGATCGCTCTCTTCGCCAGGGAGTCCGACCGGTCCCTGAGGCTTCAACTCCTGTTTGACAGCTCCCTGAGCATCACCACCGAACTGGGGTCTCAGCAGGAAGCGGCCATCGACTTTCTGCGGGTAGTGGCGAAACCCGGGGATCGGGTATCGATCCTGCAGGTATCCGAAGACGTGGTCGAGTTGGTGCGGGAGACCTCCCGTCCCAGGGCCATGGCCAGGGCACTCCGCTCCATCCGCCCGCAAGGCGGGACGTCGCTCTACGACGCTGTTTATCTGGCCTCGCAAGCACTTTCGCTGTCTCGAGGGCGCAGGGTAATCCTGATTATCTCGGACGGTACGGATACCACCAGCAAGGTTTCGATGGAGGAGTGCCTGCGACAGGTGCTTGCGTCCGAAGCCGTCGTCTACGTCCTGCTGGTACAGCCCATCAAGAGCGAAGCCGGACGGAACCTGGCCGAGGAGCGCAGCATGATCTACCTCACTCGGGAAACCGGAGGAAGGACCTTTATGGTCGCATCTCCCGATGCCTTGCGGGATTCCTTTGCACGGATCGGAGAAGAGTTGCGGACCCAGTACCTGTTGGGGTACTACCCCCGGCACGACCGGGAACCGGAAAAGTTTCGCAGGATCCGGATCGAGGTGGACCTGGCGGGAGCCCGGGTGCGAGCGCGAAGCGGCTACCATGCGGCAGCCGGCCCGCGACTGCCCGCCCGTGCCCGATAGCCTCCCTGCCCCGGTAAATATCCTTTTGTCAACCACCGGCATTGCGGTTATAGTACTCGGGCGATTCGACAAGAGAACCCTGGAGTTTGCCTCCGACAGCAGCAGCGTCGAGCCCCAATGCGGTGACCCGGGTATTCCCGTGAACGAGTAGAGGACCGCACGTTGTTGAGTCATGTCCAGACGGGCAAAGTTGCCGTAACCCATCCTCCCCACAAGGTCAGCGTGGACGTCAGTCGAGCCTACCTGCGGCGATGGCTGGAGGAGCACGGCAAGAGCGAACAACTGATTGCCAAGCTGGAGTCCGTGCTGGACAAGACCCAAATCGAATCCCGGTACATCCTCCTTCCGCCCGACGAGGTCCTCCAAACCAGAGATTTCCACACCACCAACACCCAATATGTCGAGGCCTCGATCAAGCTGGGGACCGAGGCCGTTCAGCAGACCCTGGAGATGAACCGGATCCATCCTTCCGACGTCGACATGTTCATCAGCGTGTCCTGCACCGGTTTTGTAATTCCCGGCGTCGACGCCCACATCATGAACACGCTGGGAATCAATGCCTCACGCATGATTCTTACCGAGCATGGCTGTGCCGGGGGCGCGGTGGGACTGATGCGGGCCTGGGAGTATTGCCGTGCCTATCCGGAACGAACGGTGGTCCTGCTGGCCCACGAGTTTTGCTCCCAGACGTTTCTGTTGAATGACTTGAGCATGACCAACATCGTGTGCTCGACTCTGTTTGGCGATGGCGTGGCCGCCACCGTCATTTCCGGCAAGCTCAACAGCCCCGAACCTCTCCCGGCCATGCAGCGCTGCACCACCCGGTTCTTCCCCGGCACCCTGGACTACATGGGCTTTGAACTCCGCAACGAGGGATTGCGAATCATTCTGTCCCCGGAAATTCCTTCCTTCATCAAGAATCGGATCAAGCCGACCCTGGAAGGTTTCCTCGAGGAGTGCCAGCTCTCCGCCGAATCCCTGAGCCACTTCGTCATGCACCCCGGCAGTGTGCGAATCGTGGAGATCATCGCCAATCAATTGGGCCTGAGCCGTGAAGACATCGAGCCCACGCTCAAGGTTCTGTTCAACAAGGGAAACATGAGCAGCGTCACCGTTCTGGCCGTGATGCAGGAGATCCAGAACCGTTCGGCTCCACAAGTCGGGGACCTCGGTCTCATGGTTGCCTTCGGTCCGGGGTTTGTGGCCGAGATGGCCCTGTTCGAATGGCTCAACGGCCGGCCCGACTGATTTTCCCCCTCCCGAACTCCACTCCCGCCTTACCTGAAACAAACGCCGGCACCTGGTGGCTGGAAACCGGTTCAAAGTCGAGCATGGGCAGATTTTTGATTCACATCGATGTTCATTAGGTAGAAAACCGTGCCAACGGAACAGGGTCCTTGTTCCCGACAGGCTATGAAGATTCGTTGTTTCACTCTCGAATGGTCCGCCTGGCAGGGCGGGGGCTGGACTTGTCTGAAACAAACGCCGGCGCCCCTATTGGCTGAAAGTCGAGCGTGGGCAAATTATTGATTCACATCGATGCACAGGATGGACAGGATTTACAGGATTTTTTCTGGAGAC
>VXMN01000014.1 GCA_009841055.1 Acidobacteriota bacterium
ACTGTTGCAGAGTAAGGGTCTCCGGAATGATCTACGAACTCAGAATCTACAGCTTTCACCCGGGACGCAAGCCCACCTTCCTGAGGTACTTCAAGGTGGCTCGCACTTTTATGGAGAAGTACGGCGTTACTTTTGTCACGTCCTGGGAGAACGTGGAACGGGAGGACGAGTTCATCTGGATGCGTTCCTTCTCTTCCCTGAAACAGCGCCAGAAGGCCATCGACGCCTACTACGGCAGCCCGGAGTGGCTCGAGATCGTGGGCAAGATACGACCCACCATCAGGCGGCGGGAAGTACGTCTCATGAAGGCCCGCCCGGGGTCTCAGTTGCCTGCTTGAACCCGTCCGACACCGGACCCACAGGAGGTTTCGCTCAATGAAGCTGGGAACTTTCATGATGCCGCTGCATCCTCCGGAGAAATCCCGGACCGAGTGCTTCCAGGAGGACGTGGACTACGTACTTCTGGCCGAAGCCCTGGGTTTCACCGAGGCCTGGATCGGCCAGCACCACACGCTGGCCTGGGAGCCCATTCCCTCCAACGATCTGTTCATCGCCCATGTTCTGCCCCTCACCAGCAAGATCCGGTTGGGGACCGGCGTTTCGATCATTCCCCAGCACCACCCCGCCAACATCGCCATCCGCCTTTCGATGCTGGATCATCTCTCCAAGGGGCGGCTCAACTGCGGCTTCGGTCAGGGGGGCGTGCCCACCGACTGGGAGCTGTTCGACCTGCCGGACCCCCAGACCCAGGGCCTGATGACGCTCGAGGGCATCGACATGATCCTGAAGCTCTGGCAAACGGAAGTCCCCTTCGACTTTCAGGGGAAGTTCTGGCGTATCAGGATTCAAAGCCCCAGGCAGGAGCTGGGGATCGGGACCATTCTGCAGCCCTACCAGAAGCCCCATCCTCCCATTGGCATGAGCATCGTGCGAGGAGACTCGCGGGCCGCCTTCATGGCCGGCCAGCGCGGTTATCTCCCGCTCAGCACCAACCTGATACCGGACACTACGGCGGCGCAGCACTGGCTCCACTACTGCCGTGGCGCCGAGGACGCCGGCCAGCCTCCTCCAAGCCGGGACGTCTGGAGAGTCTCCCGCAGCGTCTACGTGGGCGAGTCCAAGGACGAGGCCTGGGATCACCTCATGAACGGCAATGTGGCCCGCTCCTTCGAGTACCTTCTGGGGCTGCTGAAGTCGGCCAAGATGCTTCACCTGGCCAAGCACGATCCCGGGGTGCCCGACGAGGAGGTGACTCCGGAGTATGCCGTGAAGCACCTCTGCATCATGGGCAACGTCAAGGATTGCATTCGTCAACTGGAGGAGGTATGGGAGGTGACCGGTGGGTTCGGGACCTTGCTGATGACCTCCAAGGACTGGGACGACGAGGACAAGTGGCGCCGTTCCATGAAACTGCTGGCCGAGGAAGTGGTTCCGGCTATGCCCAGCATCTGAGGCCAGGGCCTTCCCTTCCCAGCCGGTGACAAACGGGGGCTGGCAGGGTTTCCCTTAAGTTTTTCTTCGTGTGTCTTCGTGGATATCTTTTTCTTGCACTGCCTGCTGGTCTGAAGCGCTGGCTCGCTATACCAGCCGCCGAAAACCCGACTGCTTGACGGGGCACTCCAGGTACTTGACCGGGTCGCCCTCGTCCACCGCCTTGCCCACCACGACCAGGGCTTCGCCAATCTTTTCCAAGGCCAGATCGAGGTCCCCCTGAGAGTGCTGCATGCAGAACATGAAGCCCGGCCCGCCAATCACACCTCTCTTGGCGGTTTCCTGCAGGTAGAGGGTGGCTGCTGCGGCGTTCTGCTCGGCGGGAACCCCTTCGAAGACCATGGCGGGGAAAGAGGGCAGCCCGATCATCCGGAAGGATAGGCCCAACTCCCCGAAAATCGCGCTCAAACCCTTCATGAAGCTGCGACCGACGTCCTGGATGATCGCGCTGACGTTTCGGGCGCGGTATTCCTGCAGGGTGGCCTTGCAGGCTGCCAGGCCGGTGGCTTCGGACCAGTAGACGCTGCTGATGAAGGAGTCCAGGGCGACCTGCATGATCTCCCGTTTGCCCACCACCGCTCCCAGGGCAAAGCCGTTGGAAATGCACTTGGCGAAGGTGGCCATGTCGGGGACGACTCCGTAGTACTCCTGAGCGCCGCCCGGAGCGGTGCGGAATCCCGTGACCACCTCGTCGAAAATCAGAACCACTCCGTGGTCCCGGGTCAGCCGGCGCACTCCTTCCAGATAGCCGGGGTCGGGGGTGTAGGTGCGAGCCGCCTCCATGATCACGCAGGCGACCTCGCCCCGGTTTTCCTCCAGCAGATTTCGGAGCGAGTCCAGGTTGTTGTATTCGAAAGCCAGGGTGGTGTCCAGCAGGCCCTTGGGAACTCCCCGGGGAGTAATCCCGTGCATCAGGTGTTTTTCCAGAGCCGCGCCGGGGGCCAGATTGGCCGACAGGTACCAGTCGTGCCATCCGTGATAGCCGCAAAAGGCCACCTTGTCCCTGCCGGTGGCCGCCCGGGCGATGCGGACGGCGACCATGTCGGACTCGCCGCCGCCCTTGCAGAAGCGCACCATTTCGGCACAGGGAACGATCTCCGCCAACAGTTCGGCGGCCTCGATCTCCAAGGGGTGGTTGACGGTCAACCCGGTACCCCTGGCGGCCTGCTCCTGGACGGCCCGGACCACGCTGGGAAAGGCATGTCCCAGCAGGACCGAGCCTGCGCCGAGGTTGAAGTCGAGGTACTCGTTGCCGTCCACGTCCCATAGCCTGCAGCCCTGCTGGCGGTGGCTGTAGACGGGCGAGATCCCCTGCGCGTGAAGTTCGGCACGCCTTCCGAACAGGTGGGTGCGACCGGCGATCAGATTGTCGGCCCTCCGATAGAGCCGGGTGGATTCGGGGACTCGCGTCCCGTGAGTAGGGGCGCTTGGCCCCTGGGCTGTTTGATCCATGGATTCACCTCTCGTGGGGGGGCTGTCAGGGTGTCCTGCAATCCTTATTTGAGCCATTTTAGGGAGAAAACCGCCGGCCTGGGGTATTCTTTGCCGGAATGGATCTGGAAAAGCGATGCAATTTGGCGACTCCGACGGCAGTTGTCGAAAGACAAGAACCTGTTTTTTCTGCTTGGTAGGAGTCCAAGCGACCTTATAGTCTTCCCCTACGCATCTTTAGGTGGAAAGGAATGTTGTGGTGAACCGCGACCGACGTGATTTCAGGGAAACAATGAGCCCATCGAACCCGTTGCCGTCGAGGCCGAATTTCAGGATGGCGGACAGAAATCCCGGGATGTCCGATGGAATTGCCGTCGACCCGTTCGGCCCGCGCCGGCCCGGGTGGCCATCCTTCCGGCCGCACCTGCCGTGGTGCGCGCTGCTGGGCTTTTGCTGGCTCCTCTTCCCCCCGCCGACCTACGCCTACATCGACCCCGGGACCGGAAGCTATCTTGTCCAGGTAGTGATCGCGGGTCTCTTGGGGGTCCTGGTTTCCCTCAAGATCTATTGGGCAAGGATCAGGACGTTCCTCAAGGGACGCTCGCCGTTCGGCAGAAGAGATCCGGCCGAACATGAGTGATTCGATCGAAGCGCTGCCTTCCTCCTTTCGCGATCCCAGCGGATTTCTGTTTCTTGACCGGGGTGTGCTTTACCGGCAGGTCAATCGCGGTTACCGCGAGGACTACGATCACTTTCTGAGTTCCGGCCTCTACGGCAGCCTGGTCGATGCGGGACTGCTGGTCGCTCACCAGGAGGTCGGCCTGCGGCGGCCGGAGTCGCCGGAGTGCTACAAGATTCTCAGGCCGGATCCGTTGCCCTTCATCTCCTATCCCTTCGAGTGGAGCTTCAGCCAGCTCCAGGACGCCGCCCTGACCACGCTGGCGATCCAAAAGCGAAGCCTGGAGCATGGCATGTCCCTCAAGGACGGCACCGCCTACAATATCCAGTTCCGCAATGGGAAACCCCTGTTTATCGATACCCTGTCCTTTGAAAAGTACTCGGAAGGCCGGCCCTGGACAGCCTATCGCCAATTCTGCCAGCATTTCCTGGCGCCCCTGGCGCTGGCCGGCTACTCCGATATTCGACTCAGCCAGTTGCTCCGGATTCACCTGGACGGTGTTCCATTGGACCTGGCCAGTCGACTGCTACCCGTTCGCACCCGATTCCGGTTTTCCCTGCTGACCCACCTTCATCTTCACGCCAAGGCCCAGACCCACTTTGCCGACAAGCCGGAGCGCCGAGTCCGCCGTTCCGTCAGCCGCAGGGCGTTGCAGGGATTGATCGAGAACCTGGAATCCTGCGTGGCGGCGCTCCGTTGGAAGCCGCCCCAACAGGAATGGGCCTCCTACTATGAAGACACCAACTACACCAGTGAAGCCTTTCGCCACAAGGAGCAACTGGTGGGTGAGCACCTGGACCGAATCAACCCCAAACCCGGCATGGTCTGGGACCTGGGGGCCAACACGGGCTTGTTCAGTCGCCTGGCCGCGAGCCGCGGCATGACCACTATCGCCTTCGATCAGGATCCCGCCTGCGTTGAGCGGAACTACCGGGTCTGCCGGCAGGACGGGGATACCCACATCCTGCCCCTTTGGGTCGACTTGACCAATCCCAGCCCCAACCTGGGTTGGCACGGCCGGGAACGAATGTCCCTGTTGGATCGAGGCTCACCGGACGCTGTCCTGGCCCTGGCTCTGATCCACCACCTGGCCATTGCCAACAACCTGCCTCTGTCCCGTCTGGCCGGCTTTTTCGGCGAATTGTGCCGCTCGTTGATCATTGAGTTCGTCCCCAAGACGGACTCGCAGGTCCGGAGGCTGCTGGCCTCGAGGGAGGACATCTTTTCCGAATACCATCAACAGGCCTTTGAGGTGGCCTTCAGCCGCTATTTCGAGATCAGGGCGGCCAGCAGGATCCGGCAATCGGAGAGAACGCTGTATCACATGGAAAGAAAATCCCTGTATGAACATCGATGCACAGGATAGACAGGATTAACAGGATAAACGGGAAGAGATTCCTGCACCTGAAACCAGCTCAGGCGATGATCCGGTTCGGGTTTGCGGAGGCCCAGGATTACAGGACACCAGAATGTGAAGACCATATCCTGTATATCCTGATCCTGTGTATCCTGTGCATCGATGTTAATCATCCAATGAGTGGCAGTGCGCGCCGTTGAAGCAGATCCGTCTCGCTTAGTGGCCCTTCGTGGATCACTCCTTTTTCTTTAATTTCCGGTAAGTGACGCCCCCGCCCTGCCGGGCGGCGGGCTCTTATTAACATCTGAAGCTGCCCACGATCTTTCGGGTGGAGGTCTGGGTGGTGGGCGT
>VXMN01000169.1 GCA_009841055.1 Acidobacteriota bacterium
GTGCTGTTGAAAGCCTGAACACGGTAGCGATAGGTGGTCGCCGACGATAAGCCGCTGTCCGATAGCGTGGTGGCGTCGCTGGCGGCGGTTCCGGCTGCGTTCCAATTGGCTGAGTTCCCCAGCCGGCGGTGCACCCGGAACCCCGTCTCATTGTCGCTGTTGTCCTGCCAGGTCAGGTTGATTTGAGCGTGGGAAACAACCGTGGCCGTAAGGTTGCTGGGGGGCTGCAGGGTGATGGCTTGAGTCGTCAGGCAACTGTTATGGCTCGAGACGTGGGATGCGATTTCGTCTCGGGAGTACTCACAGAACGTCAATTTTGAGCTTGAATTCAACCGGGACGTCATCATGGTGCTCGTGCACCCTTCGGCTGGGGGACTTGCCTCATCCGTATGATTGGCGCCAATATTGTGGCCGATCTCATGGGCGGCGAGAACGTGCTTGAGTGGGACGAAAGTTTTGCGCTCCGACAGGCCGTAGCTGTAAACGCGATTGCTGCAGGCAACCTCTGTCCAGGCAGTACCAAACACGTTGCCATCAAGGTCCTTGCCGGTCCAAAGGTGGGCCAGGTCATAGTTTTTGCTCGCTGCAAAATTTTTGTTCCAATAGGATCTGAACTGATTTGCCAATCCTGCATGAGCTGTTCCAGAGTAGGGGTCCTTGTCCGTAGCCCAGGTGTTCTGAAAGGTCACCGACAGCTCCAGCAGCAACTCGCTCTGGTAGACCCCGTCGACCATGTTCAGGATGCTCGTAATCTCGCTGTTGGCTTTGTCCGAACCTCCCAGGGCCTGCACGTACTCATAGTCCGCTTCTGTCGCCACCTCCACTTGGTACTTGGTTGCCGTGCTGGCGGCAACCCGAGCCTCCACCTTGTGCACCCCCCGCTGCAGGCTCCGAGGCAGCCGGGCACCGCACTTCCAATCCTGTTCTGACTTGATGTCGGAGTGCCTGTAGACCACCAGTTCGGACGACTGGGCGCTGGCCAGGTAGCGTTGCAGCGGTTCCACTTAGTACCGCTCCCCGGGAGCGAACACGACGCCTTCGACCCCATCGGCCGTGACGGTGAATCGACCGTGCGTGTCTTCCTGCCCGGACAGCCGTCCCTTGAAAGTGGTTACCGGCCCGCGAGGAAGTATGCGCCTGACGCCTCCGGGCCCCGTTTCCACCGCCTGGTAGTTGGGGGCGCGCAGGTCGTGAGGCGCCAGCTTGAAATCGAAAACGGTCTCCTTGTACCGGAACCGCAGTTCCCCGGTGGTCCGAACCTGTTGTTGGACGTCGCCCGGTTCCAGCCGAATCACCTCGTAGTCGGACAGGACCGGACTCAACGCTCTGGAGGCGCGAGAAGCATCGGGCAGCCCGAATCCGGGACCGAGCAAGATCCCAAGACCGACCAGGACCGGGACTACCACCCGGGATGAAGGCTGCCGGAGTATGATCATCGCAGCTCCATTTCAGAAAGAGTCTGATCCCATCGACCGTGTCGAAGGGTATCTTGCGGGACTCCGAGATCCGATGAGCTCCGAAACATGTCAACCCTGTTTCCGAGACCGAACACTAGGGCTGGCTGAGCAGACAAGCTCCGTCGCCGCTCCGCTGCCAGGGTCTGCCGCCGTCGTTGATCACTCCGGAGGCAACAAGCGGGCCGCTGCCCGAAACCTTCCTCGGATGGGGGTATGTGATCCTAGCAATTTAGTGTGAAATTAAGATGAATATTGGAAGAGTTATAGTGAGGAATGTGCGAATAACGCAGAAAAGATGGGATACTGGGCACATGACCCGCATATCCCTGGCTGGCAGGGACCGCCGTCGAAGACAGCCGGCAGGCGGCGTCGGAGAGCTTCAATCCTCAGGGGTTTGGTGTCCGGCTGTGCCGGCATCGGTTCTCCTGTTGTTATCCGGTTAACTCCTTTTTCAAGAGCATTTCACCAGATTCCAAGAACCGATGCGGCTTACTTGTGGCGAGGTATCCGGACTAGTACCAATCTCGGATCCTGACTTCTATGTCGGGGTGGGACTCCAGGGCCCGGGTGAATACGTTCAGGTCGGAGCCGCGGTAGTGGTAGGGATAGACGATTTTGGGCTTGAAGGCTGCGACGCACTCCGCGGCTTCCTCGGGCGGCATGGTGTAGGGCAGGTTCATGGTGACGAAGGCGATATCGATGTCGGTCAAAGCCTTCATCTCCGGGATGCAGGCGGTGTCTCCCGAGATATAGACCCTCTTGCCGCCCAGGGTCAGCACGTAGCCGTTGCCTCTACCCTTGTCGTGATAGAGATTGCCGGGGCTGGGTCCCCGCTTGTGGTTGTACATGGCCACGGCTTCGATCCCCAGGCCGGCCACCGTCTTTTTCTGGCCGTTGTGCAGAACCACGGCCTCGGTCACGGTCTGGGCCACCGCCTGGGGAGTCACGATTTGGGTGCCGCTCTTTTTCAACTTCTGCACCTGCGCCGGATCCAGGTGGTCGCCGTGGATGTCGGTGATGAGAATCAGGTCGGCCTTGGGCAGTCCGGTGTAGTCTCCCCGGCCCCAGGGATCGATGTGTATGACCTTGCCCTTGAACTTCAGCATCAGGCTGCCGTGAGTCACCGGGGTGATCTTGAGCACTCCCTCGGCCGTCTGGACCGAGTCGGGCGAGCCGGCCACCAGGTTGGCAAAGGTAGCAAAGAGGGCAAACGTCAGGGCGATTGTTTTCATGGGTGGAGCTCCTGAATGAGGGTCAACAGTTCTTTTCGGTAGCTGTTCATGACTTTCAAAACCCGGCCAAGGGCTATGGCTCAGGGCTCAAGTCTTTCCACGATCCACCGGGATTCCGCCTGGCGGCAGTAGCGAAGCCGGTCGTTCAGGCGGTCGGGTCGTCCCTGCCAGAATTCAATCAGGTCAGGGGAGAGGCAATATCCCCCCCAGAAGGGAGGCAGGGGAATTTCTCCGTCACCGAATCGGGCCTGAAAGCTCTGCATCCGCTCCTCCAGCACCCGGCGGTTTTCGATCACCTCGCTCTGGTGAGAGGCCCAGGCGCTGAGCCGGCTGCCGGCCGGCCGGCTCTCGAAATAGCGGGCCGACTCCTCCCTGGAGATTCGCTCGACGCTTCCGGAGATGCGGACCTGACGGGCCAGTTCCACCCAGGCCACCACCAGGGCGGCTCGAGGGTTTTCGGCCAGGTCCCGGGCCTTGGGGCTCCCGTAGTTGGTGAAGAAGATGAATCCGCGGGACTCCACGCCCTTCAGCAGCACCATGCGGGCCGAGGGCTCGGCATCACGGCCGGCCGTCGCCAGACAGGCCGCACCCGGCTCGAAGACCCCCGCGTCGCTGGCATCCTGAAACCATTGCTTGAATTGCAGGATCGGATCGGGGTTCAGGTCCGTTTCGCTCAGGCCCGTCCGGCTGTAGCGTTCTCGAATCTCGTCGATGGACATCAGCTTCCGAGAGAAAGTTTGCCCGACCGAAGTTCCTGAATCGCAACTGATTGGAACCTTCAGAAGGGCTCGAATTATACCAGATCGGACCTGCCGGGCGGACCAGCCGCTTGAACCTGGACCTGCCCCTCCGGCAGCGTGGGAGCAAGGGGAGCGAAGGAGCGAATTCGGTGCGCTCCGGCAGAGTAATTGTGGATAATAGGCGGATCTTAACGACAGGAGAGAACCATCATGCCGCCAATCAAGATCGACCTCTACAGCGACACCGTCACCCGGCCGACGGCCCCAATGCGGAAGTTCATGTCCGAGGCCGAAGTCGGGGATGAGCAGAAGTTTGAAGATCCGACCGTGAATCGCCTGCAGGAAAAAGTGGCCGAACTGCTGGGCAAGGAGGCCGGGCTTTATCTGCCTTCGGGCACCATGTGCAACCAGATCGCCTTCAGGATCCACTGCCGCCCGGGAGACGAGGTGCTGCTGCACCGCACGGCCCATCCCCTGATCTCGGAAGCGGGAGGACTGGCGGCCCTCTCCAGCGCCATCCCGACCGGGCTGGAGGCTCGGCGGGGGGTTTTCAGCGCCGAGCAGGTCAGGGCGGCTATCCGACCGCTGAACCGCTACGCCCCGTGCACGCGGGTGGTCTCCATCGAACAGACCTCCAATTCCGGGGGAGGGACTCCCTGGCCCGTCCAAGCCATTGAAGAGGTGGCCGCGGTCGCCCGCGAGCACGGCCTGATCCTTCACATGGACGGGGCTCGCCTGTTCAACGCCGTGGTGGCTACCGGGACGCCGGCCCGGGACTTTGCGGCCCCTTTCGATACTGTCTGGGTGGATTTCAGCAAGGGACTGGGAGCGCCGGTGGGAGCCGTGCTGGCGGGGCGCCGGGAAATGATCGAGGAAGCCTGGGTGTGGAAGCAGCGCCTGGGCGGGGCCATGCGGCAGGCCGGGATCATTGCCGCCGGGGCGCTCTACGCCCTGGAGCACCACATCGAGCGCCTGGCCGAAGACCACGCCAACGCCAAGGTCCTGGCCGAGGGACTGGCGGAAATTCCGGGGGTTACCCTGGACCCCGCCGAGGTCGAGACCAACCTCGTGTTCTTCGAAGTGTCCGAGCCGGCCTCAGACGTCTTGGGCCGCATGCTGGAGCAGGGCGTGCGAGTCAGCCAGCCGGGTCCGCACCGCATGCGTGCCGTCACCCACCTGGATATCTCCCGCCGGGACGTGGAAGAGGCCGTTCAGGTCGTCCGGCGGTGTTTCGCCTAGATCGAGCGGAACACAGAGGCTTCATGTCCCAGAGAGTCTGGATTGTCGCCGGCATGGTGGTCTGCCTGGCCGCCATGCCTGTTCCCCTGGACGGGCAGCAGCAGGTCGGGGAACTCCGTGTCGTCCTCATCGACCCGAGCGGCGGCCTCATTCCCGGAGCCGAAGTCGAGTTTCAGGGTTCGGCGCTGATTCGACCGGTCTTCGGCCTCTCCGATGATCGGGGACTGATTGTCAATAACAGCCTGCCACCCGGGATATACACCTTGATCGCCCGTCGTCCGGGATTCCAGACCACGGTGAAGGAAGAAGTCGTCGTCGAGGTCGGGCGGAGTTACTCGGTCGCGATGGCTCTTGAGGTCGGCCGTGTCGAAAGCACCATCGTGGTGGAGGCGGGCGGGGCCGCAATCGATACCTTCAAGAGCGAGGCCGCCTCGGTTTTTACGGGTGAGGGACTGACCAACGCCGCCGGGGGGCGGGACTTCACCGACTACGCCCGTTTCGCCCCAAGCGTCAATATCGAGGCCCTGTCGGGAAACGTGGCCTATAGAGGAC
>VXMN01000177.1 GCA_009841055.1 Acidobacteriota bacterium
GCCTCCGGTTTCTCCTCGGCATCCCGCTTGCCCTGCTCGGAGAGATGCTGGCGCTGTGGGGAATCGCCACGATCGGCCGGAAGAATTCCTGGGGCATCAGGGACGGCTTCGTTGACTCCGGCCCCTACCGGTTCACCCGCAATCCGCAGTGCCTCGGATTCAACCTCCTCTTCCTGGGCCTGAGCATCATCGCGAACTCACAGTTCCTCTGGGTGACCCATGCGCTGCTCGCCCTGGTGTTAGTCACCATGCCACTCAGTGAGGAGGATTGGCTGAAGGAGCAATACGGGGAGGAGTACGAGCGGTATCGGCGGGAGACGCCGCGATTCTTGTAGTCAATCCCCGGTCCGGCGGCGAATGACGGTGCCCTTCCCGGAGAGGGCCTGGGTGACGGGATCGGACAGCCGGGCATCTCCGAAGACGACTTCCCTGACTCCCTGCTGCACCGCCTCGACCGCCCCCAGCAACTTCTTCTTCATGCGGCCCCGGGCGAATTCCATGAATGCGTCGGCCTCTTCCAGGGGGATCTCCCGGATCAGGCTGCTCTCATCTTCCAGGTCGCGCAACAGCCCCGGGATATTGGACAGGATGACCAGCTTGTCCACCCCCAGGGCCGCCCCAAGCACGGCCACGGCCCGATCGCCGTCCACGTTGATGGCCTCCCCCTCGCGGCTCACGGCCGGCGGCGTCAGCACCGGCGTGTAACCGTGATCCAGCAGAAGGTTGAGCAGGTCCAGGTTCACAGTCTCGATACGCCCGGTGTAGTCGTCGCGCAGCACCCGCCTCTTTCCGTTTTCCACGATGGTGATGGTCGACTTGCGGCGACCCTCCCAGATGCGGCCGTCCATCCCGGAGAGCCCCACGGCATTCACACCCAGCTTCTGAAACCGCTCCACGATCCCCTTGTTCATCTTGCCGCAATAGACCATCTCGAAGATGGCCAGGGTCTCGCGATCGGTGTAACGGGACTCATAGCCCGAAACCGAAGTCACCATGCGGGGAGGCTTCCCCAGCTTTTCGGACAGCGCATTGGTTTCGGCCGAGCCGCCGTGGACCAGAATGGCCCGGCGTCCCGACTGGATGAGGGAGGCCAGGTCGCGGCACACGGAGTCGTAGTCGATGCCCAGGCTGCCTCCCACCTTGACCACCAGCATGAGTGCTCGATCTCCTTGATTTTGGCCTGGCTTGGGAATGGGCGGGGCGCAATCCGGTCCGTGAGGTGAGTCCGGCCGCTACCGCCTGAATTCAACGGCGTTCAGCGCAGCCTCTTGTCCAGCCACTCCACCACCAGGTCGGAGGCTTCCGGAATCTCCGCAAGCACCTCGATCCCCCGAGAACTGGAGCCTTCGAACACGCGGGTTTGTCTGGGGTATCCGGTCTGCCCCTCCAGTCCGGCGATGGAAGCGGTGGAGGACTCGTCCCCCCGGGTTGCCAGAAAGAGGATGGAGTGCGGTTGGAAGTCTTGTGCCCTCTCGGCCACGCCGCGGACATTGGCCAGATTGCCGGAAATCACTACCGCGGCGCGCACATTTTCGTACTTGCCGGAGGCCAGAAACGCCAGGTCGGCTCCGAGACCCGTGCCCACCACGCCGATGAGGTAGGGATCGATCGTTCCCCGGGCCTCCAGCCAGGCAAAGGTCGCCTCGAACAGTTCCAGCAAGGCATCCATCCGGTCGGGACCTGCCTCCGAAGGAGTGGCCGCGCCGCCTGAGGACTCCTCTTCTCCCGAGTTCAGATCGAGGTTGAGCACCCCGACCATGTTCCCCGCAAGCTTCTCCTGGATGAAGGTGTCCCAAACCCCGCGGGTCTCACCCGAACCGTGCAGCAGCACCACCGCCGGAAACCGCCCCTCCCCCGAGTCCGGCGGGGGATACCAGTCGCCTGCGAAGTGCAAGCCTCCCTTGCCGGGGATCTCAACGCTCTCCTTCAGCGCAGCGGCCGGCTCGGGCTCGTCTTCGACCTCCCTCTCCGCCAGCTTGAAGCTGAGCACGTTGTCATAACGTTGGAGCATGGAGCTGATGGCCAGAACTCTGGAGCTGAGCTGCTGGTACTCGGCATGGACCTCGTAGGTCATCGACGGATCCAGCCCGTGAATGGCGAAGAGCCCCTTCTCATCCGTGATCAGGATGGTAGTGGTCTCGTTCCTGGGGTTTCTGACAAAGACCTTGGCCCCCGGCTGGGGTTTACCGTCAGGCCGGGCCACGTGGCCGCGAATCGATTTGGTCCGAGCCTCCTCGTCGTCGCCCTGGGCCCTGGCTTCCCCGGAAAACAGTCCCCAAATCAGAGCCGGCACCAGGAAAACGGACGCCGGACCCATCGCGCCAATGGTTCGCAATCCCGAGGCCGGCTGGAGACTTCGTCGAAACATGGTATTGGCAGGAGGGGCCGGCATTGAATCGTCGGCCCGCATTTCAAAGGAGGATCCGGCTACTCCGACTCGGCAACCGGCTTCATCTGGATGACGATGTGCTGCGACTCGTCGGCGTAGAACTGAACGGACTGTTCCGCCTTCCGGTAGCCCTTCTTGCTGGCGGTCACCGTCACGGTCTGTTCTCCGGCGGGAAGACGGACGGCAAATTCCCCGCGGCGGTCAGACTGCATCCGCCACCGCTTTTCCTTTTTCTTGCCGTTCTTCCCCCGCGGCAGCGTCACCTGTATGGCCACTCCCGACAGGCTGAAGCCCCTCTGATCGAAACAGCTCCCCTTGAGCAAGGCAAAGGGTTGATCCTTCCTGGACTCGTTCTTCTTTTCCTCAGGGAGTGCCGTCGCGGGCACCCGGGCGACCATAATCATGGCAGCCAGAACAACCGCCGCACACCACTTGAGTGACTTCGACCTCGGCAGCACCATCGGAGGGCTCGACAAATCAGTACCGCTCATCATTATACGGGATGCAAACCGGGAAAGCCCAACCCCAGGGACTCCTCCCAGCCGTGCATCACGTTCATGGCCTGCACCGCGTTCCCCGCGGCCCCCTTCATCAGGTTGTCCAGGGCCGAAAGCACCACCAGGCGTCCCTCGGCCGGGTCCAGCTCAAAGCCGACGTCGCAGTAGTTGGATCCCGCCAGGATCTTGGGTTCCGGGTAACGGTAAATCCCCGATCTTTCCTTGACGATTCTGAGAAAGGGCTCCGCCTGATAGGCCTCCCGATAGGTTCTCCAGAGCGCCTTCTCCTCCGGACACCGCTCCAGCAGCACCTGGGCCGTGGCCAGGACGCCTCGCACCGAATCGGTGGAGGTGGCCGACAAGTGAATCCGGGGGCTGGCCCCGTTGAGAGCCAGCTCCTGCCGGACCTCGGCCGTATGGCGATGGCGGGTCGGCTGGAACGACCGGAGAGAACCGCTGCGTTCCGGGTGGTGGGTAGCCAGGCTGGACTTGTTGCCGGCTGCCGAGGAGCCCACCTTGGCCTCGATGAAGATGTCCTCCGAATCCAACAGTCCCGCCTTGTAGAGCGGGTAGAGACCCAGGATGGCGGCAGTGGCCAGGCAGCCCGCCCCTGTCACCAGGCCGGCCTCTCGAATCTCCTGCCGGTGCAACTCGGGAATGCCGTAGACCGCCTTGCCCAGCAGTTCCGGCCTGGTATGCTCGTGATGGTACCAGGTCACATAGTCCGCCGGTGCGCGCAAGCGAAAATCGGAGGAGAGGTCGATGACCCGACTGCCCAGATCGAGAAACTCCTCCATGCGATCCATGGCCATCCCGTGAGGCAGGCAGAGGAAGAGCAGGTCCGCCTTCTTCAGGTCCCGGCTGGACACGAACCGCAGCTTGCAGCGCTTGCGAAGGTTGGGGTGCACCGAATGGACGAACTTGCCCACCCTGGATTCCGAGGTCACCTGACACAGCTCAACCTCCGGATGGCCCAGCAAGAGGCGCAACACTTCTCCACCCGTATAACCGGAACCTCCCACGATGGAAACCGAGATCATGGAAGCACCTCAGGCCCGGTCTGCCCTTCGGCGGCGGCCTTCAGGACGTAGTCGACGATTCTGGCCGGGATGTCGACACCGGTGGTATGGATGGAATTTCTGAACTCCATGGTGTAGTTGACTTCGTTGACCTGAAACCCCGACTCGGACTCGAAAAGATCCACGGCAAGGACCCCGCCGCCGACGGCTCGGGCGGCTGCCTGGGAAAGGCGGTCGATCTCCGGGGTCACCGGGCAAATCTCGGCCCGCCCCCCCCGGGCCGTGTTGGTAATCCAGTGGGAAGCATAGCGATAGATGGCGCAAATGGTCTCGTCACCCACCACGAAGCTCCGGATGTCCCGGCCCGACTTGGGAACGTATTCCTGAATGTAGAAGACGGAGTGCTGGTAGGAACCCAGGACATCCTTGTGTTCCAGCACCGCTTCGGCGGCTTCTCGATCATTGATCTTGGAGAGCAGGCGCCCCCAGGAACCGACGGCCGGCTTGAGCACCACCGGATAACCCAATTCCTCGATGGCTTTCAGGGCCGACTTGGGCGTGAAGGCCATGACGGTCCGAGGGGTGGGAATCCGATTGCGGAGGAGCGCGCTGGTGGTCAGGAACTTGTTGCCGCAAATCTCAGCTACCGGATAGCTGTTGATCGTCCGGATCCCCCAGTCGTTGAGAACCTTCAGGGAATAGAGCGCCCGGGAGTGGTTGACGCTTCTCTCCAGCACCACGTCGAAATCCAGGTGCCTGGAATCCAGACGAAAGACCAGCTCGCGGTCATCGACGATTTCCGGAGCAACGCCACGGCGGCGAAACTCCTCCAGCAGCAGCTTTTCTTCCTTGCGCAGGATGGAACAGAGCAATCCAACTTTCATCAGTACACACAAAAAAACCACAGGGAGCGGAATCGGTCAATCAGCTCTCGCATCCTCTGTGGTCGATCGGGTCGGAAGGTGAGTTGTAAACGCTCCTTGCCGGGGGGTCATTCCCCCCAATCTTCTTCTTCCTCCGGAGCCAGGTCCAGATCCACGGGATCCATGCCCACGACCTCCAGGTCGACCCCGCAATCGGAGCAGGTTACGATCTCACCCTTCTCCACATCGTCTTCCAATTCCAATTCCGCTTCGCATTCCGGACAGTGGGCCACGGTACCCTCCCTGGACACCGATAAAGATTGCGGCAATTCTGAATATCGTGGAGAACCTAAGGAACCTCTGATCAATCACCGATTTCAACCGGAGACAGACAGGGGAAGG
>VXMN01000151.1 GCA_009841055.1 Acidobacteriota bacterium
TACGGGGCGTCTCGCCGGGTAACCCACGTCAACCGCAGCTTCGCAGCTCTCACCTAACCCACAACGCTGCAAGGGGAAACGTGCTTTTCTATTTAGAATATGTCCCGGGCAAAAGCCCGGGGGGAGTCATCGGAAAACGACACATAGGGGAGTAGAGCCGCGAATGCGGCGACAACACGGAGCCGCGGGCGTCAGCCCATGGGACAAGGGCCCCGCCCGCAGTCGAGCCGGAGGGGGCAAACGCGGCGCGCCGAACCTTAACACCTGCGAGGAGCTGGCGGTGATTCCCCCCATTGAAAAAAAATCGGGTTGGGGTTAACCTGAAAAGCTGAATGAAGCACCTGCCGCAGGAGTTGATTTCCTGAGCCGTGGAAGGCAATTCTTGAAGTAGAGGATGGACCTTCAAATTCACTGTTCACCCCGCCCACAGCCCTTCCCCTGGCGCCCCGGACAGCCCGGGGCGGGCCCGCTTGTCTCACCGGCGGATGCGAAGACAAGGACCGGAGAGCGGGGGAGGCAGCCTGAGGCGGGATCCGGAACCGCCGCCCTGAAACGGAATCCGGTGTCGACGTGATGACAGAAAACGACTCCTCACCCATGATCGAGGCCCAGGGGTTGAGCAAGATCTTTGGGACCTTTGCCGCGCTGCAGGACGTCTCCTTCTCGATTCCCCGCGGACAGGTGGCCGCCTTCCTGGGTCCCAACGGAGCCGGCAAGTCGACCACTCTGCGGATTCTGACCGGCTATCTCACGCCCACCGCGGGCGTCGCTCGCATTGCGGGACGGGATGTCGCCCGCCACCGCATCGAAGCGGCCGCCCGGATCGGCTACCTGCCGGAGAACGGTCCCCTCTATCCGGAAATGACTCCCCTGGAGCTGCTGCGGTTCTTCGGCGAGGCCCGCGGGCTGACCCGCGACCGGCTGGAGGCGCGCATCGAGGCCGTAGTCGAGCAGTGCCACCTGGAAACTGTCCTGGAAAAGAGCATCTACAAGCTCTCCAAGGGGTATCGCCAGCGCCTGGGAATGGCCCAGGTCCTGCTCCACGAGCCCGACATCCTCATCATGGACGAACCCACCAGCGGCCTGGATCCCAACCAGATCCGCGAGGTCCGGGAGTTGATCCGGCAGTTGGGCGAAACCCGCACGGTGCTGCTTTCGACCCACATCCTGCAGGAAGTGGAAGCCGTGGCCGACCATGTCATTCTCGTTCACGAGGGCCGGATCGTTTTTGACGGCACGCCCGGCGAGATGGCGGCCGGACGCAGCCTGGCCGAGGCCTTTTACCGCCTGACGGGCAGGAACGGCCGGGAGGGGCCGCCCGATCCTGAAGTCTCCGCGCCGGGGCCGCATGAACCGCCCCCCTCGGAGGGAACGGTCCGCGGCGCGGAGCAGGAGCCGGATCCGGAGGCAGGGGAGACACAAGGGTGAAGAGTCATTGGCAACTGGCCAGGGTCGTCTGCAAGCGGGAATTGACCAGCTATTTCAGCAGCCCCACCGGCTACGTCTTCATCACCCTCTTCGTCTTCCTGAGCGCCCTGGCGGCCTTCTGGCAGGACGGGTTCTTCGCAGACAACCTGGCCAATCTGGACCAGCTCAACCGCGTCTTCCCCTACCTGCTGGTCTTTCTGATTCCCTCCATCACCATGAACATCTGGGCCGAGGAGAAGCGCAACGGAACCGACGAGCTGCTGCTGACCCTGCCGGCCACCGACTTCGGCATCGTGCTGGGGAAATACCTGGCTGCCGCCGGCATCTACACCGTGGCCCTCTTCTTTTCCCTGACCCACGTGCTGGTGCTGGGGTGGCTGGGCAACCCGGACCCCGGCCTGATGGCCTCCACCTACCTGGGCTACTGGCTCATGGGAGTGGCGCTGCTGGCCCTGGGAATGGTGGGGTCCCTCCTGACCGACAACATCACCGTGGCCTTCATCCTGGGAGCCCTGCTCTGCGCCGTGCCCGTCTTCATCGACCATGCGGGCACCGTCCTGACCGGTGGCGCCGAGCGGCTGGTGGCCGGCTTCTCCTTCAACCAGCAGTTCCAGGACCTGGCCGCGGGAGTGGTCTCCCTGTCCTCGGTGGTCTATTTCCTCGCCTTTACGGCAGCAATGGTCTATCTCAACGTGGAGCTGCTGGGACGCCGCCACTGGCCCAGCGGCCGCCAGGCCCCGTCCATGGGCGCCCACCTGCTGGTGCGGGGACTGGCCCTGGTGGTCGCCCTGGCCGGGCTGACACTGCTGCTGGACCGCCTGGGGGGACGGGTTGACCTCACCGCCGAACGGATCCACTCTCTCTCGCCCGACACCCGCGCGCTGATCGAAGGGCTGGATCCGGGCCGGCCGGTCTTCATTCAGGCTTACCTGAGCCCGGAGGTGCCCCGCAGCCACCTTCCGACACGAAACAACCTGGTCAACCTGCTGCGGGAGCTGTCCGCCCTGGGCGGGGACCGCCTGCAGACCCGGATCGTGGAAACCGAAAGGTATTCGCCGCAGGCTCGCGAAGCCCAGGAGCGTTTCGACATCCGCCCCCGGCAGGTGCCCCTGTCCCGGCAGAGCTCGGGAACTCCCGACGAGATCTTCCTGGGCATCGCCTTCAACTGCGGCCCCGAGGAATTCGTCATTCCCTTCCTGGATCCCGGGTTGCCGGTAGAGTACGAGCTGATGCGATCCATTCGGGTGGTGTCGCGGGCGGAACGCAAGCGGGTCGGCGTCCTGGAGACGAAAGCCAAACTGTTCGGCGGATTCGACTTCCAGTCCCGCCAGCATTCCACCGACTGGGCCATCGTGGCCGAACTGCGCAAGCAGTACCAGGTGGAACGGGTGCAGCCGGGCCAGGACTACCCGAAGAACCTGGACGCCTTGATGGCGGTGTTGCCCAACACCCTGGAGCAGGACCAGGTAGAGCGGCTGGCGGATTACGTCAAGGAGGGAAATCCGACCCTGATCCTGGTGGACCCCCTGCCGGCCTTCAATCCCGAGCTCTCGGCCCAGCCGATGCCCCAGGGTCCCTTTCGCCAGGGCCCGCCGCCCAGGACGCCGGCCGATCTCCAGCCGCTGATGGAGGTGCTGGGAGTGGACTGGGACCCGGGCCGCATTGCCTGGGACAAGTACAATCCCCATCCGCAGTTCCGCTCCCTGCCTCCGGAAGTCATCTTTCTGGGGTCGGGGAGCGGCGAAAATCCTCCCTTCAATCCGGACGAGGCCATCACTTCCGGGCTTCAGGAGCTGGTAGCGATCTATCCGGGCTCGATCAAGCTGGCGGCCGGCAGCCGCACGACGCTGGTTCCCCTGCTTCAGACCGGCGCCGATTCCGGACTGACGGACTGGAACCGGCTGGTGCAGCGCTCCCTGTTCGGGGTGCAGCTTGCCGCCAATCTCCCCCACGAACCCGATCCCGACCGCTACACCCTGGCCGCCCGCCTGGCCGGAATAGGGCCGAACCAGCCGGTCCGGGCCATCCTGGTGACCGACGTGGACCTGATGGGGGAGCAGTTCTTCTCCATACGGCGCCAGGGCATTGAAACCCTGCAGTTCGACAACGTGACCTTCCTGCTGAACGCCGTGGACCAGTTGGCGGGCGACGAGTCCTTCATTGCCCTGCGCAAGCGCCGGCGGCGGCATCGCACCCTGGAGGCCGTGGAATCCCGAACCAGGGTGTACGAGGAGCGGCGCCTGGAGGAGTCCCGGCAGGCCGAAGCCACGGCGAACCAGCGCCTGCAGGAAGCCCAGGCCCGGCTGGATCGGGCGGTAGAGGCGCTGCGCCAGCGGCGGGACCTGGACGAACAGACCCGGCGCATCATGATCGCCAACCAGGAAAAGGCCGAGAACCGCCGCCTGGCCGTGGCCCGCACCAACATCGAAGAGGAAAAGCAGCGGCTGATCGGCAAGAGCCGCGCCGACATGGAGTCTTCCATCCGGGACATCCAGAACGCCATCAAGTTCCTGGCGGCGGCCCTGCCGCCGGTTCCCGCCTTTGCGCTCTTCCTGGTGGTGTCGGTGCGCAGGCTGCGCCGGGAAAAGATCGGCGTGGCGGCCGACCGCCTGGTGGAATAGGCAAGGGAGGTTAGACGGCCATGACGGAATGGTTGAGAACCGGAATCTTCTGCGTGCTGGCCGTGGCCGTTTCGACGGCCGCGGTGCTGGTCGATCCCGGCCGAAGAACTTCCGGGATCTTTGACGATCAAGGGGAGCCCTTCTATCCGGAGTTTGCAGACCCCCAGGCCCCCAGGACCATCGAGGTCATCGACTACGACGAGGCCACCGCCACCGCCAGCCCCCTGAAAGTGGAGTTCAAGGACAACAAGTGGGGCATCCCCTCCCACCACGACTATCCGGCCGATGCCGAAAATCGCCTGGCCGACACGGCCGCGGCGCTCATGGCCCTCAGGAAGGACATGGTGGTATCCGAACGCATCGAGGATCACGGCCGTTTCGGGGTGATCGATCCGCTCGACGACCGAACCGCCAGTCTGGCAGGCCGCGGAAAACGGGTGACCCTCAAGGACGAAAACGACCGGGTCCTGGCCGACTTCGTGATCGGCAAGCCGTCCGAGGGCAAGCCGGGTTACCGCTACATGCGGGTCCCCACCCGGCGACGGATCTACTCGGTCAAGACCGACGCCCGGGTGTCTTCCAGGTTCGAGGACTGGATCGAGACGGATCTGCTCAAGCTGAACGCCGGGGACATTCGAAAGATCACCATCAACAGCTACTCCATCAACGAGCGGCTGGGACGGCTGGAGAACTCCGAGCGGACGGTTCTCACCAGGCGGAAGGACCGCTGGATGATGGGGCGACGCAGACTGCGGGGCAAGAAGATCGATGCCCTGACCGAGGCGCTGGACAATCTGAGAATCGTCGACGTCCAACCCAAGCCGGAGAATCTGACCCGGGACCTCAAGACACCCGAAGGCATCCGGCTGTCGATGGAGTCGGTTCTCTCTCTGCGCCGGAAGGGCTTCTTCATCACTCCAATCGGCCAGCTCCTGTCCAATGAGGGGGAGATCCTGGTCGAAACGGCCAACGGGATTCAATACACGCTGCGCTTCGGCGAGGTGGCGCCCGGTGGAACGGCCGCTCCGGCGGGGTCTTCCGAGAAGG
>VXMN01000034.1 GCA_009841055.1 Acidobacteriota bacterium
GGCCTGCGGTGAGACAGGGGGGTCAATAGCGCACTTGGGTGGGCCGCCCGCTATCCTGGCCACGCTGCCAGATGAAGACCGGGGGGTGGGGCTCGGGCGAGGGCCAGGGCAGGGCGATCCGCAGGGTCTGTTTTTCGGGATTGTCCGAGAAGGGGGTGGGGATGCCCGCTACGGGGTGCCCCTGGCTCTCGTCCCAACCGGCCCTGGCGATGTGGTGCAGTTGCTCACCGGTCAGGATACCCTCGTAGAGCGAATTCCCCAGCTTTTTGCCGGTCAGGACGAAACGCTCGATCCTGGGCAAGCGGACTACCCGGCCCAAGGAGTGCGGGTCGGACGATCCGGTGGTTTCGTTGTCGACCACCACCGCCAGGGAGCAGCCGGTGGCGCTCAGGCTGCCCGGGTCCAGCGAGAGAAACAGGGTGTCCTTCCCGGTGACGTCCAGCCGGGTGGCGCCCTGGGGCCGGCCGGGGACGAGCGTCAGCCTGGATTGAAATTGCCCGTCGCTCCGGCATCCCAGTTGCAGGGAGGCCAGCGGATGAAGGTGCTCCACTCCGATGGCGAAGCTGACCGGCCGGCCGGCCGGGAGCTCACCCTCGCGCAGTCCCAGCCCGGCTTTGGGCGGGAAGGAGGCGCTGGCGCGAGCAATTGCCGGCCGCGGTCCCACGATCTGGAATCCCTCCTTCAGCTCGACCGGAGCTTCCAGCCCGGTGATCCTCATGGCGATGGGGAGGGGATCTCCCTCTTGGGCCGCGTCCTCCAGGTAGGCCGTGACGCCCCGCTGTTCAAGCTCCTGCGTTGCTGCCGGCACCGGCGCCAGTTCCCACCGGGCGCTGGCGCTCTCCAGCCCGTGGATGCGCTCCAGGCCGGTTCCCTCAAGTAGGAGCCCCTGGCTATCTTCACCGAGATTGACCCTGAGAGGAAGATTGGAGAGCCGAGGCAGCGGGGGATGGACCTGCAGAGGAAGAACCTGGGGTTCCGCATCAGCCTGGGAGATTTTCAGCCCGTAGAGGCCGGGGGCAAGCCGGTCGGTATCCAGCGCGAAGCCCAGTTGTGCCTGACTTCCTCCAGGTGTTCTCGGAGACAGCAGGAATGGCAGTGGCGCCACGGTCTGGCCTGAGGGATCGGGATTCACCAACTCCAGCTTCTTGACGAACTGGAAGTCGGCGCCCATCAACTCGACGCGGACACGTCCGCTCTTTGTCACCAGCCTGTCCCTCGATTGGGGTGTCAGCCGAGATTGGTTCAGGTCCCCCAATCGGTGGAGGCGAAACCGACCGGCCAGCTCAAAGGACTCCCAATTCCAGGAAGCGGCAAGAGTGTACTCCCCCGGGGGGAGGACTTCCTTGGCGGTGTCCAGTTTCAGGGCACGCAGCGACGGCTGGAGCGAAACCCCCACCGCAAAATGTCGGCCGCCTCCGTCCTGGATCAGCTTCCAGTCGTGGGCTCGTGGCAGCTGCCTCCAGTCGGAGGCATCCTCCGCCTGGATAGGAAGCAGGGCCTCACGGCCTATGGGAAGATGAAGATCGGAAGCCACATTTACCCGGGGCGGTCCCCGGGAAGGAATGCGCAGGGCCCACAGGTAGGCGATCCTGGCCCGGGCCTTGGCGGGCCGCCGCTGGGAGCAGAGCTGGACGTCGTGAGGGGCAACGTTCTGGGCAAAGGCGGAGCGGAAGTCGGTCCCGGGAGAGATCAGGGTCCTCAGGTTCTGAAACAGGGCCACCCCGCCGGTGGCCAGCAGGGCCGAGTTCCCCAGGAACATTGTCGCCAGGGAAGCGGCCAGACCGGCCGATTGTCTTATTCCGTGGGCCGGCTGGGGGTTGAGCGGGTCGTAGGTCGACAGGGACGGCAGCAGGGTGCGCAACAGCAGGGCTGCCTGTTGATCGGCCGGCGCATTGGGATCGATGCGGGGCAGGCTGACGTTGTGCTGAGCGGAGAACCCCTGCAGCACGGCGTCCAGGGGTTGGGAACTGGCGGGGGAGCGTTCCCAGGACGCCAGTGTTTCCACCAGGGCTCCCACCTGGGCCGTCTGCTGGGCGTAGTCGGCGAGCTGGGTGATGACGCCCTCGTTTTTCCTGACCAGGGCCTTGACCTTCTTGACGTTCAGCCCCCGGGGACCGTAGACGGCCGCCACCACCTCGACGTCGAAGGGAACCTCCCACTGGGTGGCTGCCCCGGCCGGCCGGGGGTCCAGCACCACCCATTCCTTTTCGGGGCTGCTCCCGGCGGCAATCAACACCAGGGCGATGCTGGCCTGGCCCTTTCGGTCGGACTTCTGTCGAACCGGGATGTACAGCAGCTTCCGGCCTTTCTCCAGTCGATTGACCGCGGCCAGCGGGCGCGCCCTCACCGTGGGTGCGGGTTGCACCAGAAAACGGAATTGACCGATGGATTGGCCGCCGGCGCAGACTGGCGATTCAGCGGCCGCCGCCGGCCGGCACAAGGCCAGGGCCAGACCCAGGCCCGCCGCCAACGCTGCCGGAATCCTTGGCATTTCAACCTCCTCAGAATCCATGATCGCCTATCCGGGAAGGGATTGAAAGTGCCAAAAGTCGGATGGTTTTAGTTGTCAGTGGATAGCAGGGAGCAAGAGGTGTGGAGGGGGCACCCCACCCGGGAGCGCGGGCGTCCCGCCCGCATGCACCCCCGTTGCATGCTGCTCAATTTCCTGGGATGGGGCACCCGGCCACCCTGCCGGCGGGAACGGCATGTGCGGGACCGAAGCAGAGTCCCGGCGCCGGTGCCGGTCGAGTTGGGTGGAGGAGAGGGCTGAGGCTCTGCCAGTAACGTGCGGGCGGGACGCCCGCGCTCCCGGGTGGCTTGATTCCGTGACGTCGGCGCAGCAAAGGAGGTCTATCGGTCTTTGAGTCCATACGTGGTTCGTCTTCAACATCGATCGGCAGTTTCTTCCTCGAATGACCTGTCGCGGAAGCCGAGCCGGAAGGCGAAGGCCGATGCGGTGGAGGCGGACTCCGGGGTGTCAGCTTGCTCCGGGGTAGAAATCAGGCAAACAGCGGCCCGATCTCGTCCACTTTCAGGAAGGTGGTTCCCGAGACCGGTTCCAGGTACTCGAAATCCCGTCCCGAAGGGGTGTTGGTGATCTTCTTGGACCAGTCGATGCCCAGGGTGGAGTACATGGTGGCGGCGATGTCTTCCATATAGATGGAGCGATTCTGGCTCCATCCGGAATCGACCACTTTACCGCCGGTGGGGTCGGTTGCGCCGATGATGCGGCCACCCCGGACTCCGCCGCCCGCGAACAGGCTGGTGGAAGCAAAGCGGTGGTGATCCCGGCCTTTGTTGACCGTCAGGTCGCCCACGGTGCGCCCGAACTCGCCCATGCACACAATCAGGGTGCGGTCCAAGAGCACCTCTCCGTCCTTGGTCCTGAGCCGGCTCAGGTCGGTCAGCAGGCCGGCGAAAGCCGCGTCAAGCTCCCGGCCCAGCGTGTACTGGTTGGGAGTGCTGGTCTTGTCGTAGGCCTTGGCGTGAAGATCCCAGCCGTCGTGTGTGATGAACACGTAGCGGGTGCCGGCCTCGGCCGCAATCAGGTTGCGTCCCAGGATGCAGGCATCCCCCAAAGCCGAGGACCCGTAGCGCTTGCGTTCCTCCGTCTCCAGCTTGAAGACGTCCCGGACCTCAGGCGCCATCATGATGGAGTGGGCCTCTCCGTAGTAGGATCGGAACTCTTCTATCGGGCGCGAGCTCCCCGTCGACGAAACCGGGTGTCCCTGCTCCAGCCGGCTCAGCAGGTCCCACCGTCGCAGAAAGCGTTCCCGTTCGCCATCCTCCAGCAGGAAGTGGCGGCTCTCCTGGGTGTTGAAGCCCAGGGGACCATACTTGGGTTCCAGACAGCCGGCGCCCACCAGGCCGGCGCCACTGGTGATGTTGTAGTTCATGGCCACGAAGGGAGGGAGAAAGTCACCGGGCTTGCGGCGGGCTTCCATTTCGTAGGCGATGACGGCTCCCAGGGAGGGCATTTCGGCCCGCCGGGCCGGGCTGACCGGGTGGGCCACCTGCAGGACGTACTGGGCCCGGGAGTGGCCGGCTTCCCAGGCCTCCACCGAGCGCACGATGGCCAGGTCGTCCAGCTTTTCCGACAGCCGGGGGAACAAGGCATAGGGCAGCTTCAACATCCCGCCGGCGACCGTCCGCACGTCGAAGTCCGCCGGCGTGTAACGCCCCTCCTTGAAGTCGAAGGTGTCGATCTGGCTGGGTCCGCCGTCCAGAAAGAGAAAGATGCAGTAGTCGGCGCTGCCGCGAGGGGTCACCTTTCGGGCCGCCCGCAGGTTGAGCGGGTCCATCATGGGCGCCAGGCAGAAACAGGTGGCGGTGGCGGCGCCGGCGCGAATGAAGCCTCGCCGGGTCAAGTGGGGAATGCGGGTCATGGCGTCTTCCATGGGTCCGGTTCCTCTCCTAAAGGTTGAACAGAAACTCCTTGGTGTTGAGCAGGCTCCACAGCAGGTCCTCGGCTCCCGACTCGCGGTAGCGTTCGATCTGGGCCACCCCCAAACGCTGCTCCTCTTCTCGCGGCAACCGGCCCAGAGTCGCCAGGAAGAGCTCTTCCACGACGGCCTGATTGCTCTTGAGGGGCTCCTGCTTGAGCAGCGCCTTCAGCCGGCCCTTCTCCGCTTGAACCTTCTCCTTGATCAGGTCGCTGTTCAGCAAGAGCGAGGCCTGCACGGTCGAGCCGGCCAGGCTCTTGTCGGCCACGTCCCGGTTGCTCCGGCCAAAGGCCGCCAGAAAGACCTTCAGCTCGCCTTGAAGATCGTAGGGTCCCCGGGTCTGCATCACGTACTTGACCTTGAGATCGGTGCCCATGATGGGGATCTCGGGGAAGACCCCGGTGGCCTGGCAGAGGCTGTCATGGAGTTGGGCCGCCGAGAGGCGCCTGGCATTGCGTCGCGCGAAATAGCGGGCGTACTCGGGGCGCCACTGGCCAGGAAACCGGCTGGAGAGCTGATAGGCGCTCGATTTGGCGATCCGCCGGATGATGGCCCGCAAGTTGAAGCCTGTCTCGGCGAAGTCTTTCCCCAGGGCGTC
>VXMN01000069.1 GCA_009841055.1 Acidobacteriota bacterium
TATTAGAGATCCACCATGACCATACTCTGCCTGGGCGACAGCCTCACCGAGGGCTCGGGACTGGATCGGTCCCAGGCCTTCCCTGCCCGTCTGCAGGAGAAAATCGACGCCCTGGACTGGGACTTCACGGTGATCAATGCAGGCCTGGGAGGAGACACCACCGCCGCCGCGCTTCGGCGGCTGGACTGGTTTCTGCAACGAAGGATCGACGTCCTGATCCTGGCGCTGGGAGGAAACGACGGCCTGCGCGGCGTCCCGTTGGCGGAGACCCGCAGGAATCTCGGGGCGATCATCTCAAAGACCGCCGCTCGCTATCCCGAGGTGCAGGTAGTGGTGGCCGGCATTCAGATCCCCCCCAACTTTGGAACGAGATACGTCCGGGAATTCAGAGAACTCTTTCAGGAAGTGGCGGAAAAGCACGGAGCCTTGTTGATTCCCTTTCTCCTGGAAGGGGTGGGCGGGCGACCCGATCTCAATTTTCCGGACGGAATCCATCCGAACGGCCGGGGACAGATGATTGTGGCCGACAACGTCTGGACCGTCGTTGAACCGGTGCTGCGCAAACTCCACCGCCAAGCCACTAACTGACCTTTTCCGGCCGCACCAATGGAAGGCCACCGGTGTCCGCCACCGGGAGCATCGGATGGACCAGGGGCCGGGCAATGGCAAAAAGCCGTTCTTTTTCATAGGTTTCCATTTGTGTTAAACTGATTTTGGATCTACAGGTAGCCCCTGTCGGCCCGGCTGGCAATGCTATCGATGGCGAGAAGTTGACCCACTATTCCGGCCGAATGGCTGAACCTGGCCCGGTCCGATCTCAAAAAACCGGCAACTCACCATGGCTCTGCGCCGCAAAATTTCCACTGCCGGCATCCTGTCTCCGCTGTTGCTTGCCCTTGCCCTGTTCTCCTGCGGAGGCTCCAGCGCCTTCAATCGCGGCCTGGAGTATGAACAGCTCAAGAACTACGACGCGGCACTGCAAAGCTACGAAGAGGCCCTGAGCGCCGACCCCGGAAACGCCAAGTACCGCCTCTATTTCGAGCGGGCCCGCTTCCAGGCGGCCATGGCCCATTTCGACCGGGGCCGCCGCTTCAGGGACGAAGGTCGACTGGAGGAAGCCCTGCAGGAGTTCCGCCGGGCCGTGCAGATCGATCCCTCCATAGCGGCGGCCCACCAGGAAGCCGAGACCGTCGCCGCACTGATCAGAGTCCGGGAGCAACAGGCGGAACAGGGGGAGCCGGACCGGCCGAGTGAGGATCTATACCCTTCCCGCCAATTCCTGCCGGCGGTCAAGCTCTCGGGAGAGGTTCGACGGGCCTACGTGACGCTGGGCAAGCTCGGGGGGATCAACGTCATCTTCGCCCCCGACTTCAATCCCAGCCCACCGGAAGTCGAGCTCGATTTTACCGACGTGACCCTCACAGAAGCCCTGGATCTGCTCGCCCTGCAGAGCAAGACCTACTGGTCCGTCCTCAAGGAAAACACCATTCTGGTGGCCGAGGACACCCAGCAGACCCGCCAGCGGTACCAGGAAGAGATCGTCAGGACCTTCCACCTCTCCAACGTGGGCGACAAGGCGGACCTGGGCCAGATCGCCACCGCCCTGCGCTCCCTGCTCCTGATGAACAAGGTGGCCCAGATCGATTCCCAGAACGCCATCGTGGTGCGGGATACCCCAGACAAGATTGCAGCCGCCGAGAGGATCATCCGGTCCATAGACAAGTCCAAGCCCGAGGTCATGATCGAGGTGTACATCCTGGAAGTGGTGGGCACCGTCAGGCAGTTCCTGGGCCTGAGGCCGGGCCTTCCGGGTGCGATCAACGTCTCGCCCAACGGCCCCCAGACAGAAGGCGGCGGCTCCAACGCCATTCGCCTCAGCGAGCTGGGACAGCTCGGCAGAGACAGTTTCTCCGCCACCATCCCCTCCATCCAGCTCGGGCAGCTCTACACCCGGGTGCGGGGCCGCGTGTTGCAGAACCCCACTTTGCGGGCATCCGACGGCGAAGAGGCCACCTTCAAGGTCGGCACCCAGCAACCCATCGCGTCGGGAAGTTTTTCCACCGGGATCGGCGGGGGAACGGGTTTCGGGGGAGGCGCCTTCACCACTTTCACCACCGTGGATGTCGGAGTCACGCTGACTATCACTCCCCAGGTATTGCTGAATCGCGACATCTCCCTGGAAATCGACGTCGCCTTGAAGACCATCAGCGGCTTTGAAACCCTGGACGGAAACCGTTATCCCATCCTGGCCAATCGCGAAATCAACCACGACATCCGGCTTCGGGAAGGCGAGTCCAGCGTGGTGGGCGGCATCATCCAGCGTTCCGACTCGGTCACCGTGGACGGTATCCCCGGGCTCAGCAAGATTCCGCTGCTGCGCTACCTCTTCTCCACCGAGGACAACAACACCTCGGACAACGAAATCATTGTGGTGATTACTCCCCGCATCGTTCGGCTGCCAGACATCCTGGAGCAGGACACCTCCCTGGCCCTGCTGGGATCCAGCAACACTCCCAAGTTCCTGGGATCTCCCAAGCAGCTCATCGGAGAGATTCCGGCGCCCGCGACAGGGAACGGACAAGCCGCGCCGCCCCGGGCCGACAGCGGTGCGACCGCGCCCGACACGCCCGGGTCGACCCTGGAGGCCCCGCCCGAGGCTAGCGATCGGCCGGCGCCCCGCCTGGCTTTCGTCAGGCTGGTCGGCCCCTCCGAACCCGCCTCGCGAGACAGTCGGTTCAGTATCGGCGTCTCGGTCGCCAATGCCCAGCAGGTTCACGGGCTCGCGTTCAACTTCAGATTCGATCCGGAAGTGGTGCGGCTGGTGGATGTTGAGGGCGGCGGATTCCTCAGCAGCGACGGAATATCGGTGGCGCTGGCCGAACGCCTGGAAAACTCACTGGGGCGAGCGGTGATCTCCATGACCCGCCCCCCCGACAGCCCGGGTGTCAGCGGATCCGGCGTGTTGATGAACCTCAGGTTCGAAGCCGTGGGAACCGGGGACGGCGCCATTTCGTTCGGACCCGGCTCCGTCCTGCGCGACAGCGGGCAGGCGGCCATTCCCACCAGCCTTGCCGGCACCGAGGTAGCCATTCAGTGAGGGCAGCCATGTCCTTTTCCTCAATCAAGGCCTCTTTCAGAAGTCGCAGGCGCTCCGAGCGGGGATTGACGCTGGTGGAGCTGATCGCCACCGTCACCATTGTCAGCATCCTGGCCCTGGGCGCCCTGCCCTTGACCAAGGTGGTGATTCAGCGGCAGAAGGAGGTCGAGCTGCGGCGGGCCCTGAGAGACATGAGAACGGCCATCGACCGCTACCACGACGCCGCCCTGGGCGGTCAGATCGAGATCAAGTTCGGCACCGACGGATGGCCGCCCGACCTGGATACGCTGGTGGAAGGCGTCGATCAGCTCAACGCGGTCGACAAGCGGCTTCGCTTCCTGCGCCGCATCCCCACCGATCCCATGACGGGCGAGAAGGAATGGGGGCTGCGCTCCTCGCAGGACAGTTGGGACGCCACCAGCCACGGCGGCCAGAATGTCTACGACGTCTACAGCAGGAGCAACGGAACCGCCCTGGACGGTTCCAGGTACTCGGAATGGTAGGATGGGAATGAAACGATGGAGAGAGGGTGAGAGGAGCGGTGGTCACCCGGGCGACAGGCTCAGGAGAAACGGCTTCACTCTGATCGAGCTGATGATTGTGCTCACCATCGTGGCCATCCTGGTGAGCATTGCCCTTCCCATCGCCGACTCGGCCATCCTGCGCGCCCGTGAAGCCGTTCTGAAAAGCAACCTGCACACGCTGCGCACCCTCATCGACCACTACACCGCCGACAAGAGAAAGGCCCCCCAAACCCTGGACGACCTGGTGACTGCCGGTTACCTGCGCGCTCTCCCCAAGGACCCGATCACCAACGAGACCGACTGGCAGATCGTGATGGAAGACGCCTCCATGTTCCCGGACCAGCTCGAGCTGGGCATCTACGACGTCCGCAGCAATTCCGAGGCCATCTCCTCCGAGGGCACGGCCTACAGCGAGTGGTAGCCCCCGCGCAGGCGACTCGTACCAGGCCCCGTACTTCTACCGCACCACTCCCTCCAGCGGGCTGCTGGCGGTGGCATAGAGCTTCCTGGGAATTCTGCCTGCCAGGTAGGCCAGCCGGCCCGCCCGGGTTGCCAGGTTCATGGCTTCGGCCATCGCCACCGCGTCATCCGCCTGGGCGATTCCGGTGTTCATCAGGACGGCATCGGCGCCCAACTCCATGGCCAGGGCGGCGTCCGAGGCGGTGCCCACTCCGGCATCCACGATCAGAGGAACCTCGGTAATCATCTCCCGCAGGATTCTCATGGCGGCCACGTTCTGAATTCCCATTCCCGAGCCGATGGGCGCCCCCAGCGGCATCACTGCGGCCGCTCCGGCATCGATCAGACGCCGGGCGGTCACCAGATCGTCGTTGGTGTAGGGAAGCACCACGAATCCTTCCTTGACCAGGATCTCGGTAGCCTCGAGCAGGCCCGCGTTGTCGGGAAAGAGCGTCTTTTCGTCCCCAATGACCTCCAGCTTCACCCAGTTGGAGAGACCGGCTTCCCGGCCGAGCCGGGCAGCCCGCACGGCCTCGTCCCGGCTGTAGCACCCGGCCGTGTTCGGCAGGATGAAATAACGCTCGGTATCGATCCAGTCCAGCAGCGACTCCCGACTGCGATCGGAAAGATTCACCCGGCGCACCGCCACCGTCACAATCTCGGCGCCCGACTTCTCATGGGCTTCCACCATCTCCGCAAAGGATGCGTACTTCCCCGTCCCCACCAGCAGACGGGAGGAAAATTCCCGTCCCGCAATGACCAGCTTGTCAGGTTTCATGTCGGCACCACCTAAGGAAACAGCTTCCAGGAACGATCGTCTCCAGCTCTTTTTGTCGGCCTCATTCTAGTGTAAAGCCGCCTCGATTGCATTGCGAAATTACCCCCGTGCCCACCGACCTTGACCGGGGTTCTCCGCCGGGTTA
>VXMN01000110.1 GCA_009841055.1 Acidobacteriota bacterium
CTACACCGGACGGGACGCCGTCCACGCCTATCTGATGAAGAACGATTCTCCGGTTAAGCTGCAGGGTAGCGTGCTCTACCACTGCGGTCCCGTGGTTCTGAAAGACAACGGCCATTACCGGATCACGGCGGCCGGGCCTACCACCAGCATTCGCGAGGAACCCTATCAGGCGGAGATCATCGAGCGGTTCGGCATTCGGGCTGTCATGGGAAAAGGAGGCATGGGGGCCAGGACCCTGGCGGGGCTCAAGGCATCGGGCGCCGTCTACCTGAACGCCATCGGCGGGGCAGCCCAGTACTACTCCCGCTGCATCGAGGAGGTGGTGGGCGTCCACCTGCTGGAATTCGGCATCCCCGAGGCCATGTGGCATCTGCGGGTGAAGGACCTGCCGGCCATCGTCACCATGGACGCCCACGGCAATTCACTGCACGCCGATGTGCACAATGCATCCTCCATTCTGTTGTCCAAGCTGGCAGAGCCTGTCTTTTCCTGAGACCCTCCGCCCCGGCAGCGAGCGGCTCGGTTGAAGGCTTGCAGGTCGGACCCTTGCAAGCGGGATGCGTTCCGACTATATTGAATCCTGTCGCATCGCCCCGCGGTGGGGCAGGAACGAGCGGGAGTAATTCAGCGGTAGAATGCCAGCTTCCCAAGCTGGACGTCGCGGGTTCGATCCCCGTCTCCCGCTCCATCTTTTCCTATTCAGCAAGCCCATTAGCACACAAGACCACTGAACCCCCGGTCAGCTCTTCAACATTACTCCCCCTTGAAGGGGATTCGGACGGACACGGGCGCCACCCGCGGTCGGGCCGATGGAATCCGGAAACTCTCCGCAAACAGAAAAGGCCCTCGCCATGAGTGAGCAACCCTCCACCACCGTCTCTGCCCGGCCCACCGGCATCCGCTGGCTGGTGCTGGCCCTGGCCTGCACGACCAGTTGGCTCCTCTACCTGCACCGCTACTCCTGGGGCGTCATCAAGCCGGAGGTCAAGTCGGAATTCGGATTCTCCGACACGCAATTGGGGTGGCTGGACTCCGCCTTCAATCTCTCCTATGCTCTGTTCCAGGTTCCCGGAGGCCTGCTGGGAGACCTGCTGGGGCCGGCGATTGTGCTGCCGGTCATCATCTTCGCCTGGTCCGGGTGCGTGGCCGGCACCGCCATGGTGGGACAGCCCTGGTCCTTTGCCGCGGTGCGAACCCTGTTCGGCCTGACCCAGGCAGGAGCCTATTCCAATATCTCCAAGGTGACCCGCAGTTGGTTCCCCTTGTCTGTGCGCACCACCGCCCAGGGACTGATCGGATCCTTTTCCGGGCGGGCCGGAGGAGCCAGCGCCGCCCTGGTTGTCGGCACCCTGCTGCTGGGCTGGATGCAGATGGAGTGGCGAGCGGCCATGTGGTGGCTGGCGCTGGCGGGGATCGGCTTTGCCGCCGCCTTTCGGCTGCTGTTCACCGACAGCCCGGCCGGTCACCCCTGGGCCAATTCGGCAGAGCAGGCACTGGTGGATGGAGAGGAGCCGGTCCAAACGCCCGCATCCGGAGCCGCGCCGCGTCTGGACCTGAGCCGCCCGGCCCTGGGCAATCTGGCCATGCTCATGCTCCACGGCGTGGCCAGCGCCGGAGCCGACATGCTCTACGTCTATTGGATCCCCCTCTTCCTGAGCGAGGCCAAGGGGTTCGACCCCGTTCAGATGGGGATCTTCGCCAGCCTGCCCCTCTGGGGCGGAGCCGCCGGCGGGGCCTTTGCCGGGGTGCTCAACGACCGGTTGATCCGTCTCAAGGGACGCAAGTTCGCCAGGAAAGCGGTGGGGCTGACCGGCAAGGTGCTGGCTTCCATCCTGGTCCTGATCAGCCTCGACCTGGAGGACGGCCGCCTGATCATGGTCCTGCTGGCGGGGGCCAAGTTTCTGACCGACTGGAGCCAACCCACGGTTTGGGGGACCATTACCGACATTGCCGGTCCGGTTTCGGGACGGATCTTCGGAGCCGTCAACATGGCCGGCTCGCTGGGAGCCTTTGTTGCCGGGCCTGTCCTGGGCTGGATCAAGCAACGGCTGGGCTGGTCGATTCTCTTTCAAACCATTGCCGGAGCCTATGTCTTCGCGGGATTGTGCTGGCTGGCCATCGATGCCACCCGAAAAGTGTTCACGGTGGGAACCACACTGGGAACTGCCCCTTCCTCCGGATCCAACCCTTAAGGAGTGCCTCGTGCGTCTCGTCCACACCCTGCGCCCCTTTGTCATCTTCCTGTGGCTGCTCCTGGCCTGGGGAACCGCCCCCGGTCTTGCCGTCGACGTTCTGAAGATGAAGAACGGAGACCGCTTGACCGGAGAGGTGAAGAGTCTGGCCGGTGAAAGGGTGTTTCTGAAGACCGCCTATGCGGGCACCATTCGGATCGACTGGCTGAAGCTGGAGGGCTTCAGCAGCGACCGGCGGTTCGAGGTCGAGGTGGAACGTGGGCGCACGTACCGGGGCAAGCTGGTCCTGGCTGAGGGGAAGCTCACGGTCGAAACCGCCACGGGGACGGTTTCTGTCGAGAAGGACCGGGTGGTGGGCCTGGCTCCCAAGGCCGAGAGGGAAAACGGGGACCTGTGGCGACAGGTGGAGGGGACATTGGATCTCGGCTTCAATCTGACCCGCGGCAACTCCCGACTCGATCAGTCCTCGTTGCTGGCGCAGGGTCTCTACGATCAGGGCCACTACAAGATTTCGGGGGATGTCTCTTCCATCTTCGGCCGCCAGGACGATGCCGACCCCACCAGCCGTCAGACCGGCGGCCTCCGCGCCGACTGGTTCGTCAATCCCCGCGTCTTCCGTTTCGCTCTGGCTACCATTGAGCACAACGATCGCCAGCGCCTCAATTTCCGAGCAGCTCTGGGGGGTGGCCTGGGCCGGACCCTGTTCAAGACCAGGAGGAACGAACTGGCCCTGCTGGGCGGCGTGACCCTTGCCGCGGAACGGTTTCGCGGAGAACTCGAGACCTCGCAGCCGCCGGTGCGCCGCGCTGCAGAAGGGTTGGTGGGAGTGGAGTGGAAAACTTTGCTTAGGGGAGGGATACAACTCAGCAGCAAACTCTTGGTGCATCCCAGCCTGGCCAGCAGGGAAGATTACCGCCTTGCCTACGACGGCACCCTCAGGTTGCCGCTCTCCAAGAATCTGAGTTGGAGCCTGAGCATCTACGAACGGTTCGTCAGCCGGCCGCCGGTGCAGGTGCGGCGGAACGATTCCGGGCTGGTCAGCGCCTTCGGAATCGGCTTTTAGCCTGTATTGGCCTTGCCCGCATCTCAACATCACTCCTGCCTTGAGGGGGGAGCCGGCGGAACTGGTGGGGGCGCCCCCGCCTCGTGAATTACAGGGATAACAATGGGTGCCGTCGAATTCAGCCGGCTGAACCTGATAGTGCTGGTGGTCTACCTGTCGGCCCTGGTCTGGATCGGCCTCAGGCTGGCGGGGAAGCAGCGGAGCACCGAGGATTTCTTCCTGGGAGGGCGCCGCATGCCCTGGCTCGCGGTCGGAGTCAGCATGTTCGCCTCCCTCACCAGCGCGTCTTCCTTCCTGGGAGTTCCCGGTATCGCCTTTCGCGAGAACATCTCGATGGTCGTGCTCGGCCTGGTGAGCCCGCTGGTGGCGCCTCTGCTGATCCTGATTTTCTACCCCTTCTACCGCCAGTTGCAGGTTACCACCGCGTACGAATACGTGGATCTGCGCTACGGCCGGGCAGCGCGCCTGTGCGTGGCCGGATTGTTCTGCCTGGCCCGCATGGGCTGGTTGGGAGTGGTCATCTACTCTCCGGCCCTGGCCCTCTCGGTCATGACCGGCATCGGCCTCTATCCCGCCATTTTTCTGATGGGGATCATCGCCACGGCCTATGCCACGGCAGGGGGTCTGTCGGCGGTGATCTGGACCGACGTGCTCCAGTTCAGCCTGCTGGCGGGCGGGGCGCTGTGGGTGGCCGTGGCCCTGATACACGGCGTTCCGGGCGGGGTGGCGCAAATCATGGCCGTGGCCGGCGAGACGGCGCGCCTGGACGTCTGGCAGTGGCAGTTGAACTGGTTCGAGATGACGGCTTTGGGTGCGGCTCTCTCCTACCTGTTTCAGCTGATGCAGGACTACGGCACCGACCAGGTTTCGGTGCAGCGCCTCCTGTCGGTTCGGGACGCCCGCGGCATGGCCAAGGCGGCCATCCTGAATTCCCTGATCGATCTCGTCCTGATGAACGTGCTGCTGTTCGTGGGATTGGGCCTGTTCGCCTACTTTCAGTCCTTTCCGGAGCGGCTGGCCGAGGGGGTGACGGGAGACCGGATTCTGGCCTACTACATCATCCATGCCCTTCCCGACGGCGTCTCCGGCCTGCTGATCACGGCCATCCTGGCGGCGGCCATGTCCAGCCTGGATTCGGGAATCAACTCGCTCTCCTCGGTCATCATGAACGACTTCATCAAACCGTTTCGGCGCCGGGCGGTCTCCAGTCGTTCGGAGGTCAAGCTGGCGCGGACCCTGACGCTGGTGCTGGGCGTCTTTGCCATCGGCGCCGCCTGCTATACGGTTCGGATCGGCGAGATTCTCAAGGCCGCCTCGGCCTTTCTGAGCCTCTTCGGCGGTCCGGTGCTATCGCTGTTCCTGTTGGGGATGTTGACCCGGCGAGCCCATTTCCGGGGATGGATTCTGGGAACGCTGCCCTCCCTGGGAGTCTCGATCTGGCTGCAGAACTGGACCGAGGTGCACTTCATTCATTATTTCCCCATTGCCTTCGGCATCAGCTTCGGCCTGGGCTACCTGGCCAGCCACTTCACGCCCGGCCCTCGGGCAAGGGCGGAGCTCACCCTTTGGGGCCGGCCTCCTATGAAGCTGTAGTAGTGGAGAGTGATTGGCCGTGGCCCACCCGGGAGGCGGGGGGGGGGGCGGGCGGCCGGCCCGCGCGCCGCCGGGGGGGGCGGCGGGGGGCGAGGCGGGGGGGGGTGATGCGTTGTAGGCAACACGCAC
>VXMN01000322.1 GCA_009841055.1 Acidobacteriota bacterium
TGGGCGGGGTTCGCACCCGCTAGAAGAAGGCGCCTTTCCACGGCGCACTGAATTAGTGGAATAACCGGAATTCAGGAGTTGCCAATCCAAGCTATTCCACTAATTCAACAACGTCCCCTACGCTCCCACGAGCCGGCGCTCCGTGAGTGGAGGTCGGCGGCGGGTGGGCGGTGTCGTATTGGTGACTCATACGGAGGCATTGCTTTCCGGGACGGGTGCTTTCTATTCGCCGCATTCGCGGCTGGGGTGACGCGGAACCCATACGACCCCGGGTTGCCACCCGGGGCTACCCTGAGCCGCTGCTTCGCAGCTCTATAAGGATGGCTTGTAGGGGACGACTGCGTGGACGACCTACGCCAACCGCAGCTTCGCAGCTCCCCCTTAACCCACAACACTGCAAGGGGAAACGTGTTTGTTTATTGGGATAGTGGCCCGGGCGACAGCCCGGCCATCTTCAACTAACCACTATCCACTATCCACTGACAACTGCCTTTCTACGCCCGGTTTCCGCCGTAGGCTCCTTCGATCAGGTCGCCTTGCTGGAACCGGGACAGGGAGAAGCGGGTTATGTCGGCCGAGCGGGTCTCGCCGGCGACGATCTCCTCGGCCATCAGCTCGCCCACGCCCGGGGCGATCTTGAAGCCGTGGCCGCTGAAACCGGCGCACATGTAGAATCCCTCGACTCCCTCCACCCGTCCCAGGATGGGATTCCAGTCCGGCGTCACGTCGTAGAGGCCGGTATAGGCTTCAATCGCCAGCGCCCTGTCGAAGGAAGGAAAACGCTGCAGGAACCGGTCGTGGGTCTCCCGGATGAAGTCGGCATCGGCCGAGCGCTCATAGCCGTCGGGGTCCACCTGCTGGTACTCCTTGGGAAATCCGCGGCCGACCAGGGTGCGGGAGGATCCGTGGGGACGGTAGTAGATGGCCCTGGCCATGTCCGAAAACACCAGCCGCGGAGGGCCTCCCACCTCGGCTGTCTCCATCAGGATCTCCTCCTCCCGGGTCACCTGGATGGGCGCCTCCACTCCGGCCCAGGCGGCCACCCTGCCGGACCAGGGGCCGGCCGCGTTGACCACCACCTCGGTCGAGATCTCCCCCCGCGGGGTGCGCACGCCGGCAATCTTCCCTCCCGCTACGCTCAGGCCCTCCACGGGAGTGAGGGGCAGCAGGCGACCGCCCCGATCGCGGAACCGCCCGGCGTAGGCGGCGGTGGTGGCATGGGGGTCGGCATAGCCCGCCCCCGGTTCCCAGGCGATCCGGTGCACGTCGCTCAGGTCGATCCGTGGCTCCATCTCCAGCAACTGCCGCCGGTCGATCTCTCGGGTGTCGATGCCCATGCTCCTCTGCATCTCCAGGTTGCGGCTGAAGCCCTCGGAAACGTATTCGGGAACCAGGAAGGCCCAGCCGCAGTTCACGAACCCCGGGCTCCCGCCGATCTCATCGTCGAAATGGTGGAAGATCTCCACCGACCGCTTCACCAGCCGCACCAGGTCGGGATGGGAATAGTGCTGCCGGATGATGGCGGCCGAACGACCCGTCCCTCCCGAGGCGATCAGCCCCTTCTCCAGCAGGACCACCTTGCGCAGTCCGGCCTTGACCAGGTTGTATGCCGTGCTGGCGCCGTTGACTCCGGCCCCGATCACCACCGCGTCGGCTGTCCGGACCATCTTGCCTCCTTGTTCCTGTCCATTCCCCGCGGCCTGCCCGCCCGCCGGCAGACGGCAAAGCCCCCCGCGGCTCTCCGCCGCCGTGCAGACCTATCGTGTCCGGCTTTCGGCCTGACTCGCCAGCTCCCGGTAGCCGGCGGCCCGGCGGCGGATGTCATCGGCCAGCAGCAGGTCCCGGATGACGGCCACCGAGTCCACTCCCGAATCGAACAGCGGCCGGACGTTCTCCAGGGTAATCCCGCCGATGGCCACCAGCGGCTTGGCGACCTGCTCCCGGATGGCTTCAAGCTCCTGCCGGTCCACCACCGGATCGGGATTCTCCTTGGTCCGGGTGGGAAAGACCGGCCCGATGGCCACGTAGTCCACCGGGCTCTCCCGGGCCTGGCGGGCCTGGTCCAGTCCATGAGTGGAGAGGCCGATGATGGCCTGCTCGCCCAGAATCCTGCGGGCCTCGGCGGCCGGCAGGTCCTCCTGCCCCACGTGGACCCCGTCGGCCCCGCTGACCCAGGCCAGGTCGGCGCGATCGTTGACGATGACCTTCAGCCCGAGCGGCCGCGCCAGAGACACCAGCCGGCGGCACTCCCGGAACAGGTCCCCGGAAGAGAGATCCTTGCCCCTCAGTTGGACCCATTGCACCCCGGCGCCGGCCAGCCCGGCCAGGACCGGTTCCAGCGGCTGCTTCAAGACCGACAGGTCGATGATGGGGTAGAGCGGGAAGAGCTTTGCGCCGTGGGATGGCATGGGCGTGGAAGGAGCGCTCCGTCCCGGGGGCGCGGACGCCGGCGGGAGCCGGCCCCCGGAGTGCCGGGCGCGGGTCAGGCGTAGCGCTCCATGAACCCGGTATCCAGGCGGCCGGCCAGGAAATCGGGTTCCTTCATGATTCTCTGGTGCAGCGGGATGGAAGTTCGCACCCCTTCGACGATGAACATCTCCAGGGCCCGCTCCATCCTGAGAACGGCTTCCGGCCGGCTGGGCGCGTGCACCACCAGCTTGGCGATCAGGGAGTCGTAGTAGGGAGGAACCTGGCATTCGGAATAAACCGCCGTGTCTACCCGCACCCCCGTGCCTCCGGGCACATGGAAGGCGGTGATCCTCCCCGGAGAGGGCCTGAAGGTCTCGGGGTCCTCGGCGTTGATCCGGCACTCGATGCTGTGGCCCCGCAGCCTGGGTGGCTCCTCCAGCTCCAGGGGCTCTCCGGCGGCCATCCGGATCTGCAGCTTGACCAGGTCCACGCCGGCGACCATCTCGGTGACGGGATGCTCCACCTGAATCCGGGTGTTCATCTCCATGAAATAGAAGTTCCGATCCTCGTCCACCAGGAACTCCACCGTTCCCGCGCCGGAGTATCCCACCTCGGCCAGGGCTTCCTCCACCTGCCTGCCGACCCTCTCGCGAATATCCTGGTCCACGATCACGGAAGGGGACTCCTCGATCAGCTTCTGGTGGCGTCGCTGGATGGAACACTCACGCTCCCCGAAGTGAACCACTTTGCCGTGCTGATCCCCCATCACCTGGAACTCGATGTGGCGCGGCCTTTCCAGGTACTTTTCCAGGTAGAGATCGGGCACCCCGAAGGACAGCCTGGCCTCGTTCTCGGCGGTGGAAAAGGCGGACGACAGTTCTCCGGGACTGCGCACGATTCTCATGCCGCGCCCCCCTCCCCCGGCCGCGGCCTTGACGATGACGGGATAACCGATGCCGGAGGCAACCTCCAGCGCCTGATCCAGGGAATCCAGGGCCCCCCGGCTCCCCGGAAGCACGGCCAGGCCGGCCTGGACCATGCGTGCCCGGGCCCTGGCCTTGTCGCCCATCAGCCGGATCACCTGGGGCGAGGGTCCGATGAAGCGGACGTTGCAGGCTTCGCAGACCTCGGCGAAGTAGGCGTTCTCGGCCAGGTAGCCGTAGCCCGGGTGGACGGCGTCCACGTCGGTGACCTCGGCCGCGCTGATGACGCTGGGAACCTTGAGGTAGCTCTCCGAGCTCTGCGCCGGTCCCACGCAGACGGCTTCGTCGGCGAAGCGCACGTGCAGCGAGTCCCTGTCAGCCTCGGAAAAGATGGCTACCGTCCGGATGCCCAGCTCCCGGCAGGCGCAGATGACGCGCAGTGCGATCTCGCCACGGTTGGCCACCAGGATTTTCTTGAACATGACGACTTCCGCCGTTCTCGGACGGGGCATCGCCCGCCTTTTCGAAGTGTTGAGAGGGGCTCAGGCTGGAGGGGGGACCGGAGGAGATCCGATTCGGTCCGTGGGGAGGCCTGCGTCCCGGCCGCCGCCCGGCCCGGACCGCGGCTCATCCCGTTCGGCGAATCCCGAACAGCGCCTGGTTATACTCGACGGGCTCACCGTTGTTCACGTAGATCTCCGCAATTTCCCCGTCGGCATCCGAGGGGATCTCGTTCATCAGCTTCATGGCCTCGACGATGCACAGGGTCTGCCCGGACCGCACCCTGTCGGCCACCTGCACGAAGGGGTCGGCATCCGGTTTGGCCGCCCGGTAGAAGGTCCCCACCATGGGGGATCGAATCACGTGCAGGTCGGGCTCAGCGGCCGCGGGAGGCGATGCCCCCGAGCCTTCGGGAATTGCCGCTCCGGTAGCACCCGGCACCTCCGGAGCGACTCCTCCGGTGGTCTCCACGGTCACGGTGGGCGACCCGGCCGGGGACGAGGGGGCCTCCTTGCGGATTCTGATCTTGACTCCGGTCCGCTCCAGCTCCAGCTCGGTGATCCCGCTGTCGCAAACCGCCTGAATCAACTCCCTGATCTGATCGATGTTCATCCGGTCGCTCCTCTCTTCTCCCGGCCGCCGGCACGGTCAGACCGCCGGCCGAACCACCCTTGGCCGGAATAGCGGCTAAGTATAGCCAGAGCTATCGGTAATTACAATAACCAGGAAGGACAGGAAGTCACCCCAGGGGCAGGAGAGAATTGTCCATGAAGGGGTGCGACGGAAGACTGGAAGACCATTGTTATCCGAGTTCACTTTCACTCGGTCCGCCCATCCTGTTCTTGATCCAACCGAGGTCGGTTGTGACCTTGCCCATTTCGATTCGAAGACCGGATACGTCCTTTCGAAGATTGGACAACTCACCCCGGACGCCCTGAATGTCCGTTCTCATTTCGGATCGGAGCTCGGACATTTCACCCCGGAGGCCCTGGATGTCCGTCCTCATTTCTGTCCTGACGCCATGAATATCCGTCCCGAGGTCTGTCCTGACGCCATGAATTTCCGCTCTGAGGTCCGTCCTGACGCCATGAATTTCCGCTCTGAGGTCCGTCCTGACGCCATGAATTTCCG
>VXMN01000318.1 GCA_009841055.1 Acidobacteriota bacterium
CTGGTTCATGCCGGCGTTGGTGAACAGCAGCGTGGGGTCGTCGGCGGGGACCAGCGAGGAGCTCCTGACGATTCGGTGCCCTCTCTGTTGAAAATAATCCAGGAACTGCCTGCGGGTTTCGTTTCCGGTCACGGCTTCGGTTTCCTTAATGTCGACCTGTTCCGGCGGAGGATTGCTCAATCCCCCCATTCAACGATTCGATGGAATCGCTTTCTGAACTCCCGGCGCACCGCCTCGGGAGGAAAGCCCCGGGCGAGCAGGTAATTATAGAGCCTGGCCACTCTTTTTTCATCCAATGGCCGGGCCAATGTCTCCAGCTTGCGTTCCAGGCTGCGGCGCATATGGTCCCGCTCCACTTCCGGCGGAAACATCTCGTCCAGGACCTGGTTGACCAGGTCCCGGGCCAACCCGCGAGCAGCCATCTCTCTCTGCAGCCTGGACCGGCCGCTGTCGCCTCGGCGCAGGCGCACGGCCGCAAGGGTCTCGATGCACTGTCGGTCGTTCAGGTATCCGCGCGTTTTCAAACGGCCGAGGACGCCTGCCACCGCCGACGCATCATCGGTTCTGGCCAGCAGCTTGACTTCCAGCTCCCAGGTGGAGTGGGCTTTCCGGCCCAGGGCCCGGAGCGCCCATTGGAAGAGGGATTCTGAATCGTGGCGTCGCGGCTCCTGGCTCACGGAGCGATGGGGGGGATTGAGACTGTCGGAGTCATACGAAGGCCAGCCAATCGGGGTGGTCATCGCTCTTGCCTTCAACGATCTGGAAGAACCGCTGCTGGATTCTGGCGGTGACCGGTCCCCGGCGGCCGCTGCCGACGCTGATCTTGTCCACGCTGCGGATCGGCGTGACTTCTGCGGCGGTGCCGGTAAAGAACAACTCGTCTGCCAGGTATAGCAATTCCCGGGCGATGCCCTGCTCCCGAACTTCAATGTCGAGGTCGCGGCAGATCTCGATCACCGCATGTCGAGTGATTCCGGGGAGAACGGAGGAGGCCAGCGCGGGCGTCAGGACCACTCCCTCCTTGATGACAAAGATGTTCTCGCCACTGCCCTCGCTGACGTAGCCGGCGGTGTCCAGGGCAATTCCCTCCGAGTAGCCGCCCTGCATGGCTTCCATCTTGATGAGCTGGGAGTTCATGTAGTTGGCTCCCGCCTTGGCCAGGGTGGGGAGCGTGTTGGGGGCGATGCGGTTCCAGGAAGAGACGCAGACGTCCACGCCCTGCTCCAGAGATTCCTTACCGAGATACTGGCCCCACTCCCACACGGCGATGACGACCTCCAGGGGGCAGCCCAGGGGGTTGACGCCAATCTCGCCGTAGCCCCTGAGAATGATGGGACGGATGTAGCATTCCTTCAGTTTGTTTTCCCGAATGGTGTCCAGGATGGCCTGGCAGAGATCCTCGGCAGAGTAGGGAATCTCCATGCGATAGAGCTTGGCTGAATTCAGGAGACGCTCCACGTGCTTGTCCAGGCAAAATACCGCCGAGCCCTTGACCGTGTGGTAACAGCGGATGCCTTCGAAAACAGCGGATCCGTAATTCACCACGTGGGAGAGAACATGGATCTTGGCGTCGTCCCAGGGGACGAAATGCCCGTTGAACCAGATCTTTTGCGACTTGGGAATGGGCAAGTCAACTCCTTGAATTGGACCGGCGTCGGGTGTCGGGAAGGGTGCGGTTCCCGGGGAACCTCCCCCGGGGAGCGAGCAGTATAGCACAGCGCCGGAGTTTCTCGGCAAGCGCCCCAGCCCGCATTTCCCACCTGAATCGGCAGAGCGTTATCCACAACGGCCAAAAAGAGTTATCCACAAAGACACACGAAGAACGACGAAGGGCCACAAAGCGAGACGGCTGTGCTGAATCGGGAGGCTGCGGCCCAGCAAGCCGGCGCGCCCCCTCGAGCAGCAGGAGCGATGGGAGGAGGCACCCACCTGGGAGCGCGGGCGTCCCGCCCGCATGCACTCCCGTTGCCTACCGCTCAGTTTCCCTGCGATGCGGCAACCGGCCACCCTGCCGGCGGGACCCACCCGGGAGCGCGGGCGTCTCGCCCGCATAGGACCTGGCCATAGGGCAACGAACCCCGCGAGGGTGGATTCGCCGCACCTTGCAAAGGAGTGGCCGTGGATGGCAGGCTACTTGCAAGAACAAGGTTGCGGGCGGGACGCCCGCGCTCCGGGGGGTCTTTGTCCCATGACGGGGTCGCACCGAAAGAGGATCACCGGTCTTTTGAAGAGGGGGAGGCGCCCGGGCCGAACTCCGGCCCGGGTCTCGGCGGATGGATGGGCTATTCGAGCAGCAGCTTCACGTCGGTTTCGAACTGTCGATAGTCGGTGAACCGGGTGACATTCCGGGTATGGACCCGGGCACTCTGCAGGATGCCGATGGACATGTTGAACTGAGCGCGGATCGGAAGCCAGTGCTGGCTCTCCCCGATGCGGACCTGGTCATAGGCGATGCTCACCTCCGAGGTCTTGACCGGGAAATCCTCGGGAAGATCCACCGTCTTCTTGATCAGTTTGACTACCTGGTAGGAGTTGACGTCAATCCAGCTCAGTCCCCTGTAACCCACCCGCAGGGGATTGCCCTGGTAGGTCACTTGAAGGGCGGAAGTCTCCTGAGGAATCCGAAAGGCCACCCGCACGGTCTGACGCCCCGCGATCTCCTCGGCGCCCTCCAGGCGGAAAGAGGTCCTGCTCTGGGGAGCAAACACGTTCTGGATAGCGGCTGCGAATTGACCTATCGAATAAGCGCCCTCCTGGCTGCCCGATGCCTTTTGCCCCTCCACGGGCTGGTAGGTCTCTTCTCCATTCGCGAACAGGAGGTCCTCCTGGAGCTGGTCTTTTTCCTGCCAGCCCTGGAACAGCCGCTGAAATCGCTCTGTCCGACGGCGACAGACGAAGTCGGGCAGGTTCGAGAAAGTCGCGTCCAACCTGCGGCGGACGGCATCCAGAAAGTCCGGCCATTCGGCGTCGGTCGGCACCCCGCCCGGCTGGCCGGAGGAAACAGTGGGCGCCGCGGAACCGCTGACGGTAAACTCCTCGGAACCGTTGTCCATCATGAACTCTGGGCGATGGTAGGCGGAAGGGGTCTCGGCGGGCTGCATGTTCCTGCTCTCGGCCTGTTGGGAGTCGAATGGCAATTGAGTGCTCTCATCAAAGCGGGCTTCCGCAAACCGCGTCTTGCCGATTCTGATGTTCCCGGCAAGGGGAATAAACAGATTGGCCTCCCTTTCTTCGACCAGAGCCGCACGGGTCAGTCTTGCGCCGCGAAGGTCGGTTTGCCTGAGATCGCTGCCGAACAGGACCGCTTCCGACAGGTCAGCCACCTGAAGATTGGCCTGGTTCAAGCGGGCGTCTTTCAGAATGGCGCCCTGCAAATTGGCGCCCTGCAAGTCGGCGCCTTCGAGACTGGCCTGGGTCAGGCTGGCATCGGTCAGATCAGCCCCTTGCAGTTGCGCGCCGTCCAGCCTGGCCTTGATCAGTTCGGCGCCTGTCAGTTTGGCGCCCCGGAGATCGGCCCCTCTCAAATCGGCCTCCCAGAGCCTGGTTTGGGTCAGGTCGGCCCTTAGCAGCACCGCATCCCGAAGGTCGGCCTTGCTTAGATCCATGCCACTCAGGTTGGCTCCAAAGAGATTCATTCCCCTCAAGGCATGCGACTGAAGTCGGTTTCCTCGCAGGTCGCCGCATTCTCCCGGATGATCGGGGTTGTAACCGAGCTCTCCCCGGTCGTTGGCGCAGGCCATCATGTCGTTGCGGAATCGGAAGGCCACCGCATTGGCGCCGTTGCCGGAGGACCGTGGGATCTCCAGGCTGTCCCTGATCTTCTTCAGGTCGAGGCGAACCGCCCGTTCCGGGCCGGAGGCTGCTTCCGCTCCAGTGCTATTGGTGTTGATCGGCGCCGGCATGTCTGCGGATGCGCCCGTATGCGGGCCCTGCTTCACCACGAAATCGGTCTCGGTGATGGTAGCTCGGCCGCTGCCTGATTCCTCGGTGGTAACCTCGAATCGGTAATTGCCCGGGCTCAAGGATTGGGTGGACAGTCTGAACCCGACGGCAACCTGACCGGGCGCCCGCTCTTCCAGGTGGTTCCGGTCCAGCGCGATGGGCGGAAAGTCGACGGCCGCGCCGGTGTCCTTGAGCGCCTGCACGCGAGCCGTGAGATTGCCGTCCTCCAGCTTGGAGGCGTTGTAGAGCTTGTAGAACAGGGCCAGAGGTTGGGGAGGAACAATTTCATTGCTCATCGACGGCTTGACCCGGAACCCGCGGTGAATCAGCCAGCGAGCCTCCGGTACCTGCATTCCGGCCACGGATGGGGAAAAGGGCTCCAGGTCCTGACTCAAGACCAGGCCGCTGGTCATGAGCGCATCCCGGGAAAGTTCAGGAATCCATAGGGACTGCTCGGCCGTCCCCAATCTGGCGTGCCGGTCGGCGACCACCAGCTTGATGCGATACTTGCCCGGCTTCAACTTGAGAAACCCTTCCACCACCGATTCCGCCTCTTCACTTGCCTGCGGGAAAGTCTGGCTGAAAATCGAAGCCGCCTGCCCGTCGCCGGAGAAGGCGACTCCCATCAGGCGGAGGTCTTTCCCAGGCAGCCAGCTCCTTGGGGTGTTCCCATCCGATCTGTGGGCGACCGTGGCCGAGATCAGGACCAGTGCCCGCTCGGACTCCCGGTAGAAGACGTTGGCCTTGAAATCCAGATTCAGATCGTCTTGTTGCTCGGATGCCTGGAATCCGCGGTGCACGGCCCTTGCCAGGGTCCCCATGATTTCCCGGTCTGCCGGCAAGGGCACCTCGACGGTTCGACGAATAGATCCCAGTCCGGCATTGAGGTTCTCCCGGGCCGCGACCTTGACCAGGTACCGCCCCGCCGGAACCTCCA
>VXMN01000096.1 GCA_009841055.1 Acidobacteriota bacterium
CCTGGACAGTGCCGGGGTTATTCATTACGATGCGGTCTGCTTCGGTAAACGAATTCATCAGGTCTCGGGCTCCGTGCGATCCGGATCCGCAAACCCCGCCAGGTTCGGAAGAAAGCAACGGTAGTGGACTCCCGGAGGTGCCGCGGAAAAACCCGGGGCCTGGCCAGTTCAGGCCCGCTTCCGGACCGGCAGCTCACTTCCCCGATTTCCCGCCTCTGGTTCCGACTCTCCCGATTCGACTGGATTGCGAGACCCCGCGTGATTCAAGACTGAGGGATCCCTGCCTGCCGGTTCCGAGTTTGAAGTGTGAAGTTTGAAGTAAGAAGTAGGAAGTAAGAAGTTTGAAGGCGGAGGATCATGGGACAGGCTCATGAGTTACCAGGTACTGGCCCGCAAGTGGCGGCCGCAGACCTTTGCTGAAATTGTGGGGCAGGGAGCCACGGCGGAGACCCTCAAGAACGCCATCTCCCAGAATCGCATCGCCCATGCCTATCTGTTTGCCGGGGCACGGGGAGTGGGCAAGACCACCACGGCCCGGATTCTGGCCAAGGCGTTGAACTGCCGGCAGGGCCCCACCGTCAAACCCTGCAACGACTGCGCTTCCTGCCGGGAAGTGACTTCGGGCCAATCCATCGATGTTCTCGAGATCGATGCGGCCTCCAACCGCGGCATTGACGAGATTCGCGAACTGCGGGAAAGCGTCCGGTACCGGGCGGCCCGGGATCGCTACAAGGTCTTCATCATCGATGAAGTTCATATGCTCACCACCGAGGCATTCAACGCGCTGCTCAAGACTCTGGAAGAGCCCCCCGAGCACGTGGTCTTCATCCTGGCCACGACCGAGTTGCACAAGGTGCCCGGGACCATCCTTTCCCGTTGTCAGCACTTCAACTTCCGAGCCATCAGCCACCGGGAGATTTATGAGCGCCTGGCGTTAATCGCCGGTGAAGAGCAGGTCCGGATTGGAGAACAGGCCCTGAGCGCCATTGCGCGGGCTTCCGAGGGGAGCCTTCGCGACGGCGAGTCGCTGCTGGACCAGGCGATTTCCCTGTGTGGCGAAGACGTGAAGGAAGAGCAGGTGCGGGACCTGCTGGGCGTTGTCCCCCAGCAGTTGCTGGAGGATGTCGCCGGCGCCGTCATTGCCCGCGACTCCAGGCAAGTCCTGGCTCTGGCGGATCAGGTCCTGACCAGTGGCCGGAATCCTCAGCAGCTGGTTCGCGAGTTGATGGGCCATTTTCGAAACCTGCTGATGGTCAAGATCGCCGGAAAGGACTCTCAACTGGTCTCTGCCCCGTCGGAGGAATTGGCACGCTTGCAGACCGTCAGCGCCCAACTCTCGGAGGAGGATCTCACCCGGTTCTTCCAGATTCTGGTGGCAACCGATGGAAACTTGCGTGGTTCGGCTCACCCCAGGCTGCATCTGGAGCTGGGCCTGGTCCGCATGGTGCAGGCCAGGCGCCTGGCGGCGCTGGAGGAACTGCTGGCGGCTTTCTCCGGAGACTCCACTCCCGGAACTCCCGAACCGCCGGCCAAGGACGGCCCTCCACGGTCCGCTCCTTCGCCTTCGTCGGCCGTTTTCCAGGATTCCGGCCCGCCTGCTCCGGCCGTGGCAGGCACCGGCCTGGACCGTATCTGTGAAGCCGTATCCAAGGAGTCCCGGATAGCGGCATCCATGCTGGGGCAGGCCTTGGAGGCGGTCGTAGCGGGAGACGAATTAAGAGTCCGGTTTGCCGCCGGTCAGCACGGTTCGTGCGAGTTGCTGAAAACGCCCGAGAACCTGGAGGTGATCGCCAGGGCGAGCGCCAGGCTCGAGGGGCGCCCATTGAAGGTGAGTCTGCTGGTGGATGAGGAGCAGCCGTCCCCGGAAGCGCCACCCCCGGCGGAGGTTCCACCGCCGGTTAAGGTCATGGCGCCGGAGGATGAGATTGAAAGACAGGAGTCGAAGCGGATTCTCGAGGACAAGCGAGTGCAGAGTTTTCTGGAAGTGTTTCAGGTTCAGGAGGAACCGGAGGTTCGCAAGCTGAAGTAGAATCGGTGCGGCGTTGGCATGGAGGCCCTGATGAAGAACATTCAGCAGATCATGAAACAGGCGCAGCAGATGCAGGAGCAGCTGCAGAAGCAAATGGCGGAGTTGTCGGTCGAGGGCACGGCCGGTGGCGGAATGGTGCTGGTCAGGATGAATGGACTCAAGCAGGTGTCTGAAGTGAAGATAGAGCCCGATGCCGCAGGCTCCGGAGACCTGGAGATGTTGCAGGATCTGGTGGTTGCCGCCTTCAACGAGGCGGCGCGCAGAGTGGATGAAGCCATGGCAGGCCAGATTGGAGGCCTGACCGGGGGAATGCGGATCCCGGGACTGATGTAGCTCAGGCGGATCTTCCCGGTCTCCGGCGCTCCGGATCCCTCCGTCGCCCGGCCACCCCGTTGCCATTCGGTCAAAATGCGTGACTACGCCCGCCCCGTCGAGGAACTGATTGCCGAGCTGAAGAAGTTGCCGGGCATCGGTTCCAAATCGGCTCAGCGCCTTGCCTTTCACATTGTGCGCGCGTCCTCCAGCGAGGCCCGCGGGCTGGCCGAGTCGATTCTCAACGTCACCGATTCCATTCGCTACTGTTCGGTTTGCTACAACATCACCGACGTCGATCCCTGCTTCTACTGCACCGATCCTCTTCGAGACCGCGGCCTGATTTGCGTGTTGGAGGAACCCCACAACGTCGTTGCCGTTGAGAAGACCCGCGAATACCGGGGGCTCTACCATGTGCTGCTGGGGGTGCTGTCTCCCCTGAACGGCATCGGCCCCGATCAGCTCAAGATCAAGGGGCTGTTGCAGCGCCTGAAGGACGGGCGGGTCGAGGAAGTGATCGTGGCTACCAATCCCAGCGTGGAGGGCGAGGCCACCGCTCTCTATCTCTCCAAGCTGATCAAGCCGCTCCAGGTTCGGGTGACTCGGATCGCCATGGGGGTGCCGGTGGGCGGGGACCTCGACTACGCAGACGAAATAACCATGGCGAGAGCTCTGGAAGGCAGGCGGGAACTGTGAGATGAGGGCTGCTGCGGCGACGGCGCAACTCCACCGGAATGAGGATTCCCATGGACATTGAGGGCAAGGTGGCGTTCATCACCGGCACCCGGAGAATCGGACGGCTTGTGGGCTTGGCTTTGGGCCAAAAAGGCGCCAGGGTCGCCCTGGGGTACCACCGGTCGCGGGAATCGGCCGAGCAGGCGGCCCGGGAGCTTCGAGACGCTGGCCGGCAAGCCATGCCGGTTCAGGCCGATTTGAATCGTCAAGAAGAGATCAGCGACGCGGTGAAGCGAATTGCGGCGGTCTGGGGCGGCGTTGACGTCCTGGTGAACCTGGCATCGGTCTACGCCTCCAAGCCGTTCGAGGAGACGACTGAGCACGACTGGGATCTCAATATGAACGTCAACCTGCGCAGCGCCTTCCTGTGCGCCCGGGCCGTTATTCCTGGAATGAAGGCCAGGGGGGGCGGAAGGATCATCAATTGCGCCGATTGGACGGCTGCCAGCGGACGTCCCCGATACAAGGGATACCTCCCCTACTACGTCTCCAAGGTGGGTGTGGTGGGTCTCACCGAGGCGCTGGCCCTGGAACTGGCTCCCTACAACATCCTGGTCAATGCCGTGGCTCCGGGTCCCATGGTGCCGCCGCCCGATCTCACTCCGGAAGCCGTGGAAAAGGTGCGCCAGGTGACGCCGCTGGGCCGCTGGGGGGGCGGGGAGCAGATCGCCCTGGCGGTGATCGGCCTGATCGACAGCGATTTCATCACGGGAGAGTGCATCCGGGTCGATGGAGGCCGCCATATCTTGTAGGGTTGGGTCCGTCCCTCGGACGGAGCCTGCCCGGCCCGGGTGGAACCGTCATCGTCAGGGAGTCGGCAGAGGGGGTTGGTTCGGGGCCGTGATGGGTGAACCGGACAACCGGGTGAAGGACATGAGGAGCAGACTATCGTGGTGGACGGTGCTGCTGGCGGCTGGAATCGCCGGCGGGAGCATTTTAGCTCAGGAGGGAACGCCTCCCGCCGATCCCGCTGAGGCGGGGCCCCGGGCCTCAGGCCGGTCAAGCGCCGCTCTCCCGTCCGGAGTGGATGATCGGTCCGGCTCCTTGCCCTTTGAGGTGGGAGAACGCCTGGCCTATCGCGTTTCCTGGGCGGAGACACTGGAGGCCGGCACGGCTGAGTTGCGGGTAACCTCCAGGGGCTCGGAGGGCTCGGGAGCCTATCGGCTGGCGCTCGATGCCAGCAGCACCCCCGCGATGGCTTCCATCTATCGGTTGCAGCTTCAGTGTGCTTCCCTGTTCGACCCCCACCAGGGAATCAGCCGGGAGTATCGAAGATCGTTCAAGGAGAACGGCAGGACTGTGCGGGATCGAGTTGTCTTCAACCCCGCCGGCAAAACGGCCCGGTATGTCGACTCCAGCCGGCAGGTCAACAGGCTCACCATCCAGTTGGGCGCCCAGGATCCGGTCTCGGCCATCTACCTGGTGCGCACCTTGAGTCTTAAGCCGGGAATACGGGTCCTGTTCCCGATCATGGAAGGTGGCGAAACCTACCAAGCCGATGTCAAGGTCGCCGGGAGTGAGCTGATTTCGACTGAGCTGGGAAGTTTCGCGGCCCACAGGGTGGAAGTCGTTCTGCGCCGTGGAGGAAGCTTGTTGCGGGACAAGAAGATGACCTTCTGGTTCACCAGTGACTCTCGACGAATTCCGGTCCTGGCTTCGGTGTCGCTTCCCTTCGGCTCCCTGCTGGTGGAATTGACCTCAGCGAGCTTGCGGGGCCCCCCCAGGCGGTCTCTGATTCAGGTGGGACGCTGGAGACGATCTTAGGCGGGGAGGGGGGGGGGTGGGGGGGGTG
>VXMN01000109.1 GCA_009841055.1 Acidobacteriota bacterium
TCTGTGCGGGGGGTCCCCAGCAATGCGGATTCCTACCGCGATACCACACTGGCAAGGCCTCGCCCAACTTCTCGATCCGGCTCGACCGGCAACTGCGCCAGGCCTCCGCTTCGGCCGGGCCCATGCCGTTCCCGCCGTGAGGGTGGCCGGCTGGGGCATCGCAGGGAAACTGAGCGGCAGGCGACGGGATTGCATGCGGGCGGGACGCCCGCGCTCCCGGGGGACGCCTCCCGATGGTGCGGTGGGGGATATCCGGCGGGGGACTTCTCTGAAAGCCGACGGGCGCCCTATGGGAGACTCCCGTTTGCCCGCGTGCCCACCCCCCGCCCGCCGCGACGGGGTGGATCAATCGAGAAGGACCGTCCATTCAACATCAATGCACAGGATAATCAGAACGGGAGGCTGCTGCACGAGAGGCTGACTCCGGCGATGATCGCGTGCGGATGTCCAGGACTACCGATGAGGGCCTCCCTGGCCTGCAGCCAGCAGGCTGTCGATCTCCTTCTGAAGGGTTGGAGCGACGGGGGCTTCGGGGTGGTGTTGGAGGAACTGGTCCAGGTAGAACTGGGCCTGGTCGGGGTCCTTGTTGAGAAGCTGTATTTTCACCAGCAAACCGAATGACGGCGCCGCCCGGGCGGGCGCCAGCCGGGTGGCTGTTTCCAGGTGCTGCTCGGCGGCGTAAGGGCGACCCTGCTGAAAGCGGGCTTCTCCCAGAGCCTGGTGGGCTTCGGCGAAGCTGGGGTCGTATTTCAGGGCCTGCCGGTATCGCTCGATGGCCTGATCGAGCTTGCCCTGGTTGTGGTAGATGACCCCCAGATTGAAGTTGGGCCTTGCCGAATTGCTGTGGAGCTCGATGGCCCTCAGGTAAGCCCGGGTGGCTTTCTCCCACTGTTCCAGCGCCTGGTAGTGCACCCCCAGGTTGTAGTGGGCTTCGAAGAATTCGGGTTGCTCCTGGACGGCTTTCCGGAGGTGCCGGATGGCCTTGGCCCGGTCTCCCTTGGCGGCGGCCGCCGAGGCCTTCAGGTAGGCCCGACCCGCCTTCCTGCTGACTCTTTTTGACTTTTCTTCGGCCTTGCGGTCCGAGGGAAGGGAACCGTAGTCCTTCACAACCTCCCGGAAGGAAGCGGACTCGTTGCCCTTGAGCCGGATGTCCAGCACCACCGTGCGGGGTTCCTCGTAGTTCCTGATCTGCAGCGGCCGTCCGACGGAGGCGAAGTCGGGTCGTTCGATGGTAAGGAGGTAGTCTCCCGAGACCAGGGATTCGAAGACGAAGGAGCCGTCATAGCCCACGGTCTTGCGGCCGACTTGGCTGCCGTCCGGCCCGGAGAGAACGACGCTGATGTTCTGGCTGGGACGCCCGTCCCGGGTGAGGACCCTTCCGGCCACCGAATGGTGGATGGGTTTCTCCTGGCCGTCCATCGGCAAGCCCGGGCCGGCCGACAGAACCAGGGCGAAAAACGCTGGAAACGCCCATGTCCAAAACCTGTTCCGTCGAATTTCCATTGTCCGGTCCCTGCCTCTGTCCATGAATTTCGACGAAAGCTCGCCTCTCCGGAAATTCTAGGGCGCGGCCGGCGTCAAAGTCAAAATCGCCGGCTCCACCAGAACACCCCGCTGTCGCCGCCTGCACGGCCCCTCCGTACAGCCCCCTCCGGCGCCGCGCTTGACGGTCTTTCCCCGCCAGGACTATGATGGCTGGTTTCGACAGAGCCCCTGTTTCACTCCTGGGTCGAGCGCGATGGGTCTAGACAGCATTGTGGTCCGGGGAGCCCGGCAGCACAACCTCAAAAACATCACGGTCGAGATCCCCCGCCGCCGGCTGACGGTGATCACCGGCCTGAGCGGCTCCGGCAAGTCGAGCCTGGCCTTCGACACCATTTACGCCGAAGGCCAGCGCCGCTACGTCGAGTCGCTGTCCGCCTATGCCCGTCAGTTCCTGGATCAGATGGAACGTCCCGACGTGGATTCCATCGAGGGGCTCAGCCCGGCCATTTCCATCGAGCAGAAGACCACCAGCCGCAGCCCCCGTTCAACCGTAGGCACCATCACCGAGGTCTACGACTATCTTCGCCTGCTCTACTCCTCCATCGGGGTTCCTCACTGCCACCGGTGCGGCCGATTGGTCGCCCGCCAGTCGATTCGGCAGATTCTGGAGCGGATTCGGGAACTTCCCCCGGGCGAACGCATCATGGTGCTGGCCCCGGTGGTGCGGGGCCGCAAGGGGGAATATCGCCAGTTCCTGGAGGACCTGGCCGGCCAGGGGTTTGTCCGGGCCCGGATCGATGGCCGGCTGAGGCCGCTGGATGAAGAGATCCGCCTGGAGAGGCACAAGAACCACACCATCGAGGTTGTGGTCGACCGCTTGTTGATCAAGCCCGGCATCGAGCGGCGGGTAGAGAGCGCGATTCAGACCGCCATGAAGTTGACCCGGGGCATCGTGCTGATTGCGGTGGTCAACGGTCCGGAGCGGCTCTATTCGGAGCGGCTGGCTTGCGTGGACTGCGGCATTTCCATCCCGGCGGTCGAGCCCAGGACCTTCTCCTTCAACAGCCGCTATGGAGCCTGCCCGAGCTGTTCGGGTCTGGGCACCCGTTTGGAGCTGGATCCGGCCAAGATTGTTCCGGACCCGTCCAGGTCGCTTCTCAACGGTGGACTGGCCCCCTGGAGCAACCGTTTGCCTGCGAGTCCGAGGCGATTTCTCAAGGGAATCGCCTCCCACTTCAAGGTGGATATGAGCCTGCCCTATCAGAGCCTGCCGTCCAGGGTGCGCACCGCCGTGTGGAATGGTGTCGGGGGCTCGACGGCCCTGGAAGCGGGCATTCTGCAGCAGCTCAAGGAGTGGGGCTGCCACGAGGAGGCCCATGCGACGCGGCTGAGAGCCTATCTGACCCCCAGACCCTGCTCGGCCTGCGGGGGCCGGCGACTGCGAGCCGAGAGCCTGGCCATCAAGGTGGCCCGCCTGTCCATTGCGGACCTGACTGCTTTTCCCCTGGGGGACACCCTGCAGGTGATCCGAGACCTCAAGCTGACCCCCCGGGAAGAAACCGTGGCCGGCAGGGTGGTTCAGGAGGTGATCGACCGCATCGAGTTCCTGTGCGCGGTGGGTCTGGAATATCTGAGTCTCGACCGTTCCGCCTCCACCCTGTCCGGAGGTGAAGCTCAGAGAATCCGGCTGGCCACCCAGATCGGATCCAGGCTCCGAGGGGTGCTCTACGTCCTGGACGAGCCCTCCATCGGACTGCACCATCGCGACAACCGGCGCCTGCTGAAAATGCTGCAGCATCTCAGGGACCTGGGCAATACCGTGCTGGTGGTCGAGCATGACGAGGACACCATCCGCCTGGCCGATTTCGTGGTCGATCTGGGTGCGGGAGCCGGCAAGGCCGGAGGCGATCTGATTGCCAAGGGCACTGCGGCGGAGATATCGCACAATCCCCGTTCCCTGACCGGGCGCTACATTTCAGGAGAGCTGGAGATCCCGGTTCCCGGCGACCGGCGGAAGGGCGACGGCAAGGCCGTGGTCGTCCGGGGCGCCCGCCAGAACAATCTGAAGGGAATCAACGTGCGTTTTCCCCTGGGTCTGTTTACGGTTGTCTCCGGAGTCTCCGGTTCCGGCAAATCCTCCCTGGTCAATGACATCCTCTATCGCGCCCTGGCCCGGCGGCTGTACGGATCGCTGGCCGAGCCCGGGCGGCACCGGAGTCTTTCCGGCGCCACTCTGATCGACAAGGTCATCGAGATCGACCAGCAACCCATCGGGCGGTCGCCCCGCTCGAATCCCGCCACCTATACCGGCCTGTTTACGGCCATCCGCGAGCTGTACGCCTCGCTGCCGGAGTCGCGCGAGCGTGGCTACAAACCCGGCCGCTTCAGCTTCAACGTCAAGGGAGGGCGCTGCGAGGCTTGCCAGGGGGACGGCCTGAGACGCATCGAGATGAGCTTCCTCCCCGATGTCTATGTCCAGTGCGACGTCTGCCGGGGGCGCCGCTACAATCGCGAGACCCTGACCGTCCGCTACAAGGGGCGCTCCATTGCCGATCTGCTGGAAAGCTCGGTGGACGAAGCGCTCGAAATCCTGGCCAACGTCCCCTCGATCCGCATGAAGCTGCAGACGCTGAGCGAGGTCGGCCTGGGATATGTCCACCTGGGACAGTCGGCAACCACCCTTTCCGGAGGCGAGGCCCAAAGGATCAAGCTGGCTCGGGAGCTGAGTCGAAGGGCGACGGGGCGAACCCTCTACATCCTGGACGAACCCACCACGGGCCTGCATTTCGAGGATGTCAAGCGGCTCCTGGAAGTGCTCCACCGCTTGACCGATCGGGGCAACACCGTGATCGTCATCGAGCACCAGATCGACGTCATCAAGACGGCCGACTGGATCATCGACCTGGGTCCGGAGGGTGGCGAACAGGGCGGGCGGATCGTTGCCCAGGGAACTCCGGAAGCAGTGGCCCGGGCTCCCGGTTCCCATACCGGCCAGGCTCTGGCGCCGTTGCTGATGCCGGCCGGGCTCAAGGCGGCCGAGGCCCCTTCGGCCTATCTGCATTAGCCGGGCAGGACTGTGCGCCAGGGAAAAGAGTCCTCCACGAAGGAAGATCAAAAGATGCCTTTCCCGACAGCGATCAGGGGTGAATTCCGGTAACCCGTTATGGAGCGGCGGCCTCCCCTCCCTTGACACCTCCCTGGCGGGAGAACATAATTCGCTGCCCAAGCACCATCCGCGGAAGGTCAAGTCCTCGCACGCGACATCATCGATTGGTTCGGACTCGACCCCGAGGCTGAGAAAGGGACTCCGGAATGATCTACGAACACAGAAGCTACCGCTGTCCCCCGGGACGCAAGCCCACC
>VXMN01000259.1 GCA_009841055.1 Acidobacteriota bacterium
GGCGGGGCGGTTTCCTTGCTGGCGCTTTGGTGGCCGCCGCGGGGGCGGGGGTGGGGGGGGGTGGGGCGGGGGGGGCCCCGCCCCCCCCCGCTCCCGGGTGGGGCCTCCTTCCATCACTCTTGCTGCTCCCGGGTGGCCTGCTGGCGTGCCGGGCGCGCCATCGCAGGGAAACTGAGCGAAACGCAACGGAAGCGCATGCGGGCGGGACGCCCGCGCTCCCGGGGGGCGCCTCTTCCAAACGCTCTTGCTCCTCAAGGAGGCAGGCGCCGGCTTGCCGGGCCGCTGTCCCACTCCCCGGTCTCCACTCGAAGAGTGGTAATCCCTTGACAGGCAGTCGGGAATTTACCTACCATCCTGCAACTATCGACGCACCCAAGGGGGGTGAAACAGAGTGGCGGAAGTCAGGGTTCAGGAGGGCGAAAGCCTGGAAAACGCCTTGCGGCGCTTCAAGCGCAAGGTCCAGACCGAAGACATCATCAAAGAAGTAAAGCGGCACTCCTTTTATCTGAAACCGGGCGAAAAGAAACGGGTCAAGCAAGCCTTGGCTCGCAAGCGGAGCCGAAAAAAGCAGCGAAGAGACGCCGAGTCGCGCTAACGAGATCAGAACCGTCCGCTTCACCCAACCGGTGAGGGGGGCGGGGATCCCGCCTGGACCGCGGTAACCACCGCGGTGTTGACAATGTCCTGGGCCGTGCAGCCCCTGGACAGGTCATTGGCAGGTTTTTTCAACCCTTGCAGCACCGGACCGACAGCCTGTGCGCCGGCAAGTCGCTCCACCAGCTTGTAGGCGATGTTGCCTGCCTGCAAGTCAGGGAAGATGAGCGTGTTGGCCCTCCCGGCCACCGGGCTTTCCGGCGCTTTCCGACCACCGATCTCCGCTATCAGGGCTGTATCCACCTGCAGTTCTCCGTCCACCCGCAATCCCGGATAACGCTCTCGGGCTGTGAGGGTTGCCTCCACCACCTTGTCCACCAGGGGGTGGCGGGCGCTTCCCTTGCTGGAGAATGAGAGCATGGCCACCCTGGGTTCCACCCCCAGCAGCGCCCGGGTGTTGTGGGCTGTCGCCATGGCGATATCGGCCAACTGGGAAGCATCCGGGTTGGGAACGACGGCGCAGTCGGCAAAGATCAGGGGACTCTCCTCCCGGCCGGAGCCACCCGGCAAAAGCATCAGAAAGAAGCTGGAGACCAGGGAACAACCGTCCTGCAGCCCGATGCACCGCAAGGCCGCCCGGACCGTCTCGGCCGTGGTATGGCTTGCCCCCGCCACCGAACCGTCGGCATCGCCCCAACTCACCATGGCGTTTCCGAAATAGAGGGGGTGTTCCAGTTGGCGGACCGCCTCCTGCCTGGTGATGCCCTTGGACTTCATGCTGTCGTGGTAGAGCCCGGCGTAGTGGTTCAACCTGTCCGAGCGCCTGGGTTCGATGATCCCGACCGATTCCGGATTCAAACCCAGGGCCTTGCCCTTTTCCGCAATGACACCGGGGTCCCCCAGGAGAGTCAGGCGCATCAACCCCTGGTCCTGAATCCTGGCGGCTGCCGCCAGGGTGCGCTCGTCGGTTCCTTCCGGCAGTACGATATGCTTCCCGGCATTGGCGGCTTTGCGGGTCAACTGCTCCAGAACGAATGACTTGGTCAAGGTAATTCCTCCGGCCCGCATTTCACAGCGGGTGGCTGGTTACATCCCAATCGACAATCGGCCCTCATCTATCCATCAATTATCGCCTTCGTGGCCCTTCGCAGTCCTTCGTAGTCCTTCGAACCTCTTGCAAAATTCGTCCTACAGCGTGGGGACGTGGTTGAATCCAAGCAATTCAGGAAGGGCTGATCGAAGTTATTCCAGTAAATCAACAACGTCCCCTATTCACGTCCGGGCTCACCTGGCGGAGTCCAGCCGCTTCCCCAAGCGCACCTCGGCGGCCTTGAACTCCGGGTCGGGGCGCAATTGGCCGGCTCGACGGTAGGAGTCCAGGGCTTGCCGGTAGTATCCCGTCTTTTCCCGGCAAAACCCCAAGGCATAGTGAATGTCCGGATTGCCGGGATCTTCTTCAACAGCCTCTTCCAGGACCACGACCCCTTCCGGGTACCGGTCCAATCCAATGAGAGCCTGCCCCAAGCTGTAGAAGATCCCCGAATGTTTCCTGTCGAGGGCAATGACTTTGCGAAAGTGTCTCTCGGCATTGGGGAATTCCCTCAAACCCAAATGGCCCCTGCCTGCCAGGTGGTGTGCGGTCACACTGTCCGGACTCAGGGCCAGAGCCTCCCCCGCCAGAGCCACGGCCCTGTCGAAATGGTCTGCCTTTGCCGTGGATGCTTCGGTTGCCGAGAGCCGCAAGCAGACTTCGCCCAGGGACACCAGGACTTCCGGCTGGCCGCGGTCGAGTTCCAGGGACCGTTCCAATGCGGCCAGGGCCTCCGGAATCCGACCCAGGCTGTACTCCAGGCCGCCCATTTGCGCAAAGAAGGCGGGCTGCTTTCCTGCAAAGGGCTCGGCTCTCCTGAATTCCCCAAGGGCCAGGTCAGGATGGCCCTGCCGCAGCAGAATCGATCCCCGAGAAAAATGGTACTGGAATCTGTGCCGGTCGGTTTGAATGAACGCCTGCCCCTTGTCGAGCGACTGAAGGGCGGTATCGAGATTGCCGCGCCCCGCCTGAACCCGGGCCAGACCCAACTCCGCCTCGAAGTCGGGCTTCAGCTCCAGAGCGCTCTTCAGATGGATCTCCGCCTGATCATAATCGCGCAAGTGGTAGTAGCTGAGACCCAGAATTCGAAGGATCAGGGCATCCTGGCGATTCTCCCGGACTTCGGCCAGAAGTACCTCGACCGCTCGACGATATTTCCCCTGGTGGTAGTAGCTCAGCCCGAGGAGCCAATCAGCGGCGACGGGAAGCGCAACCATTCCGAACACCATCGACAGGCTCAGGGCACGGGCGATCCACAAGACAGGTCCTCTCCGCGGGAACGGGGGAATCAGGCGTTTCATGAGCATTCGGGCTGGCACGAATGGCGGGCCGGCGGCAAGGGGAGAATGGCGGGGGCTACTGTCGCAAGCGCCGGCGCTTGGCGTCGATTCCCAGGCGCTTGACCTTGGAGTTGAGTGTGGAGAGGGGCAATCCGAACCGCTCGGCCGCCTCGGTCTGACTCCAATTGACACTCTCCAGCATCCGCAGGATCACGTCTCTCTCAAAGGCATCCAGGATTTCGAAGAGCGGCTTGCCGTCCATGTCAGGCATGCCGTTGGTCCTGGGGATCGTTGGAGCCGGCTTGACCTCACGGGAGATCAATTCCCCGGACAGAACCCCCGATGTGCTCAGCACCACCGCCCGCTCGACCACGTTCTCCAACTCTCTCACGTTCCCAGGCCAGTCGTATTGCACCAGCAGTCTCATGATCTCGGGAGAAACCGGACCGAAGGTCTTGTTGTTCTCCTGGCTGAACTTCTTCAAGAAGTGATCGACCAGCAGAGGAATGTCTTCCTTGCGCTCCCGAAGTGGGGGCAGTTGAACGGAAATCACATTCAGGCGGTAGAACAGGTCTTCCCTGAAGGTGCCCTGCTCCACCAATCTCTTCAAGTCCACGTTGGTCGCGGCAATGATACGCGCGTCCACCTTGATGGTATCCACGCCACCCAGACGCATGAACTCTTTCTCCTGAATCACTCTGAGCAGCTTGGCCTGAGTCTCCAGCCCCACCGATCCGATTTCGTCAAAGAAGATGGACCCCTGGTCCGCCACCTCGAACAGTCCCTTTTTGGAAGCAACAGCGCTGGTAAAGGCGCCCTTGAGGTGCCCGAAGAGCGTGCTCTCCAGCAGGTCAGAGGGAAGGCTGCCGCTGTTCACGGTCACAAAGGCTTTCCTGGAGCGGCCGCTGTTGGCATGAATCGCCTTGGCGACAAGCTCCTTCCCGGTGCCGCTCTCTCCCTGAATCAGCACCGTGCTCCGGCTCTGGGCCACCTGGGTCACCAGGTCGAAAACCTTCAGCATCTGCTCGCTCTTGCCAACCATGTTGGCGAATCCCGACTGCTGCTTGAGAGCGCGCTTCAGCTCCCGGTTCTCATACTGAAGCTTGCGCTGTTGAATCCCGTTTCGGATATCCAACAGGAGCTTTTCGTTGTCCCAGGGCTTGGTGACATAGTCCACCGCGCCGGACTTGATGGCCCGCACCGCATTTTCAATGGTGCCGAAAGCGGTGATCATGATGACGGCGGTTTCCGGAGAGGAACGGCCGATCTCCTCCAGGACCTCCAGCCCGTTCTTGTCGGGCATCATCACGTCCAGCAGCACCAGGTCGAAGAGGTCGGACTCCAGCTTCTTCAACCCCTCCAGACCGCCCTCGGCCAGGGCCACCTTGTAGTTGGCTTCGGACAGCAGAAACTCGAGACTCTCGCGAATCGCAGGTTCGTCGTCGACCACCAGAATGGATCCGGAGTGCTCAGACATGGGCCACCTTCCTGGCGGCAGGAAACTCCACGATGAACCGTGTGCCCTGACCCGGTTTGGAATCCACCATGATGTTTCCCGAGTGCTCCTGAACGATCCCGTAGGTCACCGAAAGCCCCAACCCGGTGCCCCGGCCCATTTCCTTGGTGGTAAAGAAGGGATCGTAGATCTTCTGCAGGTGCTCCTCGGGGATTCCATTGCCCGTATCCTCGATCTCGACCCGGAACACGGAATCCGGCGTGGAGGTCCTGACCAGCAATTCTCCCCCGCCGGGCATGGCGTCCTTGGCATTGATGAACAGATTGAGAAACACCTGCTGCAGCTTTCCGGAATTGCCGTGGACCCGGACGGTCGTGGAGCCCAGCTCTTTCCTCAGACGGATCTTGGCTGACCTGAGTTGG
>VXMN01000212.1 GCA_009841055.1 Acidobacteriota bacterium
CGCCGAGGTGCTTTCGCTCGGACTCGTGCGATCTCCGGGCTCGGCCGGGGCCGATATCGTAAGCGGCGAAGCTCAGTCACTGGGAATCTCGTCCGGTTACGGAGGGCCCCACGTGGGTTTTCTGGCGACGCGGGAGAAGTTTGTCCGGAATTTGCCGGGCCGCCTGGTGGGTCAGACCGTGGACAGGCACGGGCAACGAGGATACGTGTTGACTCTTGCAACCCGGGAACAGCACATCCGGCGCGAAAAAGCCACCTCCAACATCTGCACCAATCAGAACCTGACGGCGCTGATGGTGACCCTGTTCTGTTCCCTGCTCGGCCGGAAGGGACTCCGGGAACTGGCCATTCAGAACGTTGCCAAAGTCCAGTATGGGATGGCCGCCCTGAGAAGGCTTCCTGTCGAAACTCTGTTCGAGGGCCCTCGATTCAATGAGTTCGTGTTTCGGTTGAACCGCCCTTTTTCAGAGGTGGAGAAGAGATTCCACGACGCCGGCGTGGTTCCCGGCCTGCCACTGGGGCGATACGACTCCCGGCTCGAGGATGCCCTGCTGGTATCGATTACGGAAACCAAGAGCCGGGAAGATATCGATCGCCTGGTGGAACTGGTGAAGGCCGCGGCCTGATGCCGGTCCATTGCTTCATTCCGGTACCGCAATGAGCAACCCACCCATGAAGTTTGCCAGAACCGGCAGACACCTCAACCTGAACGAGGGGTTGATTTTCGAGCGGAGTTCCCCGGGGAGGACGGGCTACGACCTTCCTAGCCTGGATGTCCCGCCGGTCGATCTTGGCGCCGCATTGGGAGACGACAACCTGAGGGAGCCGATTCCCGGTTTTTCGGAGGTCAGCGAGGTGGACGTGGTGCGGCACTTCACCCGGCTCGCCGGCTGGAACTACAGCATCGATGCCGGCATGTATCCGCTGGGTTCCTGCACCATGAAGTACAACCCCCGGCTCAACGAGCGGGTCGCCGGGCTGAAAGGGCTGGCCGAGGCCCATCCTCTGAGCCCCGAGTCGCTGGTGCAGGGCTGCCTGGAGGTTCTCAGGCTCTTGGCGGATTGCCTGGGCGAGATCAGCGGCATGGACGCGGTCAGCTTGCAGCCCCCGGCCGGAGCCAGCGGAGAGTTGACGGGCATCCTGATGATTCGTGCCTGCTTGAGTTCGCGGGGGAATCCCCGGCGGAAAGTTCTCATTCCCGACTCCGCCCACGGAACCAATCCCGCCAGCGCGGTCATTGCCGGATACGAGGTTCAGTCACTGAAGTCGGATAGCCGTGGATGCATCGATCTCAACGGGCTGGAACGGGCCATGAACGACGAGGTTGCGGCCCTGATGTTGACCAACCCCAATACGCTGGGCATCTTCGAGCAGGATATCGTGAGCATCGCCCGGATCGTGCACGACAGGGGTGGACTGGTCTACATGGATGGGGCCAACCTCAATGCCCTGATGGGGATTACCCGGCCGGGCAGCTTTGGAGTGGATGTCCTCCACATCAATTTGCACAAGACCTTTTCCACGCCACACGGCGGCGGCGGTCCCGGGGCCGGACCCGTGGCGGTCAAGCAGGTGCTGGAACCCTTCCTGCCGGTTCCAACCGTGGAGCGGCGCCAGGACGGAGGTTACTTTCTGAATCACGACCGACCCCACTCCATCGGCAAGGTCAAGGCGTACTACGGAAACTTCCTGACCCTGGTGCGGGCGCTGGCCTATATCCTGGCCAACGGGGCCGAAGGGCTCAAGCAGGCCAGCCAGGTGGCCATTCTGAATGCCAACTACATCAAGCACCATTTGCGCGATGTCTATGACCTGCCCTACGACCAACCCATACTTCACGAAGTGGTGTTCTCCAGCAGGCGGCAGACCCGGAACAACCTTACGGTGATGGATCTTGCCAAGCGCCTGATGGATTACGGCTTTCACCCGCCCACCGTCGCTTTCCCCCTGATCGTGCAGGGAGCTCTGATGATCGAGCCGTCCGAAACCGAAAGCCGGCAGGAGCTGGATCAGTTTATCCACGCCATGCGCTGCATTGCCGAGGAGGCCGATTCCGATCCCGACCTCCTCAAACAGGCGCCCCATTCCACCCGGGTGAGCCGTCTGGATGAAGTCCGGGCCGCCCGACGGCCGTTGCTGCGGTGGAAGCCGGACGAGGCGGGCGACTAGTTTATCCTTGACAACCATGGAGGGGCGTCATTATAAAGAGTAGAACTTGGCACTCAAGGGCAAAGAGTGCTAATATATGCCCGTAAATTGTTTATATTTAAGGAGAAAACCCTATGAGTCTTAGACCCCTGCAGGATCGCATCCTAGTTCAGCGGACCGAGCCGGAGGAAACGGTCAGAGGTGGCCTGATCATTCCGGATACAGCCAAGGAGAAGCCCCAGGAAGGAATCGTCAAGGCCGCCGGCAATGGCAAGGTGCTCGAAAACGGCAAGCGATTGGATATGACGCTAAAGGCCGGAGACCGCATCCTGTTCGGCAAGTATTCCGGCTCCGAGGTTACCCTGGACGGCGAGGAGTACCTCATTATGAAGGAAGAGGATGTCCTGGCGATCCTGGAGTCCGAGTGAGACCGGCTGGAGCGGTAACGGCCAAACGGCCTCAGTGGCAAAATTTCGGGCCTGCAGGCCCCATTGGATGACTGGCAAGGAGAAAATTCATGGCTAAGCAGATTGTTAGCGGGGAGGATTCGCGACAGGCGATCCTCCGCGGAGTAAACCAGTTGGCGGACGCAGTGAAGATTACCCTGGGACCCCGAGGACGCAACGTGGTTCTGGACAAGAAGTTCGGATCCCCGACCATCACCAAGGATGGCGTAACCGTGGCCAAGGAAGTCGAGCTGGAGGATGCTCTGGAGAACATGGGCGCGCAGATGGTCAGGGAGGTGGCTTCGAAGACCAGTGACGTGGCCGGCGACGGCACCACCACGGCCACCGTGCTGGCGCAGGCCATCTTGCGAGAAGGGATCAAGACGGTCGCGGCCGGCGCCAATCCCATGGCATTGAAACGCGGCATCGACCGGGCCGTCGAAAGCGCGGTTCAGCAGATAGAGAAATTGGCCAGCCCGGTAAAGGGTGAGATGATCGCCCAGGTCGGCACCATTTCGGCCAACGGCGACTCCGAGATCGGAGCCATCATTGCCGAGGCCATGAACAAGGTCGGCAAGGATGGTGTAATCACCGTCGAGGAAGCCAAGTCCATGGACACCTCCCTGGAGATCGTGGAGGGGATGCAGTTCGATCGAGGATATCTCTCGCCCTACTTCGTCACCGACTCCGATCGAATGGAATGTGTGCTGGAAGACGTTTTTCTGCTGATTCACGAGAAGAAGATCAGCAACATGAAGGACCTGCTGCCCGTTCTCGAGCAGGTGGCCAAGGTGGGAAGACCTTTCATGATCATCGCCGAGGAAGTCGAGGGCGAGGCGCTGGCCACGCTGGTGGTCAACAAGCTCAGAGGAACCTTGAACGGCGCTGCCGTGAAGGCTCCCGGTTTCGGCGACCGGCGCAAGGCCATGCTGGAGGACATCGCGATCCTGACCGGAGGCAAGGCCATCACCGAGGACCTTGGACTCAAGCTGGAGAATCTCCACCTGGAGGACCTTGGGCGAGCCAAGCGCGTGGTGATTGACAAGGACAATACCACCATCGTGGAGGGTGCGGGCCAGTCCGCGGAAATCGAAGGCCGGGTGCGGCAGATTCGTGCCCAGGTCGAGGAAACCACCTCCGACTACGATCGCGAGAAGCTGCAGGAACGGCTGGCCAAGCTGGTGGGTGGCGTGGCCGTGATCCGGGTGGGAGCCGCCACCGAGACCGAGCTCAAGGAAAAGAAAGCTCGGGTGGAGGACGCCATGCATGCCACCCGGGCTGCCGTGGAGGAAGGCATCGTTCCGGGTGGAGGAGTCACCTTCCTCAAGGGGATTCCGGCTCTGAAGGAGCTCCAGCTCGAGGAAGATGAACAGATCGGTGTCCAGATTGTGGTGAGGGCGATGGAGGAACCTCTTCGGCAGATCGCCGCCAATGCCGGAATCGAAGGCGCGGTGATGGTGGAGGAGGTGAAAGCCGGCGAGCAGGACAGCTACGGGCTCAATGCGGAAACCGGGGCACTCGAGGATCTGACCGCGGCCGGCATCATCGATCCGGCCAAGGTTACCCGAACCGCTCTCCAGAATGCCGCCTCCGTGGCCGGCCTGCTGTTGACCACCGAAGCTCTGGTCTCCGAGCTTCCGGAGGAGAAAAAGCCTGAGCCGCCCATGCCGCACGGCCACGGCGACATGTACTAGGTCCGCGTTTTCTCCAGGAGGCGGTCGGGGCCGGGATTGCCGGCCGGACCGCCTCTTCTTTTTGTCATTCCCAACGACCCGAGACTGTTCCCTGCCCTTTGCCCATGAGGTCTCCGACCAGAGCTCAATGGACAGTCGTATCCGTCGTCCTGGCCAGTCTGGGGCTCCTGTTGATCCCTTTTTGCGGGTTGGCCTTCGGGTGCGGCTGCACCTGGCTCTGGACTGGAGCCGCCGCTCACTGCAACGTCTTTGAGCCCGGGCCGCCCGACTGTCCCTGGTGCGCTCACGGAGCCGTGGCGGGCACGGTGGCCACGCTGGGAATCGGCGCCTGCCAACTGCTGTTGGCGTTACTCACCCTGAAAAGAACCGCCAATCCCGTTCTGGCCTGTGCGGTCGGCGTGGCGACCCTGCTTCCGGCCGGAGTATTTTTTGCCTGGCTGACGCGGCTGCTGGGGCTGTAGGCCGCAAATTGATGCCCACCCTGCGGATGATTCGATGGACATGATCGATTGTTGTCCGTGAGCGCGTTC